>JAGWBM010000054.1 GCA_021295895.1 Pseudomonadales bacterium
CAGGTCGCGGGGATCCTCGAGGCCGATCGACAGTCGAACCAGGCCCTCGCCGATGCCGGCGGCGGCCAGGGCTTCGGCGTCCATACGGTGATGAGTCGTGCTGGCGGGATGGATGACCAGGGACTTGGCGTCTCCGACATTGGCGAGATGGGAGAAGATCGACAGGTTCTCGATGAACGTTCGCCCCGCGTCCCGGCCGCCCTTGATATCGAAGCTGAACACGGCACCGGCGCCCCTGGGCAGTAGGCGTGCACTGAGGTCGTGATCGGGGTGGGAGGGCAACTCCGGATAGCTGACGGACGTAACGCTTTCGTGTTGGTCGAGGAAGGCCACCACCTCCCGGGTGTTCGCAACGTGCTTCTCCATGCGGATCGGCAGCGTTTCCAGCCCCTGAAGCACATGGAACGCGGTGGTAGGCGACATGCACGCCCGCCGTGCGCGGACGATGAACGCCTGTGGTCCGAACTCCTCCGCGAACACGAGGTCGTGAAAGCCTTCGTAGGGTTCGGTGAGGGTCGGAAACTTGCCGGAAGCTTCCCAGTCGAAGGTGCCGCCGTCGATCACTACGCCGCCGATGACGATGCCATGGCCGCTTAGGAACTTGGTCGCGGAATGGAAGACCAGATCCGCGCCCAGATCGATGGGTTTGCACAGGTACGGTGTGGCGAAGGTGGCGTCGACGAGCAGGGGCAGGTCGGCATCGTGCGCGACCTTCGCAACGGCAGGGACATCCAGCACTTCGAGGCCCGGGTTGCCGAGGATCTCGCCAAACACCAGTCGCGTGTTGTCGCGAATGGCGGCCCCGAATGCACCGGGCGATCGCGGATCGACGAAGGTGGTCTCGATTCCGAAACGGGGGAGCGTGTACTGCAGCAGGTTGTGCGTGCCCCCGTAGAGCGACCGTGATGCCACGACGTGGTCGCCGGCGGAACAGATCGTCGACACCGCGAGGTGCATGGCCGCCTGGCCGCTCGCGACGGCGATGGCGGCGACGCCGTGCTCGAGGGCGCTGATCCGCTCTTCGAGTACCGCGTTGGTGGGGTTCGACAGGCGGGAATAAACGTGCCCGGCACGCTCGATGTTGAACAGGCCCACGGCGAAATCGCTGTCCGGGAACACGAACGACGCGGACTGGTAGATCGGTGTTGCGCGTGCCCCGGTGGCGGTGTCCGGCTTCTGCCCGGCGTGCAGGGCAAGGGTGTCGAATCCGGTGGGGCGGGGACCCCGGTGTTCATCGTCGGCCATGGCACCATCCTACCCCATGTCCCGCTGTATCAATGGCCGGACATGGGGACTCGAGCCGGGGCAGCGGTACCGCTGACCGGCAGACCTCCGTGCCTCGGGCGGAGAGGTCGCGGTCAGTCCAGGGCGGGGGGCTGGGGCAGGGTTCTGACGGCTTGGGACTCGATGGCGACTGCCCCGGCGTTTAAGCCGGCGAAGCGGGGCGAAAACAGGCTGTAGCCCATCAATCCGATGACCAGCGTGAAACCCAAGGCCATTGTCCCTAACAGCACGTTGAACTTGCCGGAGAACTCCCGGTGCTGGGACGCCAGCTTGGCGTCGATGGCGTCGAAGCGGGGTGCCAGCCCGTCGAACCTGGCGTCGATGGCGTCGAAGCGGGGTTCCAGCCCGGCGAACCTGGCGTCGAAGCGGGGTTCCAGCCCGGCGAACCTGGCGTCGATGGCGTCGAAACGGGGTTCCAGCCCAGCGAACTTCGCCTCGAACTTCGCGTCCATGGTCTTCAGGGTGGTGTCTAAGGTCTGGACGGCATCGTCGAGGTCGCGCTTGGTCACCATGCGCTCGGCCAGTTCGTTGCCGAGGGCGCGGGTCAACCCCTCGGCCTGGCGCGGCTCGAACCCCGCCTTCTTGAGGCGATCAGCGAATTTCAGCGTGTCGATCACGGTGGCGTTCATGGTCCTTCCGCATTGGTGGAGTGTACAGGACCATGATGCGTCTAGCCTTTGCACGACGCTGTGCGAGATCGACTCGGACCGGTGTGCGAATGGGCTGAAAACTCGCGGCACCCCGCCGACACTCGTCGCATTCGAGCGTCCCACGGATGCAAAAATGTGCTAAGGTGCACTTCCATCTTCCGGCATGGACGCGGGACCGGGTCAAAGATGGGAACCACCCAATACATCTTCGTAACCGGCGGGGTCGTGTCCTCGCTCGGCAAGGGTATCGTCACGGCTTCGCTGGCGGCCGTTCTCGAAGCGCGCGGCCTCAAGGTCAACATCCTCAAGATGGACCCCTACATCAACGTCGATCCCGGCACGATGAGCCCGTTCCAGCACGGCGAGGTGTTCGTCACCGCGGATGGCGCCGAAACGGATCTCGACCTCGGCCACTACGAGCGGTTCATTCGCGGCGTGCGCATGTCGCAGCAGAACAACTTCACCACCGGCAGCGTCTACGACGAGGTCATCCGCAAGGAACGGCGCGGCGACTACGAAGGCCGCACCGTCCAGGTCATCCCGCACATCACCGACGAGATCAAGCGCCGAATCCGCGCCGTGGGCGAAGGATTCGACATCGTCATCGTCGAGACCGGCGGCACCGTGGGCGACATCGAGTCGCAGCCGTTCCTCGAGGCGGCGCGGCAACTGCGCCTAGAGATCGGCGGCCGCAACACCATGTTCATCCACCTGACGCTGGTGCCCCGCCTTGCCACGGCGGGCGAGATCAAGACGAAACCGACCCAGCACTCGGTCAAGGAACTCCGTTCCATCGGCTTGCAGCCCGACGTGCTCATCTGCCGTTCCGAAGAGCCGCTGCCGAAGGCCGTCCGCGCCAAGATCGCGCTGTTTACGAACGTTGAGGAACCGGCGGTCATTTCGCTCCAGGATGTGGCGATGTCGATCTACCAGGTACCGGTGCTACTGAACGAACAGTGCCTGGACGATTTGGTGGTGGAGAAGTTCCGACTGGATTGCGCGAGTGCCGACCTCCTGGAGTGGCGACGGGTTGTCGACGCCTTGAGTTCGCCGGAAAGGACCACCGAGATCGCCATCGTCGGCAAGTACCTCGATTTGCCGGACGCCTACAAGTCCCTGACTGAAGCCATCATCCACGCAGGCATCCAGAACCACACCCGGGTGGAGGTTCGCTACGTCGACGCCGAGCATCTTGAGCAAAACGGCTGCGATGTCCTTGCCAGCGTGCACGCAATCCTGGTTCCCGGCGGCTTCGGTCCCCGGGGTTTCGAAGGCAAGATCCTGGCGGCGCAATATGCCCGCGAACACAACGTCCCGTACCTCGGCATCTGCTACGGTCTGCACGCGGCGGTGATCGACTTCGCGCGTCACGTCGCCGGGCTCGAGGGCGCGCATTCGACCGAGATAAACCCGGAAACCGAACACCCCGTGATCGGCCTGGTGTCCGAGTGGCATGACCTCACGGGCGAAACCCAGCAGCGCAATGGCGACGAGGGCCTCGGCGGCACCATGCGGCTCGGCGAGCAGCGATGCCTTCTCGACGCGGCGAGCCTTGCGCGTACCCTGTACGGCGAAGAGGCTGTCCTGGAGCGCCACCGGCACCGCTACGAGGTCAACAATACCTACGTCCCGTCCATCGTGGAGCACGGCATGGCGGTGGCCGGGCGCAGTGATCGCGACGATCTGGTCGAGATGATCGAACTGCCCGCCCACGACTGGTTCGTGGCATGCCAGTTCCATCCCGAGTTCAACTCATCGCCCAGGGACGGGCATCCGCTGTTCCGGGGATTCATCGCGGCGGCCAACCGGCATGCGGATCAGCCGCAGCCCACCGAAATCGCGGCAGGCTAATACCGCGACCAGGCCGGGGCCGGCAGGGAAACCGAAGTCGGAAACGGATCGGACAGGGAAGGAGGAGTCCGGATTTGCAGCTTTGTGGTTTCGAGGTAGGGCTCGATCACCCCCTATTCCTGATTGCCGGCCCTTGCGTGATCGAGTCGGAGGGGCTCGCGATGGAAACCTCGGCGGGGCTCAAGGCCATCGCCGAGAGCGTGGGTTTGCCGTTCATCTACAAGAGTTCGTTCGACAAGGCCAATCGGTCGTCCCACGAGAGCTACCGGGGGCCTGGAATCGACGAGGGGCTTCGAATCCTCGACCGGGTACATCGCGAAGTCGGCGTGCCGGTGCTCACCGACGTCCACGAGGACACGCCCCTTGACGAGGTGGCGGACGTGGTCTCGGTGTTGCAGACCCCCGCTTTCCTGTGCCGGCAGACCAATTTCATCCAAAACGTCTGCGCCCAGGGTCTGCCCGTCAACATCAAGAAGGGTCAGTTCCTCGCGCCGAATGACATGCGTCATGTCGTCGGCAAGGCGCGGGCGACTGGAAACGATCGGATCATGGTCTGCGAGCGGGGCGCGAGCTTCGGCTACAACAACCTGGTGTCTGACATGCGCGCCCTGGCGATCATGCGCGATACCGGCTGCCCTGTGGTATTCGATGCCACGCATTCGGTGCAGATGCCGGGCGGGTTGGGCGACAAGTCCGGCGGCCAGCGCGAGATGGTGCCGGTGCTGGCCCGGGCCGCCGTGGGCGCGGGGGTGGCGGGACTCTTCATGGAAACCCACCCCGAACCGGAGCGTGCCCTGTCGGACGGTCCCAACGCGTGGCCGACGCCCCTGATGGCAGACCTGCTCCGGGAACTCGCCGAACTCGATGCCGTGGTCAAACGCCACGCGTTCCTCGAGGATGCGGTGCGATCCCCGCCGGGTGAAGACTGAGGGTGGCACTCATCGAGGCGGTCCGGGCCCGCGAGATGCTTGACTCCCGGGGCAATCCCACCGTGGAGGTGGATGTCGTCCTGGACACCGGCGAGTCGGGGTCGTCCCTTGTCCCCTCGGGGGCTTCGACCGGCTCCCGCGAGGCCCGCGAGGTTCGCGACGGTGATGCGGGTCGGTATGGCGGCAAGGGCGTACGTGGCGCGGTCGCAACCGTGAACGTCGAGATCGCCGCTGCGATGCACGGCTTGCATGCGGACGATCAGGAAACCCTGGACCGTCGCTTGATCGAACTCGACGGCACACCCAACAAGAGCCGTCTCGGTGCCAACGCGATCCTGGGCGTATCGCTGGCGACCGCGAAGGCGGCGTCCGCCGCCCGGGGCATCCCGCTATACGTCCACTTGCGAGACCTCCACGGCGGCGGTCCCGTTGTGCGCCTGCCGGTTCCAATGATGAACATCGTCAACGGCGGCGCCCACGCGGACAACAACGTCGACATCCAGGAGTTCATGGTGATGCCCGTAAGGCCCGGCTCCTTCGCCGAGGCGTTGCGCTGCGGCGTCGAGGTCTTCCACGCCCTGAAGGCAACGCTCAGGTCCCGGGGGTTGGCCACGGCGGTGGGCGACGAAGGCGGCTTCGCACCGGATCTCGACTCCAATGCGGCGGCCTTGTCGGTGATCGCCGACGCGGTGGAATCGGCCGGATACGAGTTGGGACAAGACGTCCTCCTGGCGCTGGACTGCGCTGCCACCGAGTTCCATGAGGCTGGCACCTACCGGCTGGCGGGCGAAGGCCGTTGCCTCGACGCCGGCGAATTCGCCGACTACCTCGGTGGACTCCTCGACGACTTCCCGATTATCTCCATAGAAGATCCCTTGGACGAAGACGACTGGTCGGGCTGGCGGTCGCTGACGGCGCGTTTCGGTGCACGCACCCAGTTGGTGGGCGACGATCTCTTCGTGACCGACCACGCGACGCTTGGCCGGGGAATTCGGGACGGTGTTGCCAACGCGATCCTCGTGAAGCCGAACCAGATCGGCACCCTCACCGAGACGCTGGCGGCCATTCGCACCGCGGCGACTGCGGGCTACGGAACCGTGATCTCGCATCGTTCCGGAGAGACCGAAGACACAACCATCGCCGACCTTGCTGTCGCCACGGGTGCGGGGCAGATCAAGACCGGTGCCTGCTCGCGATCCGAGCGGGTCGCGAAGTACAACCGGTTGCTGCGCATCGAGGAAATGCTGGGTGCCGACGCCGAGTACCGCGGCCGCGCCGAACTACCGGGTGGGGGTGCGCGGTAGTGGGCCCGCGCGCACCCATGATCTTCGCGCTCTCGGGGCTCGCCGTATTGGCCGTGCTCCTGTTTCGATTCTGGTTCAGCGAATCGGGGTGGTTCGCGGTTCGGGAACTCGAAGCCAACGTCGAAACCCAGGCACGGCAGACCGCCGAACTCGCCCAGCGCAACCGCGTCCTGGCGGCGGAGGTGTTGACGACGAAAGAAGGCCACGAGGTCGTCGAAGCCCGGGCGCGGGCCGATCTCGGGATGGTGGCCGAGGGTGAAACCTTCTACGTGGTCGTCGACCCCGCCGGGCCGGACGTACAGACGCCATGAAGGATTTCGACCTGGAGGGGATCGGCATGACGTCTCGACGTACCCGCGACCGTCTTGTGCGGCGCCTGCGGGAGGCGGGTATCGCCGACGAGCGCGTTCTCGACACCATCGCCGCGGTACCCCGACACATCTTCGTCGACGAAGCGCTTGCGCATCGTGCCTACGAGGATTCGGCGCTACCCATCGGCCACGGCCAGACTATCTCCCAACCCTATCTGGTGGCGGCAATGACCGTGGCGGTCATCAACGGGGCCGGCGACGGCGGGGCGCCGCGGCAGGTCCTCGAGATCGGTACGGGATCGGGTTACCAAACGGCGATCCTGGCGTCCCTGGTGGAGCGGGTCTACACGGTCGAACGCATCGGCGGCCTGCTGGAACGCGCACGTGAGCGGCTGCGCGCACTGGGTATTCGAAACGTCCGTCTCAAGCACGGCGACGGCAATCTCGGCTGGCCGGAACATGCGCCGTTCGATGCGGTGATGGTGACGGCGGGCGCTTCCCACATCCCCGACGCGGTGATGGATCAGATGGACGATGGCGCACACCTTGTCATACCCGTCGGCCAGGGCGACGTGAAGGAACTCAAGCGTTTGCGCAAGTCGGGCGACTCGTGGCGCCAGGAAACCCTCGACCACGTCCGTTTCGTGCCGTTGGTGCGGGGCATTGCGCGATGAACGACGCCACCGGAGCGGGACGTTCGCCGGTCCGCCACTCTCGTCCCGGCGTCTTCGCCCGCGGTTTGGCCATGGGCATGGCGGAAGCGGTACCCGGCGTGTCGGGTGGAACCATCGCCTTCGTCAGCGGCATATACGACGAGTTGGTCGGCTCGATCGCCTCGTTCTCGCACACCTCGGCGTCGACGCTGCTACGCGATGGCTGGGGTGCCTTCGCGCGTCGGCACAGCCTCGGTTTTCTCGGCGTTCTCGTGGCTGGAATGGCGGTCGGCTTGCCACTCACACTGTGGTTTGTCGTCGGTCTCCTGGAATCCCACGGGGTTTACGTCACGGGGTTCTTCTTCGGGTTGATCGCCGCCTCGGTCGTTCACGTGGGGCGCCAATCGAACTGGCGTTGGCTGCTAACGCTGGGGCTTGCGGGTGCGCTCGGCGGTATAGTGATTGGATTCCTGGATACCGGGACGGCGGGCCAGCAGCCATCGGTGATATTCATCGCCGGCGCATTCGCCGCCACGGCATGGATCCTGCCCGGCCTATCGGGCGCCTTCGTGTTGGTGATGCTGGGACTCTACGAGCCGATGGCGAAAGCGCTGCTTGCCATCGACCTGCCGGTCCTGGCCACCTTCTCCGCCGGTCTGGTGATCGGCGTTGTCTGCTTTTCCAAGTTCCTGGCCTGGTTGCTCGACCGGGCGCGCCCGGCGGTACTCGCGCTGCTCACCGGTCTGATGACGGGCTCGCTGACGCAGTTGTGGCCGTGGCGAGAGACCGGTTTCTCGGACACCGCCGTGGCCGGGGTCGTGGGGGCAATGGTCGTCGGAGCGCTTCTGGTCGGTGTTCTGGGGATCGTATCGGCTCGGCGTGACGGGACGACGGATGAACCATAGCTTGGGAAACGTCTTTCGCATCGTGGGCGTTTGCGCGGCGTTGTCCGTTCTGTTGGCGGCTTGCCTGGCGCACACGCCCGCACCGGTGTCCGAGCGTTCCCTGGTCGAGGGGCCGATGCCCGATGTCTACACCGTGCAGAAGTACGACACGCTGTACTCCGTGGCGTGGCGCTACGAACTCGACGTCAACGAGTTGGCCGCCCGGAACCGGATCAAGCCACCCTACGTGATCGAGACGGGTCAACGCATCGCACTGACCGGAACAGGGCCGCCACCGAAGCCTGCGCGCCCAGCGAGACCCACCTTGGCCCCGGCCAAGCCGTCAGCGGCAAACCCGCAGGTTGAACCCGACAAGCCGGCCGGCGTGAAGGTTCCGCCGGCACCCGTACCCGAGCCCGCTGCGACCCCCGTGGTTGCGCCCAAGCCAACCGCCAGCCCAGCGGTCACGCCCACCAAACCGCCAGCGCCGCAGCCAGCCAAAACGGCGCCGGAAGCGGCACCGGCCAAGCCTGCTGTCGCCGATCCAACGCCCGCAGCGACGGCCCGGCTGGATGTTCCGTCGACCGTGGCGGCAGGCGCATGGCGTCGGCCCGTGGCCGCGAAACCCACGCGTGGATTCGGCGGCGGATCCAAGGGCCTGGACTACTCGCTCCGCAAGGGCACGCTGATTCAGGCCGCCGCGTCCGGCGTAGTGGTCTACGCGGGGCCGGGACTGGGCGGTTTTCGTCACCTGGTGATCGTGAAGGCGAGCGAACGCCATCTCGTCGCCTATGGGGTCAACGTGCGGCCGAATCTGAAGGAAGGCGACACGGTGCGCATCGGTGATGCGGTCGCCCGGGCCGGGTCGGGAACGACGGGTGGTCAATTCCATTTCGAGGTTCGGGACGGCGGCAAACCCATCGATCCCAACTCGCTGTTGGGCAGTTAGCCGCCTGGTTGCCGGTCCCGGGATTGGCGCCGTCGCGGCGCGGTCGTGCCGTCGACGGAGCGCTGGCCGAGCATTGCGGCTTGAGAAGCGGGCCGGCACGAGTAGAATACCGCCTCTTTTTACGTCCGGAACGTATCGATGACCTTCCTGGTCGGCGAGAACTGCATCAAGTGCAAGCTGACTGACTGCGTGGAAGTCTGTCCCGTGGACTGCTTCTACGAGGGTCCGAACATGCTCGTCATCCACCCGGACGAGTGCATCGATTGTGCGTTGTGCGAGCCCGAATGCCCGGTGGACGCGATCTTCAGCGAGGACGAAATCCCCGACGGCCAAGAGAACTTCCTGGATCTCAACGCCGAACTCGCGGATATCTGGCCGAACATCAACGAGAAGAAAGATCCGCCCGACGACGAAGCCGATTGGCGCGAAGTGACGGGTAAGCGGAAATATCTCGAGAGATAGCCGGCGTCGGGCCGCTCGCGTGGGGACCGGCACCGGTGGCTCGAAACTGTGTCCGCTACGAACTTGCGCGGCACAGACGTCGGCGACGAGCTAGGTGGGTGTGCAAGCGCGTCGGGAGACATCTCGTTTGTGTGGGCAACTCAAAGAGACACGGCGACATCGGCCCGTTGGGCGCGCCGTCGCCTTGGCTCGTCCAACGCGCGTCCATGTACCACCGACAAGGGCGGGGCACGTCGGATCTTACTCGTTTGGTGACCGTTGCGGCGTTCCCTCGGCAGCGTCGTCGCCGCGCGCGGCCTCCTTCAGGTCGTACAAGGCGGCGAGGGCGTCGCGGGGCGACATAGAGTCCGGTTCGAGTTCTTGCAGTTGCCGCGCGATGGCGTTGGTCGCGGATCTTGCCTCCCGAGCGGGTAGGTCCTGAAAGAGGTCCATCTGTGGCGAAGTGCCGGTGTGGGCATGTCGCGTCTCGAGATCGGCCAAGCGCCGTCTCGCATCGGCGAGAACAGAACCCGGCACGCCTGCGAGCTTGGCGACCTCGATCCCGTAGCTCTGGCTTGCCGGCCCTTCGCGGACGCTGTGCAGGAATACGACCTCGCCCCGGTGCTCGACCGCGTCGAGGTGGACGTTGGCGGCGGCGTCGATTTCCGTCGGCAGCGCGGTCAGTTCGAAATAGTGCGTCGCGAACAGGGTGAATGCCCCGATGTGTCGCGCGATGTAGTCGGCGGTTGCCCAGGCGAGCGCGAGACCGTCGTAGGTACTCGTTCCCCGGCCGATCTCGTCGAGTAGTACGAGGCTACGGGGTGTGGCGTTGTGCAGGATGTGCGCGGTTTCGCTCATCTCCACCATGAACGTGGAACGGCCGCGGGCGAGATCGTCGGAAGCACCGATCCGCGTGAAGATGCGGTCGATGGGACCGATGGTCGCCGCCGTCGCGGATACGAAGCTGCCGGTATGGGCGAGCAGGGTGATCAGGGCGGCTTGGCGCATGTAGGTGGACTTGCCCCCCATGTTCGGGCCGGTAACGATCAACATGCGGCGCGAGTCGGAGAGCGTCAAGTCGTTCGGGACGAAGGATTCGGTGGACTCTGCTTCGACAACCGGATGCCGGCCGCCTTCGATGGCGAGCCCGGGTTCGTCGGTCAGTATGGGCCGTGCGAACCGGTAGCGGTCGGCGGCGATGGCGAATGCGTTGAGAACGTCCAGCCGAGCCACTTCCCGGGCGGCGCCGCGCAGGCCGTCGAGGCGTGTCTGCAGTTGCGTCATCAAGGTATCGAACAGGTACCGCTCACGCCTCAAAGCCTGCGCTTGGCTGGTCAAGGCTTCGTCCTCGAACCGCTTCAGTTCCGGCATGATGTAGCGCTCGGCGTTCTTCAGCGTTTGTCGGCGCACGTACTCCGGGGGCATCTCGGCGGTCACCGCCCGGCTCGCCTCGATGTAGTAGCCGTGCACCCGGTTGTAGCCGACCTTGAGGTTCGCAATGCCGGTTCGCTGCCGTTCGCGGGACTCCAAGTCGGCCAGCCATTCCGCAGCGTTCTCGGTCAAGTCCTTGAGGCGATCCAGTTCCGGGTCATAGCCCCGGGCGAACACGCCCCCTTCGCGGATTGTCGCAGGCGGGTCGGCGACCAGCGCGGTCTCGAGTTCGCCGAACTCGGCGTCGAAGGGCGGCAGGGCGTCGAACCGCGCGGCGAGATCGAGATCGTCGAGGTCGGCGACGAGACTGTTCACGCATGGCATGGACCCGAGGGCTTGGCGCAGCCTGCCCAGATCCCGAGGCGATGCGTTGCCGAGCCCGATGCGGCTGGTGATCCGCTCCATGTCGCCGATGTCCCCCAGCACGTCGGACAAACCGGTCGCCACCCCAGTGTCGCGGACTGCCGCCACGACCGCTTGTCGGTGGCCGAGCGCTTCGTGGTCCCTAACAGGGGCGTTCAGCCACGATTTCAGCAGCCTCGCTCCCATCGCCGTGGCCGTGTGGTTCATCACGGAGAACAATGTGCCGGTGGACTCGCCGTCGAGACGCCGATCTATCTCCAGGTTGCGCCGGGTCTGGGCATCCATGACCACGGTGTCGGTGTCGGCGGTCCGGCTCAGTCGGTCGACGAACGCGAGATCCTGGCAGCGAGCGGCCTGGGCGTAGCGCAGCACGGCCGATGCCGCGCCCACCGCCGCATCCGTTGGGTCGAGTCCGAACGCGCCGAGGTCGGCAACCCGGAAGTGGTCCACCAGGTGGCGGAAGCCGAGTTCGTTGTCGAATTCCAACGAATCGCGCGTCTGCTGCGGCGTCTCGGCGTCGATGTCCATTGGCTCGGGAACGAGCACCTCGGCGGGTTTGACCCGGGCGAGGAGGGCGTCTAGGTCCGCACGACCCGACGCCGTGCTGAACGAGAACTCCCCCGACGCCAGGTTCAACCACGCGACGCCGACACCGGTGGGTGCGGGATTGACCGCCGCGAGTACGCTCTCTCGCTCCGGTGCCAGCAGGCCGTCCTCCGCCAGTGTGCCTGGGGTAACCACGCGCTGTACCTGTCTGTCGACGGGACCGCGGGACGTTGCCGGATCGCCGATCTGCTCACATATGGCGACGGCTTGGCCCGCTTCCACCAGCTTGGCCAGGTAGCCGTCGACGGCGTGGAACGGCACGCCTGCCATGGGGATGGGGCTGCCGGCCGATTGGCCGCGTGCAGTCAGCGTGATGTCGAGCAATCCCGCCGCGCGTCTCGCATCGTCGTAGAACAGTTCGTAGAAGTCGCCCATCCGGTAGAACAGCAACGTGTCCGGATATTGCGCCTTGATGCGGAGGTACTGCTGCATCATCGGCGTGTGGGCGGCGAGATCCATGTCGCGAGAGCCTAACCCAGGACTCCGCGCGGCAAAACGGCGGGTGGGCAATCCGATGTCCCCGCTACGGCACGCGGTCGCCCGTGCAGGACCAACGACGCCACGCCGCTGCTTGATATCAATGAGCCGCCGAACCAAGCCGATCGCCTCTCTTTGTTGTGCGATTTAGCTGAAATCGACGCTGCGTGGCTTGACGTCGCTACTGACCAAATATACAGTACCCCGTCAGATGTTGGTCCTCACCCGAAACCTCACCAGAAAATAGCTAGGAGACCCCCGTGACGGACATAGCCAAAGACAAGGAACGTGCCCTTACCGCCGCGCTTTCGCAGATCGAGCGGCAGTTCGGGAAAGGCGCCATGATGCGCCTCGGAGACCGCGAACTCGAGGCGGTACCGTCGATTTCCACCGGATCGCTGGGACTCGATATCTCGCTGGGCATCGGCGGATTGCCACGTGGGCGCGTGGTGGAGATCTACGGGCCCGAGTCGTCGGGCAAGACCACGCTGACACTCCAAGTGATCGCGGAAGCGCAGAAACGCGGTGGCACCTGCGCCTTCATCGACGCGGAACACGCCCTCGATCCCATCTATGCCGAAGCTCTCGGCGTCAACACCGACGACCTCCTTGTCTCCCAACCTGATACGGGCGAACAGGGACTCGAGATCTGCGACATGCTGGTCCGGTCGGGGGCCGTGGAGGCGGTGGTCGTGGATTCCGTCGCCGCGCTCACCCCGAAAGCGGAGATCGAGGGCGAAATGGGCGATGCCCACGTCGGTCTCCAGGCACGGCTAATGAGCCAAGCGCTGCGCAAGATGACCGGCAACATCAAAAACTCCAACACGCTCGTGATCTTCACCAACCAGATTCGCATGAAGATCGGTGTGATGTTCGGCTCGCCCGAGACCACCACGGGCGGCAACGCGCTCAAGTTCTACTCGTCCGTGCGTCTCGACATCCGCCGCATCGGCGCGATCAAGGACCGCGACGAGGTGATTGGCAACGAGACCCGAGTAAAGGTGGTCAAGAACAAGGTCGCGCCGCCGTTCCGCCAGACCGAGTTCCAGATCCTCTACGGCAAGGGCATCTACCGCAATGGCGAGATCATCGACCTAGGAGTCGAGCAGGGGATCGTCGAGAAGTCCGGCGCCTGGTACAGCTACCAGGGCGAACGCATCGGCCAAGGCAAGAAGAACGCCGCCCAGTGGCTTGACGAGAACCCGGAAGCCCGGGACGGTATTGAGGGTCGCATTCGATCGGAGTTGCTGCCCGGACGTACCCGTGGTGGCCGAGCCGAGGCGTCGGATGAGGCCCCCGCAACGGGGGGTGCCAGCATCCACGAACTGAGAGGTCGTGCCGTCTAGGAGCGGAGCGTGCGGCTCATCACGACGGCGACCGTGCGCCCGGGGGGCGCGATAGGGGCGCCCGTACGGTTGTGCCATGCGAGACGCGACCGCTTCGCGGTCGCCCCGAGAATTCGCTACGCGAAATTCTCCCGGCATCGAGCGCCGCTGACTACCAGGCAACAACGGAGTGCTTGTTCCATGGAAGTTGTTTTGGGGCGGGTTCTGTGGCGCTAGTCGTCGGGTAGGTCGTGGACCGGGCTGACGAGCGCCGGACCATGGTCCGCGATGCAGCCGTTCGGCTGTTGGCCCGGCGCGAACACTCGCAATTCGAACTCGCTCGCAAGCTCGCTGGCCGGGGGCATCCCGGCGACCTGATCGTAGAGATCATCGGGGATCTTGCCAGTGCGGGTCTGCAGTCCGACGACCGGTTTGCGCAGGCCTTCGTACGCTCGGCATCGGGACGCGGCCAAGGGCCGTTGAAGATCAGGGCCGGGCTGAGCGGGCGCGGCGTTGACGATGACATCGCATCGGCCCATCTCGATTTGGATGCAGATGATTGGACCGAACTCGCGGCAAAGGCATCGCGCAAGCGCTTCGGACCGGCACCGCCCCAGAACCGTGCGGATTGGGCGAGAAGAGCGCGTTTCCTGGCAGGGCGCGGATTCCCCTCGGGGATGGTCGCCAAGGTGCTTGGCTCGCTGGGAGGGGGCTCGTAGGGGACGCCCTTGCGGCGTCCCGCGCCGGTCGAACCAAGCCATCCGGAGCACGCACGGGCGACCCTCGTGGTCGCCCGCGCCGACCGAATCCAGACCGTTCTTCACAACAACGCGGGCGTGGACAAGCCTCGCCCCTGCGCTCGGCCGCCGCCGCGAGAACTTGGCTGTTCAGATACGGGGCATGACCGGTGGGGGGCGTGATCCTGTCGCCCCGGCGTGTAACCGTAGCGCACGAACCCAAGTATACTTCCCGCCCTTTTTTGGACCGACCCAGTGTGCCACTTCCGAATCGACATGACGTCGTTCGTGAATGGACAAACAATCGGATGTTTTCGCTAGGTGTTTGTTTTGAGGACGGCACATCCTCACTTATTATCGCGGCGTGCAAGGTGCAACGCCGCGCGGGTTGCCATACGAATTCGGAATCGGAGCACTAGGTCATGAAGACCGACGAGATTCGCACTGCCTATCTCGACTTCTTCCAGCAGCGCGGTCACCGGGTGGTGCCGTCAAGTTCGCTGGTGCCGGCAAACGATCCGACGTTGCTGTTCACGAATGCCGGCATGGTTCAATTCAAGGATGCCCTGACCGGGCGGGAACAGTTGGATTACCGGCGCGCGGTGAGTTGCCAGCGCTGCGTCCGGGCGGGGGGCAAGCACAACGATCTCGAGAATGTCGGCTACACCGCCCGACACCAGACCCTGTTCGAGATGCTCGGCAATTTCTCCTTCGGCGACTATTTCAAGGAAGACGCGATCACGTGGGCCTGGGAGTTCGTCACCGACGTACTCGAACTCCCCAGGGATCGTCTGTGGGTCACCGTGCATCCAAGCGACGACGAGGCTCGGGCGATCTGGATTCGGAAGATCGGAATGCCGCCGGAGCGGGTCGTCGATCACGAGGACAATTTCTGGGCGATGGGCGACACCGGTCCCTGCGGGCCGGACTCCGAACTCTTCTACGACTTGGGTCCGGATGTGGCCGGCGGACCCCCGGGCTCGGCCGACGAAGACGGTGACCGTTACTCCGAGTTCTGGAATCTCGTCTTTCCCCAGTACGACCGTGCCGCCGACGGGACGCTGTCGCCGCTGGACGCTCCGGGTGTCGACACGGGCATGGGGCTCGAACGGGTCGCCGCGATCGTCCAGGGTGTCACGAGTAACTACGAAAACGACCTCTTTAGACAACTGGTGGTGCGCGCCGGGCGATTGGCGGGCATTAGCGACGAGGCGGCCATGCTCGCCAACCCCTCGCTCAGGGTCATAGCCGATCACGTACGAGCCGCGACCTTCCTGATCGGCGACGGCGTCGTACCCGGAAACGAGGACCGGGCGTACGTCTTGCGCCGCATTGTTCGTCGAGGTCTGCGTCACGGGTACAAGCTCGACATCCGCGAGCCGTTCTTCAACCAATTGGTGGCAGCCGTTGTCGAACTCATGGGGGATGCCTATCCGGGCATTGCCGCTGCCGCGGATCACATCACCGAGGCCGTCGCGGACGAGGAGCGGCGTTTCGCCGACACGCTGAGATCGGGAATGACGCTTCTCGACGGGGCGATTGTCAATCTCGAGGACAAGACGATCCCGGGCAGCATCGTATTCAAGCTTTACGACACCTACGGGTTTCCGGTCGATCTCACCGCCGATGTCGCCCGCGAACGGGGCTTGAGCATCGACCAAGCCGGTTTCGACCAAGCCATGGAGGCCCAACGGGCACGCGGTCGGGCGGCGGCGCGCTTCAGCGCCAACTTGGAACAGAGTATCCGCGTCGACGCCAAGGTCGAGTTCTCGGGGTATACGCATCGCGAGGGCCAGGCCAACGTCGTGGGCTTGTACGAAGGCGGCGTCGAAGTCGACACGCTTGAGGCAGGCGCCAGCGGCGTGGTCCTGTTGGATGAGACCCCTTTCTATGCGGAGGCCGGCGGCCAAGTCGGCGACCGGGGCGTGATAGGCACCGAAGGCGGTGAGGTGCGATTCGAGGTCGAGGACACGACCCGCGGTGGCGACCAGTATCTGCACCACGGTCGCCTCATCTCGGGTGCGCTGCACCGGGGAGACGCCGTCGTCGCTGCCATCGACTGCGAGCGGCGCCAGGACATCGTACTCAATCACTCCGCGACCCACCTGCTCCACGCCGCTCTGCGCGAGGTGCTGGGCACCCACGTGGAACAAAAGGGTTCGCTGGTCGCCCCGGACCGGCTACGCTTCGATTTCAGCCATCCCAAACCGGTGACTGCCGACGAACTCGGGCGCATCGAGTCCCGTGTCAACGAGAGGATCCGCGCCAACACCGAGACCCTCGTCGAGGTCTTGGACTTCGATGACGCCATCCACAAGGGTGCCATCGCGCTATTCGGCGAGAAGTACGCCGATCGGGTGCGCGTGCTCACCATGGGCAACGGGTTTTCGGTGGAACTCTGCGGCGGAACGCATGTTGCGAGGTCCGGCGATATCGGGGTCTTTCACATTGTCTCGGAGGAAGGCGTCGCCGCCGGCGTGCGGCGCGTGGAAGCCGTCACCGGCGCCCACGCGCTGGCTTGGTTCGCCGAAGGGGAACGCCAACTCGACGCGGTTGCCGCAGAGGTCCGGGGCCGGCGAGCCGATATCGACGACCGGGTGCGTCAGTTGGCCGAACGGGCCCGGGACCTGCAGCGGGAAGTGGACTCCCTGAATGCCAAGTTGGCGGCCGGGCGTGGTGCGGATCTCGCCGAGGAGGCCGTGAACGTAAACGGCATTCGCGTGTTGGCGGCGACGGTGGACGGCGATCCGAAGTCCCTGCCAGCGACCATGGACACGCTGCGCGACCGACTCGGCGATGCTGTCGTCGTGCTGGGGCACGTGGGTGCCAAGGTCAGCCTCATCGCCGGCGTCAGCAAGAGCGTGTCATCCAAGGTAAAGGCCAACGACACCGTGCGCTTCGTGGCCGAACAGGTCGGTGCCCGGGGCGGCGGTCGTGCCGAGATGGCGCAGGCGGGCGGCGGTGACAAGCCTGAGAAACTCGACGCAGCACTTGCCGCCGTGGCCGACTGGGTGCGCGGCCGTACCGCGTCGTCCTGACTGCGGAGTTCCATGTCTCGCTTGCTTGTACAGAAATTTGGCGGCACCTCGGTGCGCGACACCGATCGCGTCAATGCCGTTGCCGACCGCGTCGCGGCGACCGTGAAGGGCGGCGACCGCGTCGTCGTGGTCGTGTCTGCCATGGCGGGCGAGACGGACCGCCTGGAAGGACTCGGCCTCAAGGTGGTTCCCCGTCCCCCGCCGAGAGAGATGGATGTGCTGCTCTCGGCCGGCGAACAGGTCTCCATTGCCTTGCTGTCCATGGCCCTGGTGGAACGCGGGTGCCGGGCCCGTTCGCGTCTTGCCGTGCAGGTCGGCATCCGCACCGACGACAACCACACCAGGGCGCGCATCGAGAGCATCGACGTGGCGGGTCTGAATGCCGATATCGAAGACGGCGTGACACCCGTCGTTGCCGGGTTCCAGGGAATCGCGTCCAACGGAGACATCACGACCTTCGGCCGCGGCGGTTCGGATACCACGGCGGTTGCGGTCGCGGCTGCCCTCGGGGCCGACGAATGCCAGATCTATACGGACGTCGAAGGGGTCTACACGGCCGACCCGCGTATCGTGGAGAGTGCCCGGCGACTCGATGCGGTCACCTTCGAGGAGATGCTGGAACTCGCCAGTCTCGGTGCCAAGGTGTTGCACTCGCGCTCGGTCGAGTTCGTTGGCAAGTACGGCGTGCCGCTGCGCGTCCTTTCGAGCTTTGACGAAGGTCCCGGTACGCTCATCACCACCGAGGAGAACGCCATGGAACAACCACTCGTCTCCGGGCTCGCGTACGCCCGCGACGAAGCCAAGCTGACCATTCTCGGGGTGCCGGATGTGCCGGGGGTGGCCTCGAAGATCCTCGGACCCATCGGGGCCGCCTCCATTGAAGTGGACATGATCGTGCAGAACACGGGTGCAGACGGCTCCACCGACCTGACGTTCACCGTTCGCCGCGCCGACTACGAACGTGCCGAGGAGATTCTTGCAGGCATCAAGGAAGCCCTCGGCGCGAGGGGAGTCGAAGGCGACGACCGCATCGCCAAGGTCTCCGCGGTGGGGGTTGGAATGAAGTCCCACGCGGGCGTCGCGACGCGCATGTTCGACGCCTTGGCAGCGGAGAACATCAACATTCAGATGATCTCCACGTCGGAGATCAAGATTTCGGTCGTTGTGGCGGAGCGCTACCTCGAACTGGCCGTACGCGCCATCCATGACGCATTCGGGCTCGGCGACGCCATGGCTGTGGAGGACGCCTGAGAAAGGTGTTAGTAGCCTGTGGAGAACACCGGACTAGGGGGTGTTATGAGGCTGCAAAGTAGTCCACAATCGGGGGTGATATTGGTCTGCGCTGCTGCCGCCACTACAGAACAAACCAGGCAGACACTGCGGATCATGCCAAGGGCACGGACGGCAACGGAAGGATTGCCGCTGTGAGGATGACGGAAGCAATCATCCGGACACAGGCCGAATGACAAGGACACAGGCAAGGGAGGTCGGCTCATGTTGATCCTAACCAGACGCGTTGGGGAGACTCTCATGATCGGCGACGAAATCACCGTCACCGTGTTGGGGGTCAAGGGCAACCAGGTTCGAGTGGGCGTTAACGCACCACGCGACGTCGCCGTCCATCGGGAAGAAATCTACCAGCGAATACAGGACGAAGAGCCGGATCGGTTGAGTTCAACCGTCGGTTCGTAGCGACGCCACAACGCACGGCGCGCCCACCCGTGCGCCGCATCCTCGTGTGACTTGGCATCGTAGGGGCGATGCCAACGCGCCCGCTATCGGGTGTGTCGTCGCCCGCGCCGGACGCCCCGGCTGGCTTTGTACGGGACGAGGCCGTCCCCCATGGTCGCTGTCCTATCACTGAGAGGACTCGACCGACGACGTGGCCCAGCCATGCGGATCGAAATCCGCGCCGATCTTGTAGAGATGCTCGTCCTGGAAACGGCAGGTGAGTTTCTTCAGCCAGGTCCCCGCCTTGTGGCTCATGTCGCAGGTCACCCGGTTTGCCCTGCTACCGTACCTCTGAACGTAGACGTCGATGAGGTTCTCAAGTGCGGGGCGTCGCTGATCGGGGATCTTCGCCCACATGGCTTTGAAGTAGTTGCGTATCTCGGGATGCGTATCGCCCCGGGCGGCCACGGCGAGCCAGGCGATGGCCGCTTCCGGATCCTGGGGTACGCCGTCGACCCCCTGTTGGAGAATGAACCCGACGCGTGCCTGGGCGAACTTGAACCCGCGCCTCGCGGCGGCGAGCAGGTGGGGTAACGCCTCCGCGTATTCCTGCCGCCGATACAGGATCGAGCCCTGAAGACGCGATTGGTAGATGCCCATCATCGTCTCCAGGTTTACGACCTGGTGAGAATCGTCCCGTTCGCCCGTGACGATGACCTCTTCGTCCACATCGTCGAATCTCGGGTCAGCCGTGCCGCGGTCGGCACCAAGACCGTCAACCGCGACCAGCAATGAAAGGGCGATACCGCACCGGCGAAAGATCCTGCTTGTTGGCATCCGCATGGTTCAACGAGGTTGGCCGAGCCGAGTATCGCGCCGTCAACCGTCGAGTCAAGCCCCGGCGACGGTCGGGGTCTGTTCCAGGGAGAACAGCGTGAACCAAAGTCCGAATCGGCAGCCCGGAAACGCACGTTCCGCGAGCGCGAATCTCACACCCACCGATCGCCATGCCTGTGAACGCCGCACAACGGCGTCGATACTCTCCATACCGCACTCGAGTCTTCTGCTGCCCGACGAGGTCCCGAGCCGCATGACGAAGGCGGTCGGGCTCAAGTCGTGCCGACGGCGCATCCTCGGTGCATTGACGAATCTGGCGCTCATGCTAGTCGACGTGGGCCCGACCCCCAGGCACAGCAGGCCGTCGTCATGTGCGTACTTCGATCAAGTAAACTGACGCAACGGACCAACAACGGAGTCCGGCTAGGCGATGGACGAGGAAGACCCGGTCCCAACGGCACGCATGCATTGGACCCGGCTTGTGCTCGGCCGGGGCCATCCCGTCATCATCATCATCGTGCTGGCCGTTGTTGGTGCGGCCGTTTGTTGGTTTTCGCTCCAGAAAATATCCATGTTCACGCAGTCGCAGCCAATGACTCCAAGAACTGAGTTAGGCGATCGTAAAGGTCACTAGCTACGGCAGTGCCTCAACATCGAAAGAGAGACACGGGATGAGTGAGATACGGCGGAAGACATGGTTTCTGGTCGTGGGCGCGGTTCTCGCCATCGGATCGCCGACCGGGATCAATGCGGAAGTGCATCGGTTCGCGTTGGAAGAGGTGATGGAGCAGATCCTCGAAATTCACCGAGCAGAGAAAGGAGAACTGGAGTCGTTCTCCATACCTCTGAATGAAGTCGTGGAGAAACTGCCGGAACTCGTGCGCGTGGTGGCAACGGAAAATAGAGCCGACGCCATGGGAAGCGCCATGGCCGTTTTCGCGGAAAAGCCGATAGGCGGCGAGATTCGGGATTCAATAAGGGTGCGCCTCGATGACGTTGGCGATGGTAGCCATCGGGTTGCGACCGACTCCGTGGCGAAGCTTCGAGAATGGTTCACGTCGAGAGTCGTTGCGTTAATGCGACGCGAGGTCGTGGTCGAGAGTGTGGAGGGGCTGGCTAGCGGCGCGGTGCTGGTCCGTCTCGCCGACGGGGAGGCGACTACCTCCCTCGTGTCGCTCCAGGACGACACCGGAGAGCCGAGTTCGGGCGACGTCCTCAGGGGTTTGCTGGAGCAGCTAACGGGTCGTTCGATTGCGCACGTCGCATTTGTGGATGTCGAAGGTGAGGACCGGCGGTTCACGGATCTCGGGGGAGGCGCAGTGCTGCTCCACGTCTGGGCGACTTGGTGCGTGCCGTGCATCGCGGCGATGCCATCGCTCGAGGCGTTGCAGGACCGGTATCGCGACCGTGGATTCGCCGTCGTCCACCTGTCGGATGAACCCGCTGAGGTGATTCGCGAGTGGTTGTCCGCCAATCCCACCGAGATGGTGCACGGGCGCGTCGATGACTTCGGCTTTCTACTCGGGGCCTCGCAGGGAGCCGCGGAGCACAAGGTCGGCGTACGCCCGGTGTACGTGATTCTTGATCGCGAGGGTATCGCACGGGACCATCGCGTCGGTGCTCGCGGCGTGCAACTCAAGATCGTCTCGGGCGAGGAGGGCACCGTCCAATCGGGTACTGTCCGCGAAGGCTACCTTTCCGAGTGGGTGAAACCCTACCTGTAGTCCGTTGGCAGGCACCTGGCACCGCACACGGATCTAGGAGCCCGGTCTGTCGGCTACTGCCGGGTCGCCTGAGCGCATCGAGATCCGGGCACCGCGCACGACTCAACCAGGGACGCCACAAGGGCGCCCCCGACACGCCCAAGACCGCGAACTCGGAAAAGGCGAGGCCGACCCGACGCCCGAGAAGCCGACGATCGAACCGGCCTGCGCTTGGCTCAGCCCCGAGGTCCGTGGATGTCGTAGGGGAACCGCGTGGGGTTCGCGCCATGCGACTCGGCGAGTTCCCTCATCCACTTCCCGTCGTCATCGACTCGAACGTCGCAGGACGCGTCGTGGCTTTGCGAGAGCCCCATCAGGGAGCGCAAGGCGCTCACGGGTGGTGGACTGCCCGCGAAGAGGAGCATGGCCGATGCGACCAGGAAGTGCCGTTCGTCGACGGAATCGCCGTGCAAGGCAGCTTCGGCCCTTGCCAGCTCCAGCAGTTCGCCGGTG
>JAGWBM010000055.1:0-4611 GCA_021295895.1 Pseudomonadales bacterium
GGCCTCGCCAAACCTGTCTACATGCTGGGACGTTCCTTCGAGGCGCTCCTCCGTGGCGACATCCCCGCCGATTGGCCTCAGTCCATGTACTACCGATACTGGATGCACCTGGCAGACCACTACGTCAGCGCTCACTACGGCGTCCGCACGAAGACGCACAAGCTCATCTACTACTACGGCGAGGCGCTCGACCAGCCCGCCACCATCGACGACTCCAAGCCGAAGGAGTGGGAACTATTCGATTTGCTGGCCGACCCCTCCGAGATGAACTCGGTTTACGGCCGGACCGAATACGCCGATGTTCAGGCGTCGCTGACGCTCGCCTGCAGGCCCTCGTGGGCGACGAACCGTTCGTCGACTAGTCGCTGGACCACTCGACAGCGGTTGCCGGCAAAATCGTCGGTGAGGACGTCGCAATCAAACGGGCCACGAATTTGACGACGGGGCCGGCGCGAGCGCCTACTGTTCGGGCTTAAGTCACCGTGAGGACTGATGCGATGGGCAACTGCATTGCCGCGATGGGTCGATGTGCCGTGTTCCGCGTTCTGGGAACCCTGCTGCTGGTGTTCGCCGCCGGCTGCGAGATGGCGAAAGACGGCGATGGCCTGACCCCGGATGCCAACGCCGACGAGGCGAACTGGAAGCTGATCGAGGCCTATACCGAACTGGACACGGCTTGGCACCAACGGGATGCCGAGATCAATCGATCCGATGCCTCGGGCGACGAAAAAGATCGGCGTCGCAAGGAGGAACGGGGCGAACACCCGGACATCGTGCTGGCCGTCGTCGCGGCCAAGTCGATCATCGACGGTGAAGGCGACCGTGCCGTCGAAGCCGCAAGGTTCTTGGTGGAACACCCGACCGGGCTTTCGCCAACCGCGGAGAGCGACATCGCTTTCGGGAATGCGGCGCTCGCGCGCCTGATCGGCCCGGACTGGTCGGTCGTCGAGGCCTACCACGACGCCATGCAGGCGTGGCAGGACGACGACGCCGCGCGCCGTGAGGCTTTCAGGGAGCGGGCCGAGAATTCCGCGTCCCAAGAAGGCGACGCACAAGCAATTGCGCCCACTGCTGCCGCGTTTGTGTTCGTGTCGCCGCCCGACGCGCTGGAAGCGACTGCGGCGGCCCAGGCGATCCTGGACGCCGGTCCCGACCACGAGAAGTCACGCGATGCGGCCGAATTCCTGGTCGAGCACGGCATGCGCAACCCGCAGGCCCTGATCGGGGCGGCGCGGTGGTTGACCGCCAACGCTGCGGATTTCGCCGGCTGGCCCGACGTCTTGATGAGATTGGCCAGCGCGGCACCGGTGGGCGGATCCCGGGTTTTCGACGACTTCCTCACCGAGGTGGCGTCCGAAGCCGATGATCCGGTGGTGCGCGCCACGGCGCGCTACTTCGCGGCAAACGCACTAGCCGCCGGGGTAAACAACCCGTCGACGAATGCTGCGGATCGGGAAGCCAGTCGGCAGCACGCCCTTGCCATGGCGATGGGCATGAGTGCAGGCGTCGAAGGCGAGGAATTCGTGAAGAAGGTGTCGGTCGGTGGCGAACAGGTGGCACGGACCATGGCCCAAGCCGAGGCGGCCCTTGTGCACGGGCTTCGCCACACGCTCCTTGGCTCGACGGTGGCGGACGAGAGAGCCCAACGCTTGGACGGTACGGAGGACAATCTGTCCGCGTACGCTGGCAGGATCGTCCTGATGGACTTCTGGGCGACGTGGTGCGGACCGTGCATCGCCGCTCTCCCCAAGATGCGTGACCTTTCGGGAGCGCATCCCGAGGAACGCTTCGAGATTCTGGGGATCAGCGTCGATGCCGAACTGGAGACCGTCACCGACTTCATGGAGGACGAGCCGATGCCCTGGGCTCACTGGCACATCGGCGTGGGCAGTGATCTTGGGCTGTCGTGGAACATAACCGGTTACCCGACCTACGTGGTCGTCGATGCCGGCGGTGTGATCCGTTCCCGAGGGCACGATCTGGACGCTGCCATCAAGGTCATTGAGGAGACCCTCGACGGACCGTCGTAGGTGCGATTGCACGAGGCGTCGTCTGATACGATGGCGCTAGTGCAAGCGGAAACCCCTCCATGCGACACCTAGCCGTCCTCAGTGTGTTGTTGGCGTCCTTGATCGGTTGCTCCGTCGAACCGGAACGGGGCAGCCGTGGCGCGGTGGCCCAGGGACCCGTCGTCGAGTGGAAACTGGTCACCACGTGGCCCAAGAACCTCCCGGCGCTGGGTACGGCGCCCGAGCGTCTTGCCGAGATGATGGACACGATGTCCGCCGGGCGGTTCAAGATCAAGGTCTACGCGGCGGGCGAACTGGTGCCCGCGTTCGAGGTCTTCGACGCGGTCGCCGGCGGCACGGCGGACATGGGTCATGGCGCCGCCTACTACTGGCGCGGCAAGATGCCCATCGCCGCGATGTTCACCACGGCGCCGTTCGGGATGAATGCCCAGGAAATGAACGGCTGGCTGCGGTTCGGCGGCGGCATGGAACTTTGGCGGGAGTTGTACGCACCCTTCGGCGTGCTGCCCATGGCCACCGGCAACTCCGGGACACAGATGGCCGGGTGGTTCAACAAGGAGATCAACTCGTTGGCCGATATCCAGGGCTTGAAGATGCGCATTCCGGGTCTCGGCGGCGCGGTCTTCTCGCGTGCGGGTGGCGTGGCCGAAACCATGCCGGGCAGCGAGATCTTCACGGCACTCCAGACCGGCGTCATCGATGCCACCGAGTGGATTGGTCCCTACAACGACCTCGCCTTCGGCTTGCAGGAGATTGCGCGCTACTACTACTACCCCGGCTGGCACGAGCCCAGTGCGACGTTGGAGGCGATCGTCAACCTCGAGGCGTGGAAAGCGCTGCCGGCGGACCTTCAGGCGATGCTCGAGGTCGCCTGCACGGCGGTGAACCAGGAGGTGCTGGACGAATTCACCGCGCGCAACGCGACGGCGCTCAAGGTACTGGTGGAAGAACACGGCATCGAGATCCGTCCTTTGCCGGACGACGTGTTGAAACGGTTCGCCGAACTTTCAACGGAAGTGCTCGAAGAAGAGGCGCGGGGCGACGAACTGGCCCAGCGCGTGCTCGATTCGTACCGCTCGTTCCTCGCCGACATGCGGGAATACCACGCCATCTCGGAGCAGGCCTACATCAACGCACGCAGCGACGTGGAAGCAGCCCGATAGGCGTGGGATGGAGAAAACCCGCAACCCGTTGATTTACATGATCAAATCATAAGGGCGATCCCCGTGGCCACCCGCGCCAACCACCCCGGTTGCCTCGGCACCGGGACGGGACAAGCCCGTCCGCTACGGATCCTCTTCCTCACCCAGAATTTCCCGCCGGAGATCGGCGCCAAGGCGGCGCGGCTCTATGAACTCGCCAGGCGCCTGGCGGTACGCGGTCACGACGTCCGTGTGATCTCGGCCATGCCGAATTACCCGACCGGAAGGGTGTTTCCGGGCTTCCGGGGCAGGGTCCGCGTCGAGGAATGCATCGAAGATGTCGAGGTGGTGCGCACCTGGCTCAAACCGTCCAACTCCGCGCAGTCGTTTCCGCGACTCGTGAGCTATCTCACGTTCGTGGCGTCGAGCCTGTTGTTCGGGATCCGCGGAATGGGACGCCGGGACATCGTCTTCATCGAAAGCCCGCCGCTGTTCCTGGTGCCTGCGGGACTCCTGATCGGTCGAATGGCCAGGGCGCGTATCGTGATGAACGTCTCCGACGTCTGGCCCGAGACCGCGGTGCGCGCCGGCCTTGAGATGCAAGGCATTTCGCTCATGCTGATGGAACGCCTTGAACGGCTGGGCTACGAGAAGTCCGATCTTGTGACGGCGACAACCCTAAAGGCGAGCGAGTCGATCGCGAGCCGGTTCCCGCAGGTGGCGACCGCGGTCATTCCGGGAGGGACGGACATGGCGTTGTTTCGACCCGAGCGACGTAGCGAAGATCTACGTGCATCGCTGGGTCTCGGCGAGGCGGACTTCCTGGTTGGCTACTGTGGATTGCACGGACTGTTCCAGGGCTTGGAGGTCGTTATCAGCGCGGCGGAGAAGCTCCGCGACCATCCCCGCATCAAGTTCGTGCTTACCGGGGATGGGCCGACCAAGAAGACGCTTGTGGAACTCGCGACGGCGGCGCGGTTGGACAACGTCGTCTTCAAGGACCCACTCCCGAGGGAGGAGGTCGGTGAGTTGGTCGCGTCCTTCGACGTGGCCTTGGTGCCCCTGGCTGCCCAGCTACCCGGAACGATGCCTTCGAAGGTCTACGAGACCCTGGCGTGCGGGGTTCCATTGATCGTCAGCGAAGGCTGCGAAGCGGCGCCGCTGGTCACGGACCACGCGCTCGGCCGCGTGGTGAGGCCATTGGACGCCGATGCACTGGCGGCGGCGATTGTCGATCTTCTCGACGACCCAGCGGAGGTCAGGCGAATCCGGCGGGACGCCCGCCGAATGGCCAAGCGCTACGATCTCGATGAAGTCGCACGGGGTGCGGAAGCGACGTTTCTGGGACTCGCGGGAGACGCGCCCTAGTGTCCTGCGCCGGAAATAACTTGAACCTACCGCACGGCGGATCGGGTTAGGGTAGCGCACGAAAAGGCGAG
>JAGWBM010000055.1:4675-23109 GCA_021295895.1 Pseudomonadales bacterium
AGATCGGTCGGGTACCTATTGAGCGGAATCGACCGGTCGAGGTCGCAGGCCGGATGAGGATGCTTTCCGAAGGAAAACGCCTTCGGCTTCCTTCGCCGAAACGCGCGTCACGACCGACCAGCATTCGCGGTGCGTATCGTCGAGGGCGCGCGCGGCAGCCTGGGAGAGACGAATCTCCTCCGCACCCCCAGCAAGGGGTTTGAAGAACACCCGTGCGACGAAACGCGAGTCCTTGATCCTCTGCAGCAGGCTGGTCAGCCCCAACGTGCGAAGGGCGACCGCGCAGAGCCAACCGAGGGTTGAAAGCCAGACGAATCTCGCCCGAGTCGACACGTTCACGGGTTCGGTGGCCACCGAGTCGAATGGCCCGGTACCGCAAAGCGATGCGAGCCTGGCAAGGAAGCTCTCGGTGTCCTCGACAAGGGTCGAGAAGTCGACCGTGAGAATATCGACGTCGAGGCCGAAGATGTCCTCGAGCATCGCTGGGGTCAGCCGGTCTTGGACAACGGATTCTTCGAGGTGCCGGGTACCCCGAAGTGCCGACGGCCGTCCGCGGCTCTTGCGGAATCGAATGGCCGACAACGCCCGGTCGCGGTGATTCCTGAGCAGAACCATCATCAGGATCGAGACGCCTTGCCGCTGCAATGCGCGGACGCCGGATATCAGCTTCGGGTCGTGGTAGGCATCGTTGGCGATATCGCACAGGCGAGCGCCTGCGGGGCGGACCTTGCCGCGGGCCCGTCGAAAGGCTCGAACGGATCGGTAGTACGCCCCTTCCTTGATCTCGGGGAAGGCATAGTCCGGGTGCGCACGCAGGACCCGGTACAGGAAGTCGCTCCCGGATCGGCCGGGTCCCACCACGAGCAGATAGTCGACCATATTGCCGCGTTCAGTAGAGGACGCCGGGCAACCAGGTCGCCAGTTCGGGAACCACGACCAGCACCAGCATGAGCACGACTTGAAGAACGATGAAAGGAACGACGCCGCGATAGATGTCCAAAGTCGCGACTTCATTCGGTGCGACGCCGCGCAGATAGAAGAGCGCGAATCCGAAAGGTGGCGTCAGGAACGACGTCTGCAGGTTGACGGCGATCAATACGCCGAGCCAGACCGGGTCCAGACCCATCGCGAGTAGCACGGGTGCAACGATGGGAACCACGACGTAGGTGATCTCGATGAAGTCCAGGATGAAGCCGAGCAGGAAGATGACCAGCATGACGATCACCGTCGCGCCCCAGACCCCGCCGGGCATGTCGGCGAACAAACCCTGGACCAGTTCGTCGCCCCCGTAGCCGCGGAATACCAGGGAGAACACCGATGCCCCGATGAGGATGAAGAAGACCATCGAGGTCGTCTTCACGGTGGCGATGCAAATTTCCTTGAGAACGGGAACATTGAGGGATCGGTACGCCGCCGCGAGCAGCAACGCGCCCATGGCTCCGACACCCGCGGCCTCGGTCGGCGTCGCGAACCCACCGAGTATGGAACCGAGTACGGCCACGATCAGGATCAAGGGCGGTGCCAGGCCGCGCAGCAGCACCCCGAGGGACCCTTCGCCGCGTGGTTCGCGGGCACCCGGGGCGCGTTTCGGCGTGATGAGCGCGGTGACGGCGAGGTAGCCCACGTACAGCGCGACCAGGACCAATCCCGGCAACAGCGCGCCGGCGAACAGGTCGCCGACCGAGACGGTCTTCGGCGAGAAGGCACCGAGGCTCAGTTGGGCCTGCTGGTAGGCACCGGACAGCACGTCCCCGAGCAGCACCAGCGCGATGGAGGGCGGGATGATCTGTCCAAGCGTGCCGGTCGCGCAGATCGTCCCGGTGGCAAGCCTCCGATCGTAGCCGTGGCGGAGCATCGTCGGGAGCGCCAGTAGTCCCATGGTGACCACCGTGGCGCCGACGATGCCCGTGCTGGCGGCCATCAGCATGCCGACCAGGGTGACGGCGATGCCCAGACCGCCGCGTACGCCACCCATGACCGAGGACAGGCTCTCCAGAAGCGTTTCGGCGATGCGCGTGCGCTCCAGCGTGACGCCCATGAGCACGAACAGGGGCACGGCGATCAGGGTCTGGTTGGTGACGATCCCGTAGAGCCGGCTGGGCAGGAAGCCGAGATCCCCAAGGTCGAAGAGGCCGAAGGCGGCACCCACGAGGGCGAACAGAAGCGCCACGCCCGCGAGCGTCGCCGCCACCGAGTAGCCGGCAAGCAACGCCACGAACACCGCGGCGAACAGGACGAGGGGCAGGTACTCAACCACGAAGGATGCGCAAATCCCGCCATCCGAGGGCGCCCGCCTGGAGGAACAGGAGCACCGCCGAGACCGGAATCAGGGTCTTCAGCAGGAAAACGGCCGGCACGCCGGCCACCTCGGACGATCCCTCCAGCACGGTCCATGTACTGATCGTGTAGTCCCAACTGAACACCACGATGGCGACGCACAGGGGCATCAGCAGCAGCGTGTGTCCGAGCCCGTTGACCAGGGCCTTGGTTCGCGGCGACAAGCGCGAGTAGATGATGTCCACGCGCACGTGGGCGTCGTGCTGCAACGTATAGGACAAGCCGACGAGGAAGACCGTGCCGTGCAGGTAGACGACACTTTCCTGCAGGAAGATCGTGCCGATCTCGAAGGCGTAGCGCAGGGTCACGACGACACAGGTGATGCCCACCATGGCAAGGTTGAGCCACGCGACCGCTCGGCCGACGGCATCGATGATCCTGTCCAGGCGATCGATCATCGGATCCCCGCTCCGGCTATACCAAACTCGGCCACGGCACCCGCGAACAACGCGAAGCCGACCCAGACGTTATTGCCGAAGGCCTTGAAGCAGGCGTCGCGGTCGCGGTTGCGGATCAGGTGTTGTTGAAACGCGAACAACCCCACCGCCACCGCCACGCCGACGTACCAGCCGCCCGCCAGCCCCGCACTCAACCCCAGGCCGACCAGCAGTCCGACGGTTGCCAACTGCAGTACGCCGATCACGGCGCGGTCGGCATTCCCGAACAGGATGGCGGTGGACTTGACGCCGATGACGAGGTCGTCGTCCCGGTCCACCATGGCATAGAGCGTGTCGTAGGCGACGATCCACAACGCGCTGGCGGCGAACAGCAGCCAGGCGATGGCATTCAGGCTGCCGTTGACCGCGGTGAAGGCCATCGGGATTCCCCAACTGAACGCCACGCCCAGCGCCGCTTGTGGCCAATGCGTCCAGCGCTTAAGGAACGGATACGTCGCCGCGATTCCGGCACCGGCGAGGGCGAGCCAGCGGGTCGGAGCGTTGAGCGTCATCACCACGGCCACGCAGAGTGCCGACAGGACCGCGAGAAGCGTGAACGCCTCCGGCAAGGTCACGGCGCCCGCCGGCAACGGGCGATCGCGTGTGCGCTCGACGTGCCCGTCCACTTTCCGGTCGGCGATATCGTTGACCACGCAACCGGCGGAGCGGGCGAGGAACGTGCCGGCGACGAACGCCGCCAGGACGCCGATAGGCGGGACGCCCGCCGCCGCGATCCACAACGCCGCCAGGGTTGGCCACAACAGCAGGAGCGTGCCCACCGGCCGATCCACGCGCATCAAACGTGCGAACGCGTGGATCTTACCGGTGGCGCTCAACTCCATCGACGGATGAAGGCCTCCGAGACCCGCTAGGCGGCCGCTTCTTCGCCGGCCTCGCCAGCGCGCACCAACGGCAGTTCTTCACCCTCGGTGCGAGCCACGAGCGCGGTAACCGTCAGGTCGCCGGTCACGTTGACGGACGTTCGGCACATGTCGAGGATCCGGTCCACGGCGATGTACAGGCCGATGGCTTCCAGGGGCAGGCCCAGCACGGTCAGGATCAGCGTAATGGCGACCAGGCTTGCCGCCGGGATTCCCGCCACGCCGATCGAAGTCAGGAGCGCCAGCAGCACGACCAGGAACTGGTCGACGACCGTCAGGTCCGCACCGAACGCCTGCGCGATGAAGATCACCACCACGCACTCGAAGAGAGCCGTGCCGTCCATGTTCACGGTTGCACCGAGCGGCAGCACGAAGCTCGTCGTGCCTTCCGAGATGCCCGCCCGGTTGGCGCTGCTGAGGGTCACCGGCAGGGTGGCGGAAGACGATGCGGTGGAGAACGCCATCAACTGGGCCGGCATGATGCGCCCGTAGTAGGCGTACGGCCGGATCCTCCCCACGAACCGCAGAAGCAGTGGGAAGGTCACGAAGAAGTGCGTCCCCAGCGCCAACAGAACGGTGAGGGTGAACCAGGCGAGCGCCTCCACGAGCGTCCCCAGCGGCACCGTCAGCAACGCCTTGCCCACCAGCGCGAACACGCCGTAGGGCGCGAACTTGAGGATCCACGTCGTGATCATGATCATCACGTCGTGGATGGCGGTCCAGAAGTTCGTCAGCGTCTCGCTTGCCGAACCCTTGAGCCGCGCCATGAAGTACCCGAACACGACGCTGAAGAAGATCAGCGCGAGAAGTTCCATGTTCACCGCCGCCGCGAAGACGTTGTCGGGAACCGCGCGGGAGATGACCTCCACGAGGTCTCCGGCGTCCCGTCCCTCGACCCGCTCCAACTGGGCCGAGACGTCCGGCATGTTTTCGCTCAATGCCTTGACCGATTCGCCGCCGCCGGGACTGATCACGTTGACGAACACGAGGCCCGTTATGACGGCTAGCAAACCGGTGGCGACGTAGATGCCGACCGTCTTGCCACCGACCCGACCGAAGTTCTCGCGCCCGGCCATGTTTCGCACACCCATGATGATCGAGGACACGATCAAGGGCACGACGATCATCTTCAGCGCATTGATGAACAGCCCGCCGAAGAAGTCGAAGATCGCCGTTAGGCGAGCGCCGAAGATAGTCGTTGTCTCGTTGGCCACGAGACCGACGATGACGGCGAGTGCTAGCGCGATGAGAATCTGCCAGTGCAGGGCGATCCTGCCCGAAGGACTGCTCGGTGTGGTGTCTTGCTCGCTCATTGGTCATGTCCCCCCTTTCTGGATGACTTATCCCGGATCGTCATCGACCCGATTTTGCTGCGACTACTTCACTGGCCCGTTCGAATTCCTCAACCGATCTCGATCATCTCGAAGTCTTCCTTGCCGACGCCGCACTCCGGGCAGATGAAGTCCTCGGGAATGTCCTCCCAAGGTGTGCCGGGGGGGATGCCGTCCTCGTCAAACCCCTCCGCCTCATCGTAGATCCATCCGCAGACGATGCACTGCCACTTCCTCATTCGGTCCTCTCGAGCATGCCGGGGCGTCGGCCACGGCCCAGTAGCGCGAAAGCGTAACAGACTGCCAGCCCCGCAGCGGCAAAAGCCGTGGCGGGCGGGCGGTGTATTGGATGCCTTGGGCGAACGCGTCTGCTTTGGTACCGGAACTGCACGAAGGGACGGTTTCCTACATACAGCCGCCGAGCCGCCCGCCATAGTGGTATGTTCCGGATCGAGTCGAACAACAGCGATGGAAGCCACTGTGATGGCGACGTTGGGGTATACGGACCGTCTGACGGCGGCGGCCGAATAGGGATGTCGCGCCCCCGGCGAGAGCGCCTACCTCCGGAGACGTTCCACCTGCCGGTCGACGAGCTGCGTAGCGGCGTCTATTCCGACAAGTACTTCGTGCGGGCACGACACGTACTACGCCAGGACAGACACTCGCCCATCGTCTTGATGCAGGTGTTCTGCAAATCGAGGGCGGTCCTGTGCGGCGTGGACGAGGCCATAGCGATCCTGAAGCTGGCAAGCGACGGGTGGCACGCGCTAACCGTGTATGCGCTCCACGACGGCGACGCCACCGACCCTTTAGACACGGTGATGACGATCGAGGGGCCCTACGATGCCTTCGCCCATCTCGAGACGCTCTACCTCGGCGTCCTTGCCCGTCGCACGAGGGTCGCGACCCAGACCCGGCGTGTGGTGGCTGCGGCGTCCCCCAAGGACGTGTTCTTCTTCCCCGCCCGTCACGACCACTATNTACGCAGCGCATGTTGCCGGCGCGACGGCCGTGTCGACGGACGTGCAGGGAGCCTGGTGGGGCGGCGAAGGTATCGGCACGGTACCCCACGCGGCGATTGCGGCCTACGGCGGCGATACGACGCTGGCGGCGGCCAAGTTCGCGGAGCATTTGCCCGAGTCCGTGCAGTTGGTGGTGTTGGTGGACTTCGAGAACGACAGCGTGAAGACCGCCCTTGAAGTCGCCGGCGCGCTCGGGCCGCGTCTATACGGGGTCCGCCTGGACACCTCGGGAACCTTGGTGGACAAGAGCGTAATCCCGGCGATGGGGCAGTTCGATCCCCGTGGCGTCAATCCGCAGTTGGTCCACAACGTCCGCAACGCCCTCGACAAGGCTGGCTTCGAATCGGTGCGGATTGTGGCGTCGGGCGGGTTCGGCGCGGACAAGATTCGTACCTTCGAGGCGTTGGACGTGCCGGTGGATGCCTACGGTGTCGGTTCATCGCTGGTGGCGAACCACGGCGACTTCGACTTCACGGCCGACATCGTGTGCACAAACGGGACGCCTTGTGCCAAGGTCGGTCGGACCTACAAGCCCAATCCGCTCCTTGACGAGGTGTCATGACGAGAGTGTTCTGGGATGTCGACACCCAGGTCGACTTCATGAGGCCCGATGGCAAACTCTACGTCGGCGGCGCGGAGACCATCGCCGGGGAACTCGCGGCCCTGACCGATTTTGCGCATCGCTCGGGCATTCGCATTGTTGCCAGCTCGGACAATCACGATCCGACGGACGACGAACTATCCGAGTCGCCGGACCTCAACGATACGTTTCCGCCGCATTGCCTGCGCGGGACCGAGGGCCAGGCGCGCATCCCCGAAACAACGCTTCGCGACGTCCTGGTCGTCGAGCCGGAGGACCCGCCAACCGACGTAGTCCGGCGCATCGAGGATCATGGCGGCGACATCCTGTTCCACAAGCACCACTTCGACGTATTCACCAATCCGAGCGTGTCTCCGGTGGTCGAAACCCTTGCCATCGACGCCGTCGTGCTCTATGGCGTTGCGCTCGATGTGTGCAACCGATACGCGGTTGAAGGCCTGCTAACCCGTCATCCCGAGGTGGTGATCACCGTCGTCACCGACGCCGTGCGCGCGATCAACGAGGGTGGGCGGGATTCGTTGCTTGCCGATTGGCAACGTCGTGGGGTTGTACTCGCCTGCACTGGCGAAGTGGTTGCGCTGTAGGCGCGACCCTAACGCGCCCGAAGGGCGCGCGGTCGCCCGCAAATGGGCGGCCCGCCTGGGCAGCGGGACGGGACAACGTCGCCAGACCGCTCGTCCGCGCCCGCAAGGGGGCGCACTCGCGGTCTGGCCCCAGCCCCCCACCGCCCGAGGACTCCGCGCTTTGCAACGGCACTTCCTGCCGTTCCTGCTGCGCAGACTGCTCGGCCGTCCCCTACACCGTCGCGTACTCCGCCTCGCGACCACCCCAGGTGTCGATGATCGTCTGCGCCGTGGCTTGGTCCTCGGCGAGCAACCGGTTTCCCAACGCCACCGCGCGCGGCACCAGGTGGCGGTCGATGCCGAGGTCGGCAAGCCTGAAGGTCTGCTCGCCGGTCTGTCGGGTCCCGAGTATGTCGCCCGGACCACGCAGTTCCAGGTCCTTCTCGGCGATCTTGAAACCGTCATTGGTGTCGCGCATGACGGCCAGGCGTTCCCGGGCGACGGCACTGAGCGGGGCTTCGTAGAGCAGGATGCATGTCGCTTGCGTCGAGCCCCGTCCCACCCGACCCCGAAGCTGATGTAGTTGGGCGAGACCGAGACGTTCGGCGTTGTCGATCACCATGACGGAGGCGTTCGGAACATCGACGCCGACTTCGATCACCGTCGTCGCAACAAGGATGTCGACTTCGCCGGCCTTGAAACCCGCCATCACCGCGTTCTTCTCGGCTTGGGGTAGGCGGCCGTGGATGAGGCCGAAGCGCAGACCGGGCATCCGGTCGGCCAGTTCCGCGTGTACGGACTCGGCCGCGTTGAGTTCGTTCTCTTCGTCCTCTTCGATGGTCGTGCAGACCCAGTACCCCTGTCGGCCCACCGCGCACCAGTTGCGGACGCGGTCGACCACTTCATCGCGCCGCGACATCGCGGCACCGTGCGTCCGAACCGGAAGCCGTCCCGGTGGCAGTTCGTCGAGGGTGGACACGTCCATGTCCGCGTAGAGCGCCATCGTCAGGGTGCGCGGAATCGGTGTCGCGGTCATCACCAGTTGGTGGGGCAGACGGCCCTTGTCACGCAATTGCATCCGTTGGTGGACGCCGAACCGGTGCTGTTCGTCGATGATCGCGAGGGCCAGTTGGTCAAACTCAACACCGGCCTGGAACAGGGCATGGGTACCGACCGCGACGAGGTCGTGGCCGTCGCGGATCGCTTCCAGTCTCGCCCGCCGCTCGGGTGCGCCTTGGCGGCCGGTGAGTAAGCCCACGTTGATGCCGAGCGGCACCAACCAGCCGTTCAGGGTCTCGAAGTGCTGCTCCGCGAGAATCTCGGTGGGCGCCATGATGGCAGTCTGGCAGCCTCGCTCGGCGGCACGGATCGCGGCGAAGGCGGCAACCACCGTTTTCCCCGAGCCAACGTCGCCCTGCAGGAGGCGCATCATCGGCCGCTCGTGCGCCAGGTCTTCGAGCACTTCGGCGGTGACCTTGGCTTGGGCCCGCGTGAGCCGGAAACCGAGTTGCTCGAGCAGACGTCGCCCGAGTTTCGGCCCGGACGGCAGCGCAATGGTGGACTGCCGTTTGAGCAGCGCCTGGCGTCGCTTCATGACCAGGTAGTGGCCGGTGAGTTCGTCGAGGACAACGCGTTCGCGGGCGGCGTCGATTCGATCGCGCTCGCTGCTCGGCGCGTGTAGAAACCGGATCGCGTCCAGGAGTTCGGCGAACGGCATGTCGGGGAGGGAACTGGCGACTGCGCCGTCGCAACGCTCGAGCGCGGCGTCAACCCATTTGCGGATTCGTGCCGACGTCAATCCCAGTGTGGCTGGATACACGGGCGTCAGTTCGGGCGGTGCGGGCGGCGGCTCTTCGCGGTGTAGGCGGTATTCGGGATGCACCATCTCCGGTCCGCTTGGTCCGATGCGCACGTCCCCGAAGCATCGCATCCAGCTACCGGGTCGCATCGATCGTTCCTGGCTGCGCGAGAAGTGGAACAACCGGACGGTCAACGTGCCGCGCCCGTCGCCAAGCCGCGTAAGCAAGGAACGACGGCGGCCGTAGTTGATGCTCGACGCCATGATCTGGCCGGTGACGAGACACGCCTTGCCGGGTTCCAGTTCGTCGAACCCTACGGAACGTGTTCGGTCCTGGTAGCGATAAGGCAGGTGGAGTATCAGATCGCCGAGCGTGGCGATGCCGAGCCGTTCGAGCTTCTCCGCGGTACCGGGGCCTACACCCGGTAGGTCGGTCACGGGGGCGCCGATCGGTTGTTCGCCGCCGCAGGTGGCCATCAGCCGCGCAGTACGAGCACCGCGTCGATTTCCACTCGAGCGCCCCGCGGCAACGCCGCGACCTGAACGGCTGCGCGCGCGGGATAGGGTTCGCTGAACTGCCGTGCCATGACCCGGTTCACGGTTTCGAAGTCGTTCAAGTCCGTCAGATACACGGTCAGCTTGACGATGTCCTCGAGGTTCCCGCCCGCGGCGGTCGCCACCGCGTCGAGATTGGCGAGCACCTGCTCGACCTCGCGGCGAACCCCGCCCGGGACGATCTGCATGGAGCCGGGATCAAGCGGGATCTGGCCTGACAGGTACACGGTGCCCTCGACGGCCAGGGCTTGCGAGTACGTGCCGATCGCTTGCGGCGCGGCATCGCTGTGCACGGCTCGTCGCGCCACCGTTCCCTCAGTCGTCCTCGACGACGCGTTCGGGGGATACCGGTCGATCCACGGACTGGACCGCAGCCACGGTCAACAGCCGCTGGCGAACGCGTTCGAGATGCTCCTTGTCGCGCACCGAGACTTCGAGCCGGAGGGTTGAGAGTTCCGCCGTGCGTTCGTCCACGGTGATGTTGTTGATCCCCGCGTCGGCGGCGTTCACCGCGTTGGCGAGTTCCGCGACGACCCCTTTGCGTCGGTTCACACCGACATCGAGCGTGGTTTCGAATTCACCCTGGGTGGGCGTCGACCAGCGCGATGGAATGATCTCCCGAGGGCTCCGCCGGCGCAGTTCGGCGATGTTGTTGCAGGTCTCGATGTGTACGACTAGCCCCTTGCCGGGGGTCATGTGTCCCACGACGTGGTCGCCGGGAACCGGCCCGCAGCAGCGTGCGTAGGTGATGACCAGTCCCTCGCCGCCCCGAATCGCCACCGGACCGCCGCGTTCGATGTCGACGGCTTCGTAATCCGGGTTGTCGGCAGCCATAAGGCGTTGTGCCACGGCGTAGGCCATGAGGTTTCCGATACCGATCTCGGCGAGCAGGTCGTCGAGCTTGCGTACACCGAAGTCGCGGAACACGGAGCGCAGGCGACGGAAATCAAGCGCTTTGATCGAGGTATTGGCGTGACCCAGGGAGCGGTCCAACAGCGAACGGCCCAAACGCACCGACTCCGAGCGCTGCTGGACCTTGAGGGCCTGGCGAATTGCGGCCCGAGCGCGGCTCGACACCGTGAACGTCAGCCAGTCGGGACTGGGCCGGGCTTCCTCCGCGGTGATGATCTCTACGGTTTGACCCGACTCGAGCGGCGCGGAGAGCGGAGCCAGACTGCGGTCGATCCGGCAGGCGACGCAGTGATTGCCGATGTCGGTGTGGATCGAATACGCGAAGTCGATGGGACAGGCGCCGCGGGGAAGTTCCAGGATTTCTCCCTTCGGCGTGAAGACGTAGACCTCGTCCGGGAACAGGTCGATCTTCAAGCTCTCGATGAACTCCAGCGAGTTGCCGGCGCGTTGTTGGAGATCGAGCAGTCCCGCCACCCATTGACGTGCCCGTACATGACTGCCTTCTGCCGCCATGTCGTTCTTGTACAGCCAATGGCCGGCGATGCCGTTCTCGGCCAGCGTGTCCATTTGCCGGGTCCGGATCTGGACCTCGATGGGTACGCCGTGCATGCCGACGAGGGCGGTATGAAGGGACTGGTAGCCGTTGGCCTTTGGGATCGCGATGTAGTCCTTGAACCGGCTCAGGACGGGCTTGTAGAGGTTGTGCGCGACACCGAGCGCGCGGTAGCAGGTGTCAACGCGGTCGACGATTACCCGGAACCCGAAGACATCCATGATGTCGACGAACGACTTGTGCTGGGTCTTCATCTTTCGGTAGATCGAGTACAGGTGTTTCTGCCGTCCGATCACCGTGGCGTCGATGCCCTCGCGGCGGAGACTCGCCTGTATCGAGCGCTGCAACTGATCCATCATGCCCTTGCGGCGTCCGTGCGCCGCCTCCACGGCTCGGCGGATGCGATCGGCCCGAAGTGGATAGAGCGCCTGGAAGGCCAACTCCTCGAATTCGACGCGGATGGTGTTCATCCCCAGTCGATTGGCGATCGGGGCGTAGAAATCGAGAGTCTCGCGGGCCGTCCGCTTGCGCTTGTCCGGTGGCATGACGCCGATGGTGCGCATGTTGTGCAGACGGTCCGCCAGTTTTACCAGGATGACGCGCAGGTCCCGCGCTGTCGCCATGGCCATCTTCTGGAAGTTCTCGGCCTGGGCTTCGGCGCGTGAATTGAAGATGGTAGACAGCTTGGATACGCCGTCGACGATTTCCGCCACCTCGGTACCGAACGACTCCGCCAACGTCGCCTTGGAGACGCCGGTATCCTCGAGGACGTCGTGCATGACCGCCGCCATGATCGACTGGTGATCCATGCGCATGCCGGCGAGGATGTCGGCGACGGCGAGGGGATGGGTGATGTACTGGTGACCGGTGCGGCGGAACTGGCCCGCGTGGGCACTCTCCGCGAATCGATAGGCTTGCCGCACCGCTTTGACTTCCTTCTTGGGTAGGTAGTCGAGCAGCGTCTTCAGCAACTCCTCGATGTCGACGGGAACCGCGACCTCGGGCGCCGTTGCCTGGGCGCGGAGTTGATTCTGGAAATAGGAGCCGGTCTTGGGCTTGGGACGAGCTTTGCGCTTGCCGACTTCTGCAACTACAGCGACGGGTTCGGCCAACGCGGTGGCCGGGACACCGGATGGGGGTGGGCCATCATCAGCGAACCGCTGACGAAGCTCAGAAATCGTCTGCTCGGTCATCTCCCAAGCCGCCAAAGGGATGTTGCAGCTCCTCCTCGTCCTCGATCGGGATCTCGGCGGCGTCCAATACCTCGTCGGTGATCAGGCCTTCGGCGATTTCGCGCAACGCGATGACCGTCGGCTTGTCGTTTTCATCTTCAACGAGGGGTTCGACGCCTTGGTGCATCTGCCGCGCACGCCGCGTGGCACGCATTACGAGTTCGAAGCGGTTGTCGACATGGTCAAGGCAGTCTTCAACGGTCACGCGGGCCATGTTTTCTCCAAAAACGACGTCCGTACCGACAGTTACATAATGTTACAGCCATTTACATGCGCTGTGTGGGCGGATCGTCATGCCTGTCCGGCTCCCGGCCGAGTGCGCAAAAGCTCCTCCAACAGCGCCGAGTGGTCCTCCTTCTTGAGTCGTTCACCGGCGCGAGTGGCGTGCACGATCCGCCGAAGGCTTGAGACCGCGTCCTCGAAGTCATCGTTCACCATGACATGGTCGAACTCATCGTGATGGCACATGTCGTCGACTGCCTGTTGGAGGCGTTTGGCGATCACCTCGGGGCGGTCTTGGCCCCGGGCATTGAGCCGGTCGATGAGAGCTGACTGGGATGGCGGCAGGACGAATATGGAAACCGCATCCGGGTGGCGCTCGCGAATCTGCGCGGCCCCCTGCCAGTCGATCTCCAGGATCACGTCGCGACCGGCCTCGAGGTCCCTGACCACCGTGCCGCGCGATGTGCCGTAGGCGTGGTCGAAAACCGAAGCCCATTCCAGAAACTCGCCGGCGTCGCGGAGCGAGGCGAACGTGTCCGCGTCGACGAAGTGGTAATGCACGCCGTCGGTTTCGGAGGCCCGCATTGGACGCGTGGTGTGCGACACCGACACGACCAGCGACGGTTCTCTTTCCATCAATTTCTTGATCAAGGTCGTCTTGCCCGCGCCGGAGGGCGCGGCCACAACGAAGAGGTGGCCACCGTGGGCCGCAGGGCAGGGACTGCTCACTCGACGTTCTGCGCCTGCTCGCGCATCTGCTCGATGGTGACCTTGAGATCCACGGCGACGTGCGCGGCTTGCGGCATTACGGACTTGGCGGCCAGCGTATTGGCCTCGCGGTTCAATTCCTGCATCAGGAAGTCGAGGCGCCGCCCGCAGGGTCCGTCCGCGTCCAGACTGGAACGCGTTTCCGCGACATGGATGTCCAGCCGGTCCAACTCCTCCGTGACATCGGCTTTTTGGGCCAGGAGGGCGATTTCCTGTTCCAGGCGGTCTCCATCAAGCTGTTCGACCAGTTCGTGGGCACGCCTGCGCAACCGTTCGCGCAGCACTTCCGCTTGACCGGCGACCAGTTCGCGGATGGAGGCCGCGGTCTGTTCGAGCAGTTCCAATCGCTCCCGCAAGAGGCCGTCGAGTTTGGCGCCTTCTCTGTTGCGGTGGTCGAGGAGATCGTCGATGGCCGCGCCGAAGCTGCGCTGTGCCGCCGCCTTGAAGCGAGCTAGATTGTCTTCATCGTCCTGGACCACTCCCGGAAACCGCAGCACTTCCATGGGGTCGAGCGCCCCGACGGACGGGACCCGGCGGCGAATGTCCTCGACCACCGCGAGCAGTCCGTGGAGGGCTCCTTGGTTCAAGCGCGGCGAGATACTGGCTTGGCCCGCATAACGCAAGGTGGCGTCGATCTTGCCGCGATGTACGCGGCTCGCGACAAGTTCACGCAACGCCGGCTCGATATCCCGGAACGGTTCGGGCATTCGGAAGGACACCTCGAGGTAGCGGTGGTTGACGGATCGGATTTCCCAATCGACCAAGTCGCCTTGGGCGCGTCCGAATGCGGTCATGCTGGCCACCATCGACCTATTATAATCGGCCGAGGCAAGACGGAACGCCAACACCATGGATGTAGACCGGCCGAGTGGGCGAGCGGCGAACGAACTTCGGCCAGTTGTCCTCCGAAGAGGTTTCACGAAGCATGCCGCGGGCTCGGTGCTGGTCGAGTTCGGCGACACGAAAGTGATTTGCACGGCGAGCGTGGAAACCGGGGTTCCCTCGTTCCTGCGCGGACAGGGCCGAGGTTGGGTGACGGCGGAGTACGGCATGCTCCCGTCATCCACCCACACCCGCTCCGACCGGGAAGCCGCCCGCGGCAAGCAAGGTGGTCGAAGCGTGGAGATTCAGCGGCTGATCGGGCGGTCGCTCAGGGCGGCCGTCGACACCAAGCGTCTCGGCGAACGCACCGTCAGGATCGACTGCGATGTCTTGCAGGCCGACGGGGGGACCCGCACCGCGTCGATCACAGGTGCCTGCGTCGCGCTCGCCGATGCCTTGGCGACGGTCGCGCCGGCCGCCCTCGTCGGGCTCTTGGCATCGGTGTCCGTGGGCATCTACCGGGGATGCTGTGTCCTTGATCTCGATTACGCGGAGGACTCCCGGGCCGAGACTGACATGAACGTGGTCATGATGGATGGCCGCGGCTTCATCGAGGTTCAGGGCACGGCTGAGAACGGCGCGTTCGGACGGGGACAACTCGACGAGTTGCTCGGACTTGCCGAGGGCGGGATCGACACGCTGTTCGAGGCGCAGCGCCAGGCCCTCGCCGAATGACGGACGTAGACCGGGTCGGGGTGGAGGACTTCATCCGGGCGATGCTGGAGCGCGAGGCGCTGCTGTTTGGCGACTTCGTCCTGAAATCGGGTCGCCGCAGCCCCTATTTCTTCAACCTCGGGGCCGTTGCGGACGGTGTGGGTCACGACGTCGTGGGCAAGGCGTACGCGAAAGAGGTTGCGGGCCTCGCTGCTCAACCGGATGTGCTTTTCGGACCCGCGTACAAGGGCATCCCCATTGCCGTTTCCGTTGCCGTGGCGTTGGCAAGGGACTACGGCGTCAACATCGGTGCAGCGTTCAATCGCAAGGAAGCCAAGACGCATGGGGAAGGCGGTACGCTGGTCGGCGCGCCGATGGCGGGGTCCCGGGTAGTCGTTGTCGACGACGTGGTCACCGACGGCGCGGCCAAGCGGGAGGCGCGCGAAATGATCACCGCAGCCGGGGGCCAGGTGGTCGGCATCGTACTAGCCCTGGACCGGCAGGAGCCGTCAACCGACAGTGGCGAGACGGCGGTGGCGGTACTGGAGCGGGATCTCGGCGTGCCGGTTCGGTGCGTTGCGAACCTTGACGACTTGATCGCGTTCCTAGCGGCCGATGGGGGCTTCCAGAGCGAGCGGGAACGTCTGTTGGCGCATCGGTCTCGTAATCGTATCCACGGGGTCCGCCGGGACGGGACAAGCCCCGCCTCTACGTGACGATGCGGCGCAGGCCCGTAGGGGCGGGGCTTGTCCCCGCCCGTGTCGGCACACCCCTGGATGGTTTGGGCGATCTCGTCCCACCTCAGGGGTCGCGCCGAGGTCGTCCGTACGCGTCTGAGCGGCGCCGCCTTAGAACCAGATCCTCACGCCCGCTTCCACGCGGCGACCGACCAGCGGTGCCTCGTCCTTGACGAAGGACGCGTGCTGACGCTGCTCCTCGTCACCGAGATTGCGTCCGGCGATGAAGAACACCAGGTCGGCTTCTCCTAGCCTGGTCGCGTACTCGCCTTCGATGTCCAGGTTGCCGTAGCCATCGGTCGGTGTCTCGTGGCTCGTCACCTCATCCTGGTCGGCGTAGTGCGAATAGGCCACGCGACCCCAGACATCCTTCCAGGTGACCTCGGCGGCAATCGACAGCCGTTGCGGTGGAATGCGCGGCAGATGGCTCTCGTGCGGATCGTCGACGTCGGTCGTTACCCAGTCGTACCCGAGCACCAAGTCCGCCGTCGCCTGTGCTTCGGTCAGCAGTTCGAAGCGTGCCTCGGCATCGAATCCGAGAAGCGTCGCCTCGGTCTGAGACCACTGGAACACGGGCAATTCGTCGTGGTGATCTTCGTCGTCGTGGTCGTCGGTCTCGCGCTGGTAGATGAAGTTGTCGAAACCGTACCGGTAGCCCGTGAGCTTCACTTCCAGTCCCTCGCTACGGAATACGGCCCCCACCGAGACGTTCAACGACTGTTCCTCGTCGAGATCCGCGCTGCCCATCTGGAATCCGCCGATTGCCAAATGGGCACCGGCCGCGAATAGCTCCTCGCCCTCGGGCGCGCGCATCGACCGGTCCAGGCGAGCCGTGAACTCCCATTGCTCGACCGGAATCACCAAGCCGACGGAAATACTCGACGCCAGGAAGTCCAGGCTCTGGCCACTGGCGTGGACATGCTCGACGGACTCGAGCCGGGCACCCGTTTCGATCCCGAACCCCTCGAATTCACCATGCGCCACGCCAAAGATCGCCTGGTGACTGGTTTCGACGGGTTCGAATTCGCCTTCGCTTCCGAGCACGAGGTCGCTGCCGCCGAACTGGATGCCCACCGCCGTCTCCCAGGCACCGCGCGGCTCGGCTTCCAGCACGACGCGCGCCTGCCACGCCTCGTTGCCGAAATGGCTGCCGACCTCCCCCTCTCCTTCGAGCTCGTTGTGCTCGTAGTCGCTGACCACGACGCTGCCTTCCAAGGAGGTGAAGCCCGGAAACGGGTCGTGCAGGCCGAATTCCGACATGAACTTCGTTTGCTCGAGAACGATCCACGGACTCTCCTCGCCGTGTTCGTCCTCGTGATCCTCGTCCTCGCCCTCTTCATGCTCCGCTTCGTGCTCTTCCTCGAGATTTTCCTCCTCGCCGTGGGCGTGTTCGCCGACGATGCCGTAGGTCCAATCCCTAACGGCAATTGCAGCCCCGAAGTGTCCGCGTTCGCCGTGGTATGCGGCACCGAAGGCACCACCGGAGTAGTCGCCGAAACTGTTCTCCAAAACGCCCCTTATTGGCTCCTCGTCCTCGTCGTGGTGCTCCTCTTCATCCTCGTCGTGGTGCTCCTCTTCCTCGTCATGGTGGGGATCAAGAGCCGCGTAGCCGGGTATCGCCAAATCCCCGTTCTCGCTGGAGTAGCCGTCCAAGTGCCAAGCCCATTGGCCGCCGCCTCCGTCCAGGCGAATGCCCGCGTAGCGGGAGTCGGAGCCGTTGTCGCCGCGGATGAGCACGCGACCCGATAACGTTTCCGGCACTTCGGCGGGCACGCGGTGCGTGTGCACGTCCACCGCGCCACCCATGGCTCCCGATCCATACAGCAGGGTGCCTGATCCCTTGATGACCTCGATGCGATCCGCGAGGAACGGTTCCACCGCGATACTGTGGTCGGACCCGCTCGAGGAGACATCCATCGACGACACGTGGTTCTCGAGCACCAGCACGCGCGTGCCGCTCAAGCCGTGGATGACCGGGTGGCTGACGGCAGGTCCAAATGAGGCCGAATGCACACCGGGGGTCTGCGCGAGGGTCTCGCCAATGGACTGACGCACGGCGTGTTCCAGTTCCTCCGCGTCGAGAATATCCGTTGACTGGGAGACGGCACCGCCGAGCGGGTGGCCGTGAACCACCACCTCTTCGATCTGGTGGCCGTGGTCGCCACCGTGGTGATGGCCGTGGTCCGACTCGTCGTCGGATTCACCGGCCACTGCCATTGGCGCGACAAGGACCACGGAGAGAACAGCGCGAGACACGGCTTGCGCGCCGGTTCGCTGGGTTTGAAAAATCATCTATCTATACCTATAGGCGAGGCGTCGACCCGATGGTCGAGGCCTGTAGAACCATTGCCATGGGCATGCTCCGCGCTGCGATTAGCGAAGTACTACTGAAAGCCCTGGCGCGAAAAAGAACTGCGCAGCCGTCGCCCGCGGGTTCGACGCTGCATTCAGGCGCTCGGTGGGGCGCGCGCTCCATAGCAGATTTCGGGATCCCTGGCGGGAATCGCCAAGGTCGCCTTGGATGGCGCGACGTCGATCCCCGACCACGTAGCGGCATCCGGCAGCACATGGACGGCACCTTCCGGTCGATCGATCGCCGCGCACTCGCATTCGGCATGCTCGTCGACGAAGATGTCGTGTCCCAAGTGAAGGGACTGCAGTGCGAGACCTGCGGTAAACAGTCCCAGCAATGCGATTTGGGCGAGTCGGGGCTATCGAGATGTGCCTGCACGGAACAGTACATACCACGTCAACCCCGGGCAAGCGCGCGCCCACGGGCGCGGCCTGCGGGGCGTCATGCCGGTGTCCCGCCCGACACCAATGAACTCTGATCAAGCCCATCCGTGGGCTTGATCAGGTCGCAAGACAAAAGCGCGGTTTCGTCTTGCTCCACAAATTCAATGGCTTGCGCCATCGAATTTGGCGGCACATCCCTGTGCCGCGTTAGGG
>JAGWBM010000055.1:23132-24882 GCA_021295895.1 Pseudomonadales bacterium
ACTCCAACCCGCCAATGCGGTTCGTGGACCGTTCCACCGCCGAGGTCACGCTCTCCTGGCTGCCATAGACGGTGACTCTGTCACGGGCGCGCGTGACCGCCGTGTAGAACAACTCCCGGGTCACGACGCGCGAGTCCGCGGGTCCCGGTACGAACGCCACTTCGTCGTATTCGGACCCCTGCGCCCGGTGTACGGTCAGGGCGAAGAAACTGTCGTGGTCGGGCAACCGGGCGGGCGACACTTCGAAAGGTTGGCCGTCGGATCTCCTGAGATCCGGGAACCAGACGCGTCGACCGTCTTCGTGGTCGACGACCACCCCGGTATCCCCGTTGGAGAGCCCGGTGGCACCGTCATTGCGGGTGACGATGATCGGGCGGCCGAGATAGAACTCATCCCTGCCCACCAAGCCGAGTTGACGAAGTTCGGTTTCGACCAGTCGATTGAAACGATACGTCCCGAACGGGCCGTGCCGATGGCCGCAAAGCACGCGAAGCTTGGGGAAGGGCGTGGTTCGCGGGTCCCTGAGGCAGGGTGCCCAGAACTCGGTCGCCTGGTGCTCGGCAAGGCGCTCGAAAGCAGTTTCATCCGCCAAGGGTAGCAGTTCCGTCTGGGTGTCCCGCCGGTCTCGCAGCGCCCCCAAGGCGGCCGCTGCATTGCCCGTGACGATGGCGTCTGCAAGACGGCCGATGCCACTGTCCTTCTCGAAGCGATGGCTCTCGGTTAGGGCCACCAAGCAACCGTGAAGCGGCGAACCGGGTGCCGCGGCGGCATCGCAGAGGTCGCCCATTACGGCACCGGGCTGCACGGAGCTCAACTGGTGGGCGTCGCCAAGGACGACCATGCGGGCATTCGCCGGCAGAACGGCGACCAATCGGGCCATCAGCGCCAGATCCACCATCGAGGCTTCATCGAGAATGACCGCGTCCACCGGCAATGAGTCACCGCGCACGCGGTAGAGCAGCCGATGCACCGTGCTCGCCGTCGCCTCATAGCCGTCCAGGGCCGGAACCTTGGGCAGGATTTCCGCCACCTGGTCCGACACCGACTCCTGAAGCCGAGCCGCGGCCTTGCCCGTCGGCGCGGCCAGCGCGATGCGTTCCGGCTTGGCCAGACCACGATCCAGCAGCAAGGCGATTATCCTGGCGGCGACGAACGTCTTTCCTGTTCCGGGGCCGCCGGTCACCACGCAAAGACGTCGGCGCAGGGCTGCCTCGACGGCTCGACGCTGGTCGGGATTCCTCCCCTGGAACAGGCGTTCGAGCATGGGTTCGGCGCCCGAGACCGGCTCCTCCGCCTGGGCCATCGCGATCAATCGGCTGGCGACGTTGCGCTCCGCATCCCGGTAACGGGCAAGGTAGAGCCGCCCCGCGTCGTCCAGTACAAGCGGCGCCGGCTCTTCGCCATCCGACCCGGCCACCACCGGGCTCGCGAGCAACGAGCATCGCCAGTCCGCCAGCGACGGTAGCGTGTAGGCCGGGCAATCACCGTCTCCGACCGCGCCGTCTTCGAGTACCGCGGCAAGCGAGCCGCCCGCGAACCGGGCCAGGTCGAGACAAACATGACCGCGCCGGGTTCTCACGCTGGCAAGCGCTGCCGCGAGGGCGACGTCCGGGCGTTCATCGCCGTCGAACCGCGCCATCAGCCGGGCGAAGTGCCAATCGATGTCGGCGATCAGGTCCTGCTCGTGCAGTTCCTCCAGTATTTCGATCACGCCACTCCCTTGAAGCAGGCGTCGAGTGCTTCTATGCAG
>JAGWBM010000055.1:24918-25550 GCA_021295895.1 Pseudomonadales bacterium
CGAAGGAACAGGTAGAACGCTCCCCCGACGTGTTGGTCGTAGTCGTATCCAGGCAGGCGGACGGACAGGTACCGATTCAATGCCACAAGATAGAGCAGGTACTGAAGCGGGTACCGATGGTCGCGCATCGCCTTCGAGAGGCCGTCCGGGCGGTAGTCAGCGACGCGATTGCCGAGCCAGTTGGATTTGTAGTCGAGCACATACCAGACACCGTCGTGGCCGGCGACGAGATCGATGAACCCGCGCAGGTAGCCCTCGACATTCGATGGAGACCCGGCGAACGGATTGTCGTAGCCATGATCGGCGAGTGCTTCGCCGAGTCGGCACTGGTCGAGTCCTTCCAGCGGCAGGTGGAACTCCATCTCCGGCACGGCTCGTTCGACCTTTTCAAGGCAGAACCCCTTGCCGACACCCGGACCCTCGGTTGCGGCAAGACACGTCGCCCGGGTGTTCATCACCAACGTCTGCGCCACGTCCACCCACTGCGCGTCGATTCGGTATCTGGCAAGACTCTCGCGGCAGGCCGCTTCGACGGATTCCTCTTCACCCCGGTCGAGGCGTTCGAAAATCCGGTGCAGACAGTTACCCACCCGCCGTCCCGCGGGGAAGGTGAAGGCATCCCGCCCGGATTC
>JAGWBM010000056.1:0-382 GCA_021295895.1 Pseudomonadales bacterium
CGATCCGCAAGTTCTACACCTTCAGGATTCCGCACCCGGCACGGTTGCGCAGCCAGTTCACCTCTCGCTACGCCGATCCGCCCAACATGACGAACTACGCGGGCATCAAGGATCCGGTGGTCGACTTCCTCGTCGAGAAGGTGCTCGGCGCCACCACGGAAGAGGATATGAACACCGCCGGACGGGCGCTCGACCGCGTCTTGCTGTGGAGTTTCTACCTCATTCCGGAAGGCTTCCCGGTGGGTCGCAAGCTCGTCTACTGGGACCGCTTCGGGCATCCGCCGTTGGGCGTCGAGTACATGAACTGGACCGGCTTCCCGTACCTGTGGTGGTTCGACGCCGCCAAGAGCGCCCGGGTCGACGCCTGGCTGGCGGAACGTGG
>JAGWBM010000056.1:419-2115 GCA_021295895.1 Pseudomonadales bacterium
GTCGCGTCGTCCTACATCTCTCGCCGGGTCGCGCTGATCATCCCGACCCTCATCGGCATCCTGCTGGTCAACTTCATCATCATCCAGATCGCCCCGGGCGGACCCGTCGACCAGGCCATTGCGCGCTTGCAGGGCGAGGGGGTCGCGCCCACCGCCGCGATCGGCGGTGGCGGCGACGGCGGGGCCGCCAACCTGGACGTCGGTGCGCCGAGCAGCTACGAGTTCGCGAGGGGAATCGATCCGGATCTGATCAAGGAACTCGAACGGCAGTTCGGCTTCGACAAACCCGCCCACGTTCGCTTCTTCAAGATGCTAGGCGACTACTTCACGTTCGACTTCGGGGACAGTTTCTACCAGGACGTGCCCGTGGTGGACCTGGTGATCGACCGCCTCCCGGTGTCGCTGTCGCTCGGCGGTGCGACGCTCTTGATCGTGTACCTGGTTTCGCTACCCCTGGGTATCGGCAAGGCGATTCGCGACGGCACGTCCTTCGACGTGTTGACGAGCATGGTGATTCTCATCGCCTACGCCATTCCGGGTTTCGTCCTGGCCATGTTGTTGATCATCCTGTTTTGCGGTGGCGAGTACCTGGACTGGTTTCCGCTGCGTGGACTGACATCGGAGGACTACGGCGAACTCGGTATCTGGGAGCGCCTCAAGGATCGCGCTTGGCACCTCGCCATGCCGGTCGCGGCGATGGCGGCGGGCAGTTTCGCGACCTTGACGATGCTGACCAAGAATTCGTTCCTCGATGAAATCGGCAAGCAGTACGTGCTCACCGCCAAGGCCAAGGGTCTCACCTCGCGACGGGTGCTCTACGGGCACGTATTCCGCAACGCGATGCTCATCGTCATCGCGGGATTTCCGGCGGCCCTGCTCGGCATCCTGTTCACGGGCGTGATTCTCATCGAGGTGATCTTCTCGCTGAACGGCATCGGGCTGCTGGGATTCGAGGCCATAATGACCCGGGACTACCCGATCGTTTTCGGCACGCTGTTCATGTTCACCCTGCTCGGGCTCGTGACGCAGTTGATCGCCGACATCACGTACACGCTGGTCGATCCCCGGATCGATTTCGAAACACGGGGGAAGTGAGGGTGGCCCTAAGCCCCCTGACACGGCGCCGTTGGGCCAACTTCCGGGCCAACAAGCGCGGCTTTTGGTCGTTGTGCCTGTTTCTCGGTCTGTTCTCGGCGACGCTCTTCGCGGAAGTCATCGCCAACGACAAACCCCTGGTGATCCGATTCGAGGACCGGTTCTATTTCCCGTTGTTCGAAACCTACGCGGAGACCGAGTTCGGAGGCGTCTTCGAGACCGAAGCGGACTACACCGAACGCGTTGTCCAGAATCTCATTACCGATGCCGGTGGCTGGATGATCTGGCCGCTGGTTCGTTTCAGCTACGACACGATCGACTACGACCTGCCCGGTGCCGCCCCCTATCCGCCGTCGCCCGAGCACTGGTTCGGCACGGACATGGTGGGGAAGGACGTGTTGGCTTCGCTCATCTACGGGGTGCGCTTGTCCTTCCTGTTCGGGTTGGTCCTCACGCTCCTGTGTTCGATCATCGGGGTATGTGTCGGCGGCATGCAGGGGTATTTCGGCGGCCGGGTCGATCTCTTCGGCCAGCGGTTCGTCGAGATCTGGGCGGGCCTGCCGACCCTCTTCATCCTGATCATCCTGGCCAGCATCGTCGA
>JAGWBM010000056.1:2223-14439 GCA_021295895.1 Pseudomonadales bacterium
GGCGATGCCACGATCATGAGAAAGCACGTCCTGCCCAACGCGATGGTGGCGACGATCACGTTCCTGCCCTTCATCCTGACGGGATCGATCACGGTGCTCACCTCGCTTGATTTCCTGGGCTTCGGATTGCCGTCGGATTCGCCGTCGCTCGGCCGTCTGCTGGCCCAGGGCCGTGCCAACAGCATCCACGCGCCCTGGCTCGGTCTCACCACCTTCGTGACGGTCGCGACCATGCTGACGCTGCTCATTTTCGCGGGAGAAGCCTTTCGCGACGCCTTCGATCCGCGCAGGGATCCGGGATCGGGCCCGGCGCAGCGGCACTTCTGACGCGACTGCGTTGCGCAAACGACAGTCGCGCGGTAGGCGTTCGACAAGCTGCTACGCTTGGTGGCTTTGCCCGCTTTCGATGGAGGGATTCAAGTGAACGACGGCAACCACTACGGCTTCACGCTGCCGGACGAGTTGATCATGCTGCGCGATCAGGTGCGCCGCTTCATGCGCGAAGAGGTCAAGCCCATCGAGGATCGGCTGCCGCACGACGCCACCGGCTGTGACCCGGAGGACCGTGCGCGTTTGCGCGCCAAGGCCGAGGCGATGGGCATGACGCGGCTGACCGTGCCGGAGGAGTACGGCGGCAACCAGGTTAGCGCGCTGGCCCGGGCGATCGTCGCCGAGGAGTCCGCCAGGTGCCGCCTGGGCGCCTACGCGCCCGCGCTCGGGGCCTTCGCGGGCGGCCCGCCGGTCGTCATCTGGGGCGGCACGCCGGCGCAGATCGAGAAGTACGGGATGCCATGCGTGGACGGGAAACAGCGCGCTTTCGTGGCGATTACCGAACCGACGGGCGGGTCGGACCCCCGCAACAATATCGAGACCCGTGCCGTACTCGAGGGCGGCAAGTGGCGACTCACGGGTCGCAAGATGTGGATCACGGCCGCGAAAGGCGCCGACTACGGGATCATCTTCGCCCGTACCCGGGACGGCACTGCGGATGCGCCGCCGGAAATCACGGCGTTCATCGTGGAGCCGACCTTTCCCGGTATCGAATTCAACGAAATCAAAGTGATACGTGCGCTATCGCCGTACGAGATCGTCCTTGACGGCTGCGAAGTGCCCCAGGAGAACGTGCTCGGGGAGGTTGGCCGTGGTTTCGGTGTCGCCCAGAACTGGCTGGTTGACGCCCGCATACCCTACGCCGCCGGCTGCATCGGCATCGCCCAGGAGGCCCTCGACATGGCCTGCGGCTGGGTCAAGCAGCGACCGGTGCGGGGCGGCCGTTTAGCCGACAAGCAGGCCATCCAGTGGATGATCGCCGACTCCGAGGTGGAACTTCGCGCCGCCCGGTTCCTGATCTACGACGCCGCGTCGAAGGTGGATGCCGGGGCGCCCGGCAAGGTCGATGCCTCGGTGTGCAAGCTCTACGGCACGGAAACGGCGGGGCGCGTCGTGGACCGCGCCATGCAGATGTTCGGCGGCATGGGCATGGCCAGGGAGATGCCGCTGGAGCGCTGGTATCGGGAATTGCGCGTCAAGCGGATCGGCGAGGGGCCTTCCGAAGTGCACCGCGTGGTGATCGCCCGGGACAAGCTGCGCAGAACCGACGGAGGCATGTACTTCGGCTGAGGCCTCGCGAGCATCGCGCACGGTTGCCTCGGGGCTAACCTAACGGTCGCCCGAATCGGCAGCCGTGCAGGGTTGGCGAACGGGACGCCGCAAGGGCGTCCCCTACGGGGCGCCGGGGAACATCCCCGGTTGTTTCGACGGATCGCCGCACTCGGTGCCCTCGTAGAGGCCGATATTGTCCATCTGCACGTCGTAGGCGCTTTCCGCCAGGTCGAAGGCGACCCGACCCCTTAAGTCGGTTTCGGCGATCGTGAAGGTGTGCTGGAACTGCTCGTAGGACGAGGTTAGGGTCACCCTGAACTGGCCGCCGCTGGTGTTCTGCCAGTTGTCCATGTTCGTGTCCATGTACGCCCTTATCGACCGTTGCTGGTCATCGCCGAGTTCGTTCGACTTGGCGTCGTAGCACAGCGTGTAGGTCTGCCCGCCGACAACCGGAACCGCGTGGCTGATCTGGGCGTGCCAACGGGTGGATGAGGCCACACGGATCGGGATATTCACTTCCCCGCGACCCCAGTCGATACCCGAGACGATGTTGTTTACGTTGACGAAGTTCCAGTTGTGGCGGTCGAACCGGACCCGGTTGAACTCGCCGCCGCTGCTGATGAGGTTCCGGTTTCCCGCCGAAGGCATCGTCTGCAGATCTTCGTGGAAGAACATCATGTCGTTGCTGAAGAGCCCCTGCGGGTTCTGGATCTGCAGGAAGTGCAGGCCTCCCGGGGGCGCTTCGTCCAGTTCGACGATCGCGACCTCGCCGGAGCAGTAGGGCAGTGTCCCGTGTTCGCACTCCACCTGACCATCGACCCGCCGACCATCGATGTAGACGGACGCGTCCTCCTGGACATGCTTGGCGTTGATGCGCAGTTTCCCGTCGTCGAGGAAGGCGAGGTGGACGTTCCGGGATTGCCGGTGGATCGGCGCCACCGGCCACAACGCGGGCTGCATGTGCTTGTCGATGTTGGCGCCGCTCCGGCCGGTGAGGGTCAGCACGAGCTGGCCGTCGGCGGCCAACCCGAGCAGTTCGGAACGATTGAACGACTCGCTCCCGTCCCGGGTTCGGTAGACGCCGTCGCTGAAGTCGACTGCAAAGGCGCTCGCTTCGCCGTCCGCCATCAGGACACCCTCGCCCTGCAGGATGATTCCGCCTTCCTGGCCGGATTCCTCCAACGCATCGAGCAGTTGTTCGGTGAGCGGCGTATTCGCGGTGTCTTCGTTCAGGGTCACCTGACGGGCGAAGCTGCCGGAGAAGCCGGTGCTGGTCTGCAGGACCATCTGCCAGACCTCCGGCGATGCACCGCCGAGATCCCAGATGTCCTCCTCTTCGTAGTAGAAGCGCTCGTTGAATTCGGATTGGGGTTCGGCGCCGTTCTCGCGGAACGCCAGGTACATCAGGTCGATGACGTTGGTCCGCGCCTGGGGCGTGATCATGAAGCGGTCGTAGGCGCCTCGCCAGGTGGGCGCGTCCATGCCGGTGCCGGGGGTGTTGGGGGTGACCAGGAACGGCATCCGGTGGCAGTCGCCGCAGGTCTGGGCGCCGGTACCCTGGCCCGAGTCGTTCAGGAAACTGAACTCGAAGTGGCCGTCGCGGCCCATTTGGGTCAGTTCGTTGTTGAATGGACGCGCTTGGGATGGCGGGAAGGGCACGCTCAGGAGGTAGGTGGCCAGGGCGTCGCGGTCTTGTGCGTCCAGCAAACCGGCCTTGCCTTCATCGTTGGTGTGCGGGCAGGCGCCCGAACTCACGTCGCACATGGTCGTTGACAGCGACCCATCGACGAGAACACGCGTGCAGGACTCTGGATCATCGGTGCTGCAATTGGGTTCCACCGGCGCGTTGATCGAGGCCGTATTGATGCCGCCGTAGGGATCGCCGGGGATGCCGTCCCAATGGTAGGGCTGGGTATCCCGCAACCCCTTCGCGGGCATGGTGAGCCGGGGCGGCACCTGGTCCATGCAACCTTGTTGGCCCTCGCAGGGTGGCGTCTGGAGGATCCAGATCAACTGATCGGTGTGGTTGTCCGGGTGACAGGACTCGCAGGAGAACGTGCCGGTCGTCGAGGCGTGGGCGTCGTTGAACGCCATGCGGCCCTGCTTTACGACGGGGTGGGTGGGATCCTCGAGGGGAATGGTCTCTGCGACCGTTGGCGCGTCCGGCGACGAGAGATCCACCGCGGAGACGGAGTTGGCCACGGCGTTGAGAACCCAAGCGCCGACAAGCTCGCCATCTGGACCCGAGACCAACGCGACGCCACGGGGTACGTTTTCGACATCCACGCTGCCGAGCACGTCGCCGGTCTCGGCATCGACGGTGAACAGCTTGTCCGAACCCGCGGCGGTGACCACGAGAGTGGTGTCGTCCTGGCTCACTTGGATACCGAAGGGGGTCGCAAGTGAGTCTTCCGCATCGGGATGGTCCGGCGGCACCGGTTCGAGATCGAAGCGCACGGGTTCGCCGCAACCGGATTGGGCGCCGCAGTCGACGCGGGTGATCTGATTCAGGAACGCCCGGTTCTCCATCTCGGCCATGCCGTGACCCTGGCTGCCGGCGAGCCCGTTGGCCGTGTTCCGGGCGTCGGTTTGCGCGACATAGACCCGGTCGTTGCTGTCCACGGCGATGCCATAAAGCAACGTGCCGACGCCCTCGACGACAGCGACCTGCTCATCCGTCGTGGTGTCGAACACGAAGAGATCCCGGTCGGGCACATCGTCGTCCTCGGTGATGTCGGCGTCGTAGTTGAGAGACAGGACGTTGTTGTTGGAGAAGACGTGCTCGACGGCGTCGAAGGTACAGCCATCCTCGCCGATCTCCGTGCTGAAGCACCCGGATAGCTGGCTCTTGTTGCCGGACTCGAAAGCGACGACGTATAGCCGGTCGCCTTGCACGGCGATCGCCCGCGGGTCTTGGGACCAAATCTCAAGGCGCTTGCCCACGCTGCGGGTTGCCACGTTCACCACGGCGACCTCGTTGGCGGGCCCGAGCGCCACGTACGCCTTGTCGTTGCTGGCGAAGGCGATGCCGACTGGCTCGTCGAAGTTGGTCGAAAAATTCGCAGTGTCGACGGCCTGTACCGTGGCGACCACGTTCTGGAACAAGGGGCTGTCGGGATTCGTGTCAATGACGCTCACGGTGTCGGAGACGTGGTTGGCGACCCAAACCTCCTTACCGTCCGGCCTCGGTACCACGCTGACCGGATCGATGCCGACGTTGATCCGGTTGACGATCGCGCGTGTTGCCGCGTCGATGACGTCGACGGTATCGCTGGGGGTGTTCGCCACGTAGACGAAGTCGCCGACGGCAGCGATGGGCTTTGAGTGGGGACTCGCGAACACCGGGTGGCCGATGCCCTCGGGAATCGGTGACTGGGCAATCTCGACGGGTCCGGCCGCGCGGCGCAGTTCGCCCTGGAGGATGACCAGGAAGCCCTCCAGCGCCACGTACTCCTCGTCGTCCGACGCGAACCGTCTGCCGCCGCCGTGACCGCTGTCGTTGGCGATCTTCGCCAGGATGTAGTCCTTGTCGACCTCGCCCAGCAGGTTCTCGAACTGGGCGAGGTTCTTGGCGATGTGGTCCGGGTCCGAGTCGTCGACGAACACCAACCGCGTGTGGCCGGAATCCCCGCCCTCGGTGTGGCAGCCGATGCAAACCCCCTGGACGATGGATGGCGAGACGTCCTCGGCGAACACGTCTTCCGCGGTGTCCGGGAACTCCGCGCCGCGTTCGGGTGCCGTCGATAGGTTGGTCAGGTGCCCGGTGGGTGTCGCCAGCAGGCTCATGGCGATGATCGACTGCTCCGACTCGACGATCAGTTGCCACTTGCCGCGGCCGTCGCCAAGTCCCAGGTCCTCGAGTTCGGCGGCGTCCAGGGACCGGCCGCCTTTCGGCGGGATGTCGACTTGGACGAGGTAGTCCGAATACTCGCCCATGTCGTCTATACCCGTGACGTCGACCGATGCGGCCTCGTCGCCGGGGTTGACGAGCCGCAGCCAACTCAACTGGTTGGTGTTGGAGCCTGGATTGAAGACGGCCACGCGATGTCGGTTGTCCGCCGCGGGTGCCGTATCGTGCATTGCGGTCAGGAATCCGTCTGCGGTGCGGACATAGGCCAGCACCTCGATGTCGAGATCGCTGGTCAGTTCCAGTCGCCAGTCGCCTTGCCCGGCACCGGTACCGACGAGACCCTTGCTTTCGCTGCCTTCTTCGAGATCCTGGGAGTTGAAGTGACGGGTCTGCTGGGCCTCGATGGCGAGCGTGAGTGTCTCGTATGCCTTGCCGTCGTCGTCGAAGGCATTGATGCTGACTTCGCCCGCCTCGTCGCCGCGGTTGATCACCCGCACGAAGCCCTGTGGGCCGGACGCCATGTTGGGCGGAAACATCGCCACCGCGTGGGTATCGCCATCGTCCTGGGGTGAGGTGGAAAGGTTGGTGAGATGGCCTGTCGGGCTCCGCAACAGGCTCATCGCATGAATCCCCGCGTCGCTCGTGACGAGAAGCTGCCATTTGCCGTTGCCGGAGCCGATCTTGCCGGTCAGACCCTCAGCGCCGCCGTTCTCAAGTTCCATTGCCGAATAGGTCCGCGCGGCGCGGGGCGGCACGGTGATCTGCACCGCCGGCATCCCCTCCTCGGGAAAGCGAACGCCGCTGTCGTCTATCCCGTAGACCGTCACCGTGGCCTCGGTAGCGCTGGGGTTGATCAAGCGCAGGTGGCTGACCTGGTTGGTGTTGCGCCCGGGATTGAAGGTGGCGACACGGTGCCCGTCGTCGGCTTCGGGCACCAAGTCGTGCATGGCCGTGAGGAAGCCGTCCCGGGTGCGAATGTAGGCGAGTACCTCGATGTCCAGGTCGCTGGCCAAGTTCAGGCGCCAGTCGCCTACGCCGCTTGCTATCGTCCCGGACAAACCCTTGTTGGCGTTGACGTCCTCCAGGTCGTCCGAGTTGAAGTGCACGGTTTCCCCGGCGTCGATGGACAACGCCATTTCGTGGACGTTGCCGTCGTCGTCGATGGCCTCGATGCTGACCTCGCCCGACTCCTCGCCGTGGTTGATGACGCGCACGAAGCCCTGGCGAACCGTGTCGGAAGCGGCGGGAAACAGCGGCACCAGGTGGTCCTGGGCATTCGCGGATGCGGCTGCAACGGCGATGGCGATGGGGATGCAGGCCCGCCGCACAATGAGGGGCCGGTGAGACCAAACGCGTCCGGCTCGACAGTTCATCATGTTCCCTCCGCGCGTCCCACTCGACGGGCCGCCCGAAACGGGGGATCCGGACTACCAGCACCCAACGGGCACCTCCGCGACGGTCCCGTCTCGCGCGTGGATGCGCTATGTCGACCCTCTATTATTTCCAAGTGTCGGGGAATTTCAACCTCGTTTGCCGTGCGGACGCGTAGGAATCCCGGTGGGTGATCAAAGCGCTTCGTGCAAGGGGGTGAAGGCGAGGGCGTGTTCGAAGTCGAGGTCGTCCGACGCCAGGATGCGTGCCTTCGTCTGTGCATACGCACCCTCGTCCAGGTTGGCCAACTGGTCGAAGAACGGCTTCGCCGCAGTGCGCAGGTCGGCACCTGCGGGATAGACGCGGTGGACCAGGCCGTAGGCGTGGGCGGCCGGGCCGTTCATGGTTTCGCCCAGGTAGGCGATCGGCGTGACGACGGATTGGTTGACGAGCCGGGGCAGCTTGTATGACCAGCCTTCCGCCGCCCAAAGCGCCCGGTGGATACGCGGGTCGCCGTAGTTCACGTCTTCGGTGGCGAGTCGGAAGTCGCAGGACAGGCTGTAGTCGTACCCGGAACCCAGGGCATGGCCGTGCAGGAGCACCACCGTTGGCTTGGGACAGGCCCGAAGCACCGCTGCGGATTCGAGGAGAAACGCGGGACCGGTGCCGAGGTCGAGATCCACCCGACGACCCCTCATGGGATCTTCGCCTTGGGGGGCTCCAGCAGTCAGATCGTCCCCGGCACAGAACGCGCGGCCCTCGCCGGACAGCACCAGGAGGCGCACGGAATCGTCGTCGGCAGCAGCCTCGACGGCTCGTTTGATGCGCACATGCTGGTCGAGGTCCAGCGCGTTGAGCTTCTGCGGCCGGTTGAGGATCAGATGACGGACCCGTCCCTCGTCCGACACGACCAGCGCCGTATCGTCGCTCATCGGCCCTTGAACTCAGGAGGTCGGCGCTCCCGCCAGGCTTTCATTCCTTCCAAGCGATCCTCGATAACGTGGGTTTGGCGGACGCCGAGGGAATGCATCATGGCGGCGTCGAAGGGCAGGTCGAGTTGCGGCAGGACCTGGCGCTTGTGAACCTCCCAGGCACGCGTCGGGAGCTTCGCGATGTCGTCCGCCAATTCGCGTGCCCGGGCGTCGAACGCTTCGTCATCCACCACTTCGTGAACGAGGTGGATTCGCTTGGCTTCCGGGGCGTCGAGGATCTCGCCGAGCAGCAGGATACGCATCGCCTGGGATTGGCCGATCAGCTTCGGCAGCAGGTAGGCGATGCCGGTCGCAGCCGCCCGCCCCTGCCGGATGCGGGGGTCGCCGATTCGCACCGTGGCCGACGCGAGGCGGATGTCGCAGACGCACGCCAGGTCGAGCGCGAGCCCAAGCACCTCGCCGTGCATCAACGCCAGCGTCGGCTTCATGAACGCCCGCAGCGCCCTGATGGCGTCCTGCTCCGGCAACGGACCGGGGCCGTGCGAGCCCGCGGGACGCCGATGTGCGAGCCGTTGTGGCCACTCGCCCATGTTCGTCCAGTCGTCGCCGCCGCTGCGGCAGTCCAGGACCAGGGCGCGGGTGTCGTCGCCGGCCGCCGCGTGCACGGCATCGCGAAGGCCCTCGAGGGTGTCGAAGTCGATCAATCGCCCGCCAAGACCGATGGTCGCCACCGGTCCCGACCTGTGAACCTCCACCATGGTGCTTCCCTTCCCCAAGATCGGTCGGCATGATACGGGAGTTGCTTTCCGTCGGCGGAGAGGTTGTATGCGCCGTTGCTTCGTTGCGATTCTATTGATCGCCTTGACGGGTTGTGCGACGGTCAAACGCGGGCCGACCGAGACTTTCGAGGTGCGTTCCGCTCCCATGGGAGCGTCGGTGACGTCGACTAGTGGCTGGGAGTGCACGACCCCCTGTAGCGTCAGAGTCGCGCGCCGGGGCGACTTCGTGGTGACCGTGCGCAAGGACGGTTATGTCACAGAGACGTTCACCATCAAGTCGGTGCCGGTCCAGGACGAGAAGAAAGGGCTCAAGGACCGCGTCGTACTCGCGGACACCGAGTACATCGGCCGGGCTGCCGATTGGGCCAGCGGCGCCAATCGCGAGCACCGGCCGAATCCTCTCGAGGTGGATCTCGAACCCGAGTAGGTGCCCCGGCGGGCATTACGGGCGCGGTCGAGAACGCTGCCGCATTCCCATGACACTGAACCAACGCCGTGCGGAATGCCGACGCCGGCGACCGCGCGCCTCGGGCGCGTATCGCCCTACGAGGCGCGCAGAGCTGCGATGCGTGCGTCGAGGGGCGAGTGTGAGGCGAACAGGGCTCTTATGCCTTGCCGGTCGCCGCTCGAGATGCCGAACGGGCGAGGGCAAGGTCTTCGGGCGTGTTGATGTTGAAGAAACCGTCTTGGGGAAACTCGACCTCGTCGACGCCGTTGGCGACCAGCCACCGGTGTACCGCGCGACCACCGGAACGGTAGAACTCGGCGAGCGACGCTGCCAGTCGTTGGTCGAGGAGCATCGAGAGGTTCTGGCGGTGGCCGCCCGCACAGACCACGGCCGCGCCACGCCGGGCGCAGGCCGGCGCCAGATCGGCGACGAGATTCGACGGCAGGAACGGGGTGTCCGCAGGCGTCGTTAGGATCCAAGGCGTTTGTGCCGCCGCCACGGCGGAGACAATGCCCGCCAAGGGACCTTGGCCCGGATCGTCGTCGGCGACCACGGGGTAGCCGAACTGCTCGTAGTGTTCGGCCTCGCGGGCGACGGACAGTACGAAGTCGTCCACCATCGGTTCGAGCCGCGCGATCACATGGGCGAGGAGCGGTTTGCCGCCCAGGTCGGTCAGCGGTTTTTCGATGCCGCCGAGCCGAGTCGCTTGACCGCCGCAGAGGACGACTGCCGTGATGGCGGGCCGTTGGGTCGAGTCAGACGATGCGCTGTGGCGCGACATAGACGTTGAAGGTGTCGGCCTTCAGGAATCCGACCAGGGTCAGCCCCAGGTCCCCGGCGAGTTCCACGGCCAGGCTGGACGGTGGACCGACGGCGGCGACGAACGCGGCGCGGGTCATGGCGGCCTTCTGGATCAACTCGAAACTGGCGCGACCGGAGAGCAGGATGCCGAGGCCGGCCAGCGGCGCCGACTCCTCGAGGTAGGAACCGATCAGCTTGTCCAGAGCGTTGTGGCGCCCCACATCCTCGCGCAGGCGTCGGATGCCGCCGCTGGCATCGAAACACGCGGAGGCGTGCAAGCCCCCGGTGCGAACAAACTCTGTTTGACTGGCGCGCAATGCCTCGGGCAGTCGCTTCAGTTCGGGGGCGGCGATCTCGAAAGCGTCGCGTTTGCCGTCCGGCAGTTGGATGCGCACCGCGTCGAGGGACGCCTTACCGCACACGCCGCAACTCGACGACGTGAAGAAGTGCCGCATCAAGCTCCCCGCGTCGAAGCGGACGTTCTCGGCGAGCGTCACCTTGACGACGTTCCGCAAGCCCTTGTCAGGGCTCGGTGGGCCGCAGTGCTCCACTTGGGCGATATCCGCGAGACTTCGGATAACCCCCTCGGTGTAGAGGAACCCCGCCGCGAGGTCGAAGTCATCGCCGGGCGTACGCATGGTCACCGAAATACTCTGTTCGGTCGGTCCCTCTTCGGTCGTGAAACCGAGTCGGATCTCCATGGGCTCTTCGACGGTGACGAGGTCGGTGTCGTCGTCGGCGTCGCGTCCGTGAAACGACACGTCGACACGCAGGCTCTGTGCCGGCGCCGGCGCCGCCGGGATCGATCGATCGAACTCGATTGTCGCCACGGGTATGGGCGAGCGGGTTCAGCTACCCGCTGCGGCCAACGCCTCGGCCTGGTTCCGGGCGCGCTCCGCGAAGCCGTCCTGCCACTCGGAACGGTGGTTCGCCGGTCTGACCTCCACCGCCGTCACCTTGTACTCCGGGCAGTTCGTGGCCCAGTCCGACAATTCCGTCGTTACGACGTTTGTCCCGGTCTGGGGATGGTGGAAGGTGGTGTAGACGACACCGGGCGCTACCCGGGACGTTACCTTCGCGCGCAGCGTGATCTCGCCGATACGGCTGGTGACGGACACCCAATCGTCGGTGCGGACGCCGCGGGTTTCCGCATCCGCCGGGTGGATCTCCAGAACGTCTTCGTCGAGCCACTCGACGTTGTCGGTACGCCGGGTCTGGGCGCCGACGTTGTACTGCGTGAGGATTCGGCCCGTGGTCAAGAGCAGCGGGAACTTGCGGTTGGCGCGCTCTGGGGTCGGCTGGTACTCGGTCTGGACAAACAGTCCCTTGCCGCGTACGAACTGCTCCTGGTGCATCACCGGCGTGCCTGTGGGTGCCTGCTCGTTGCACGGCCACTGCACGCTTCCTTCGCGGTCCAGGAGGTCGAAGGTGACCCCGGCGAAGATCGGGGTGAGTTCCGCGATCTCGGCGAGAATCTCCTCGACCGATGTGTAGTTCATCGGGTAGCCCATGGCGGTGGCCAATGCCTGGGTCGCCTGCCACTCCTGCATGCCCGCCTTCGACGGCATCACCGCGCGAACGCGGTTGATGCGCCGCTCCGCGTTGACGAACGTGCCGTCCTTTTCGAGAAACGACGTGCCGGGTAGAAAGACGTGGGCGAACTTGGCGGTCTCGTTCAGGAACAGATCCTGGACGACCACGCATTCCATGGATCCCAATGCGGCCTCGACGTGCTGGGTGTTGGGATCCGACTGGGCGATATCCTCGCCCTGGATATAGATGCCCTTGTAGTTTCCGGCACACGCCTCGTCGAGCATGTTGGGGATGCGGTAGCCGGGCTCGGCATCGAGATCGACCTTCCAGTGCGCGGCGAACTCCGCACGGACGGCGTCGTCCTTGACCGGCCGGTAGCCCGAGAACTCGTGGGGGAACGAGCCGACGTCGCAGGAGCCCTGGACGTTGTTCTGCCCGCGGAGCGGATTCACGCCCACCCCCGGGCGACCGATGTTGCCCGTGGCCATGGCGATATTGGCCATCGCCATCACCATGGTGGATCCCTGGCTGTGTTCGGTGACGCCGAGCCCGTAGTAGATGGCCGAGTTGCGGGCGGTGGCGTAGAGGCGGGCGGCGGCACGGATGTCCTCGGCCGGAACGCCGAGGACGTCGGCAACGCGTTCCGGTGCATTGGCCGGATCGCGGGCGAAATCCAGCCAGTCGCGGAACGACTCGGTATCGCAACGTTCCCGGACGAAATCGTGGTCGACGAGGTCTTCGCTGGCGACGACGTGGGCGAAGGCGTTCATCAGCGGCACGTTCGTGCCGGGCTGCAGCGCCAGGTGATGCGACGCCTCGATGTGCGGGGTGCGGACCAGGTCGATCCGGCGAGGGTCGCACACAACAAGCTTGGCGGCCCTTTCTTGCGAGGGGTGCCCC
>JAGWBM010000056.1:14470-18106 GCA_021295895.1 Pseudomonadales bacterium
GCGAATACCGGGTGTCCCTGCGTGGGGTTTGCGCCGATGACGACGATGACGTCGGCATCCGCGACGGAATCGAAGTCCTGGGTGCCGGCGGAGGTGCCGTAGGTTTGCCTGAGACCATAGCCGGTAGGGGAGTGGCACACCCGGGCGCAGGTGTCGACGTTGTTGTTGCCGAACGCGGCGCGCACCATCTTCTGTACGACCCAGACTTCTTCGTTGGTGCAGCGCGAGGAGGTGATGCCGCCGATGGCTGTACGGCCGTATTTCTCCTGCAGGCCCTGCAACCGCTTCGCGGCGTAGTCGATGGCCTCGTCCCAACTCACCTCGCGCCAGGGATCGTCGGTGGTCTCGCGGATCATCGGCGTCGTAATGCGTTCCTTGTGGTTGGCGTAGCCCCAAGCGAAACGGCCCTTCACGCAGGAGTGGCCGTGATTCGCCTTGCCGTCCTTGTGCGGCACCATGCGCACCACCACGTCGCCCTTGACCTCGGCCCGGAACGAGCAACCGACGCCGCAGTAGGCGCACGTGGTGTCCACGCTGCGGTCCGGCACACCGTGGTCGACCACCGACTTCTCGATCAACGTGGCGGTGGGGCAGGCCTGCACGCAGGCGCCGCAGGAGACGCATTCGGAGTCGAAGAAATCCTCCGCGTTGGTTGCCACCTTGGAACCGAAGCCGCGCCCGTCGATGGTCAGCGCGAAGGTGCCTTGGACCTCGTCGCAGGCACGCACGCAGCGCGAACAGACGATGCACTTCGAGGGGTCGAACTGAAAATAGGGGTTGGAAGCGTCGGTCACGGCGTCCAGGTGATTGGCACCGGTCTCGTAGCGGACGTCGCGGAGTCCCACGGCACCGGCGACGTCTTCCAGTTCGCAATCGCCGTTGGCCGGGCAGGTCAGGCAGTCCAGCGGATGATCGGAAATGTAGAGTTCCATGACGCCGCGGCGCACTCGTGCGACCTGCTCGGTCTGGGTGTGCACGACCATGCCCTCCTGGACGGGTTCGGTGCAGGATGCGAGCAGACCGCGGCGTCCTTCCACCTCCACCAGGCACACCCGGCAGGAACCGAACGCCTTCAGGTTGTCGGTGGCGCAGAGTTTGGGAATGTCGAGTCCGGCTTCCCGGGCCGCGCGCATGATGGAGGTGCCCGCGGCCACCCGTATGGGCGCGCCGTCGATGGTCACATCGACGTACTCAACGCCGTTGGAGACAGCTGGCGAGGCGCCGTTGCCGTCCAGGCGTTGTGCCGGCTCGGCGTAGCGCACCACCGGCGGAGTGCCGAAGTCGGGGACCGAAATGGTCATCGCCGAAAGTCCTCCGGGAACCGCTTGATCGCGCTCATGACCGGTATGGGCGTCATGCCGCCCATCTGGCACAGGCTGGCGGTCTCCATCACCTCGCAAAGGTCTTCAATAATAGTCAATTTCTGCTCGACATCGCGACCTTCGATAATCCCGGCTATGGTCTCCTTGCCGCGAACCGAACCGAGTCGGCACGGCGTGCACTTGCCGCAGGACTCCACCTCGCAGAACTCGAACGCGTAGTGGGCCTGACGGGCCAGGTCCACCGTGTCGTCGAACACCACGATGCCGCCGTGGCCGATGCCGGCGCCGAGTTCCGCAATGGCCTCGTAGGTGAGGGGCGTATCGAACTCCGCAGGCGAAAGATAGGCGCCGAGCGGGCCGCCGATCTGAACCGTGCGTATCGGTCGACCGCTGCGGGTGCCACCGCCGAAGCCGTTCACGATCTCGTCGATGGTGATGCCGAAGGGCACCTCGATGAGACCGCCGCGCTGGACGTTGCCGGCTAGCTGAAACGCCATCGTGCCCGTTGACCGGCCGACGCCCATGTCGGCGTACCACGCGCCGCCGTGCTTCATGATCGCCGGCACGGCGGCGAACGAGATCACGTTGTGGACCAGGGTCGGTGCCCCGAACAGGCCGCTGATCGCCGGTACGGGCGGCTTGACGCGGATCTCGCCGCGCTTGCCTTCGAGACTCTCGAGCAGGGACGTTTCCTCGCCGCAGATGTAGGCGCCGGCGCCGATGAAGAGTTCGAGATCGAACGCCTTGCCGCTGCCGAGGATGTCTTCGCCAAGCAGGCCGTCGTCGTAGGCGTTGTCGAGGGCGGATTGCAGGACTTCGGCGGCGAGGGGGTATTCGGAGCGAAGGTAGACGTAGCCACGGGTCGCGCCGGCGGCGATACCCGCGATGGTCATCCCCTCGATGAGGCGGTGGGGATCGCCTTCCATCAAAAGACGATCCGCGAAGGTGCCGGAGTCTCCCTCGTCGGCATTGCAGACGATGTACTTCTGCTCGCCGGGGGTGTCGAAGACCGTCCGCCATTTGATGTGGGCAGGAAAACCGGCGCCGCCGCGGCCGCGCAAACCCGATGTTTCGATTTCGGCGATCAGGGACTCGGGATCGCGGTCAAGGCACTCCTGCAGAATGGTGGTCCTCGAGAGATCGAGGGGGTTGCGAATCCCGGCGCGGTCGAAGACGGCGCGGGTTTGTCGGTCCAGGTACTCGACCTCGTCAACCTTTCCGAGGCACTTGGGATGCCCTTCCCGCTGATCGACGATGGCGGCAACATCCCCGGCGGCGACGTTAGCGAACGCGAGACGCGCACCGTCTTCTTCGATCTCCAACATCGGTTCGGCCCAGCACAATCCTCTGGAACCGTTGCGTACGACCTCCAGCCCGGCTTGCGACGCGGCGGCAGCCACGGCATCGCCACCGGCGGCCACTGCGGCGGTGTCGAGCGGGACGAACACGGTGGTCACGCCGGAATCTCCTCCGCGAGATCGCACAGATCAGCCCGAGCCAGCGGACGTCCGTTGACCATCATCGACGGTGCTTGGGCACACAGGCCCAAGCAGTAGACGGCATCCAGCGACACGGCATCGTTCGTCTCGCCGAGCTTGATGCCAAGGTGCGATTCGACGCGCGTGGTAAGTTCCCGCGCGCCCACGGACTGGCATGCCTCGGCTTGGCAGACGCGGACCTGAACCGGCGGCTGCGGCGTCGTCTTTAGGTCGTGATAGAAGGAGACGATGCCGCGAACCTCGGCACGGCTCAGGTTGAAAACGTCCGCGACGACGTGCTCGCGGGATCGGCTGACGTACCCGAAACGCGCCACGGTTTCCCGAAGTGCAGTGAGTACGCCGCCCACCCGGTGGCGGTACCGCTCGGCGATCTCCCGTGCCGGGTCGTCGGATTTGGACTCGGTTTCGGCCATGCGTCGATGTTAGCAGCGTTGCGGGAATCGCAACGAACCGCTGACGCGGGGTGTCGGTGGAGACGTCGCATTCGCTACGCGAATCCCTCCTGCCAGGCGCGGTGCGGCGATTGGGAACCGAGAGCTTCCGGTGTCCTCTAGCACGGACAACTTCTAGACGAGCCGCCGCGCGAGCCACTCGGTCGTCTCGCCGCTGTGAAGCAGCAACCCCGCCCGGGCCCGTTCGGGATATTCCCGCCGGAATGCCCGTATGCGCACGGTGTCGCGCAATCGGGGATTGGCGGTCGCCTTGACCTCGATCGGAAGCAACATCTCTCCGGCCTCGACCACGAAGTCGACCTCGTCGCCCGTGGTGGTGCGCCAATAGGCGATCTCGGCGCGCTCTGCTCGGGTGTCGCGCCA
>JAGWBM010000056.1:18241-38199 GCA_021295895.1 Pseudomonadales bacterium
AGGAGATAGGACGCTTCGAGCAGGTTCAGGTAGCGGTGCACCGTCGGTTGAGGGACGGCGGCATCTCTTCCCATCTCCGTTTGGTTGACGACTTGGCCGACGCGGAGACAAGCGGTACGGACCAGTCGACGAAAGTCGACCAGCGATGCGACGGACGACAGGTCCGCGAGGTCTCGCTCGAGGTACGTCTGGATATAGCCGTCGAACCAGATCGCCCGTTCGCCATCGTTCGCCAGATGGACCGAGGGGTCCGGGAATCCGCCTCGTCGCGCGACTACCCGCCAATCCTCCGCGTGTTGCGGCTGCGCGATCAGGATGTCCTGCCAATCCGAATCCGGGGCGGACAGCAGATCATCCCAGCACCCCGTTCGTCCCAGCCCGCGCTGCTCTTGACGCGCCATCGGCCACAGCGTCAAGTAGCTGGCCCGTCCCGCCAGCGACTCCGACACGCTTGCCATGAGCGCTAGGTTCGCGGAACCGGTGAGGAGGAAACGCCCGGACGTTCGTCGGCTGTCGACGTGGCGTTTGATGGCAGCGAGAAGGCTGGGGGCCCGTTGAATCTCGTCCAGCGTGATGGCATCGCGACCGCCGAGCAGTCGATCGGGATCGTGTTGGGCGGCATCGAGCGCATCGAGATCGTCGAGGGTGGTGAACCGCCGTGGTCCCGGCGCAAGGCGCTGCGCGAGCGTGGTCTTGCCGGTTTGTCGGGCGCCCGTCACGACCACGACCGGCATCACATCGAGATGTGCGCGAAGCTGCGGCGCGAGCGCTCTTGGTAGCGAATTATCCATGTGCTGAATGATAATCATTCAGTCGGGCCAGCCGTGGCCGTTAGACGTTCAAGACAGGTGAACTATCCTCTTGCTGTGGTTGACGCTCGTGCAGCGGATTCCTGGAAGAGGAAGCGATTGTCGGCGCCCCCGGCCAATCAGTTGAACGGTGACTGAATCCCCAGTTGCTCCATGACGCCGTTGAACCACCCGATCACTTCGGGGTGGTACGGAATGCCGTTCGCCCGGCGGTCGATCTCGTCCTCGTGTTCCGGGAAGCCGGCATAGACGACCCGCGATTCCCCGGGTGCCGGTTTGCAGTCGAGGATCGAGCGCAGGTAGGCATCCATGTCCGTCTTGAAGACATCGACGTCGGTGAACGCGGCGATGTTGTAGGCCATGAAGTAGTGCCCCGAGCCCTGTCGGCGATGCGGACCGGCACCGGTACCCGTCAGCGCCTTGCAGAGGATCTCCACCAGCATCGCCAACCCGAAGCCCTTGTGGGAGCCGATCTCCCGCGTGCCGCCCAAGGGCAACATCAGGTAACGGTCGGGTACGTCGGTCTCTTCCATGATCGGCGCACCCTCGGTGTCGGTGATCCAGGCCGGCAGCACCTTCCCGCCGACGCGCCTTAAGAGGCTGATCTTGTTGCCGGCTACGGAACTCATGGACGCGTCGAAGATGAACGGCGGTTCGTCCTTCGACGGTGCGGCGATACTCAGGGGATTCAGGCCCAAGAGCGGTTCGGCGCCTTGAGTGGGCGCTACCTGCAAACCGCCGGAGGTCATGGACACGCCGACCATGTCATGTTCGAGGGCGAGGTGGGCGTAGTAGGCCGCTGCGCCGTAATGGCCGCTGTTGAACGCCGTGACAACGCCGACGCCGTTGTTCTTGGCGCGTTCGCAGGCCAGTTCCATGAGTTCCCTGCCTTGCCCCAGGCCGAGTCCTCGATCACCGTCCACCGAGACTGTGGCGGGGAAGTCCCGGACCCGTTTCATGGTGGGTGTCGGATTGATGTAGCCGCCCTTAAGACCGGCGACGTAGGCCCTCATCATATTGCTGACGCCGTGGGAGTCGATTCCCCGCACGTCCGCATAGATTAGCGGGTCCGCACATTTCGCGGCGAAGGACTCGGTCATGCCGAGGGTGGTGAAGATGTTCTCCACGGCTTGACGCATCGTCGCGTCGGGGACGCGTACCGCGACGTTCGCCGGAACCTTGAACCGTTCGAGCATTCGGGTCTTCCCTCTGACTGGGCCGTCGGCTGGGCAAAGCGCCTAAGCATAGACGGAAACACTGCATACTTGCCGCCAATTCACGAGTTGGGAAGCACAACCATGTCGGAACAGATGGACCGTCGAGGGTCCGATCGCCCCAAGCCCGTCTTCGTCATGTTGCCGCCCGCGAACGACGACATGCGCTCCTGGGCCAAGCGTTTGGCGGAAGATGCGCCCGGATTCGTGGTGGTCGTCGCGGAGGACGACGGCGCGGTGCGAAACGTGATCGCCCGGGCGGATGCCGCCTACGGCTGGGTCTCGCCCGAAATGCTGCCCTTGGCGCGTAACCTGCGCTGGTTGCAGAACCCCTTCGCAGGGCCTTTCCCCGGCTACTACTACCAGGAACTGATCGACCACCCCGTCGCCGTCACCAATCCGCGGGGCATCTATTCGGACCATATTGCGCATCACATTCTCATGCTGATGCTGGCCTTGTCCCGTGGGCTGCCGTACTACATGGAAGCGCAGCGCGCGAGTCGCTGGGATCCACGGGCGCGAAAACACGGCTACGTCAACGTCGCCGGATCCACCGTGCTCGTCAACGGCGTCGGCGGCATCGGCGCCGAAGCAGCGCGTCTCTGCGCAATGCTCGGTGCCTCGGTCATCGGCATCGACCCCAGGCCCGAGCACGACTGTCCGGCGACGATCCATGCGCCGTCGAGACTTGACGATTTTTTGCCGTCTGCCGACTTCGTCGTCACGACCGTGCCGCACACGCCCGAGACCGAATACATGTGGAACGCCGAACGGTTCGGGCGAATGAAGCCGACCGCCTATTTCATCAACATCGGGCGCGGCATGACCGCCAGGCTCGACGACCTAACGTCGGCGCTCGCCGATGGCGGGATCGCCGGTGCCGGTCTCGATGTCTTCGAGATCGAGCCGTTGCCCGCCGACCATCCGTTGTGGCGAATGGAGAACGTACTGGTCACGCCCCATGTCGCTGTGGCGGACGCCGCCGACATCCCGGAGCGGCGCTATGCGCTCCTTGCCGACAACGCTCGGCGCTTCCTCGCGGGCGAACCGCTGCGCAACGTGGTGGACAAGGCACGCTGGTATTGAGCGAGTCGAGCGGCAGCCACGGCGACATTCGTCGCCGGTGCTGACACAATCGGACGCCGACGGCTTACGAGGGATTGCACAATGACCAAGGTACGAATCATTGCTCTGGGCGTGCTGTGGACGACCACGGTCGCCAGCGCCGCGGAGCAGGACTGCGAACCGTCCAAGTGGGGCATCGGCGACGAGATTGGCAGCGCCAACCTGATCACGGCCGACAGCGTGCTCGCGGCGTCCAAACTCATCAAGACGGGGAAAACCTACAGCCTGGGCATCACGATTGATGCCGCCACGCCGGCATTCCCGCCTCGGGGGCTGGCTTTGCAGGTGGTCCAGCCCGGTCAGCAGCAGGGCAGGGCGGCGTTCCCGAACATGGCCTACAACGACGACCTGGTGCAGACCTGGCTCGGCATCGGCTCGCAGATCGACGGCCTCGGCCACTTGGGCGCCCCCGGTGGCGTCTACTACAACTGCAACCGCGCCGAGGATTTCGCCGAGATAACGGGACTCACCAAACTCGGCATCGACAAGATTCCGCCGATCGTCGCCCGTGGCGTGGTGTTGGACATGGCGGGCCATGCGGGTGTCGAGATCATGCAGGCGGGTCAGTTCTTCACGACCGCCGATGTGCAGGCCGTCGAGGAGAAACAGGGCACGCCGATCCGCGAGGGCGACGTGGTGCTCTTCCATACGGGCTGGACCGAGGGAATGCTTGCCAACAACCCCGACGCCTGGGTCGCCGGGGAACCGGGCATGGCCGAAGAGGTGGCCGACTACCTGGCAAGCCGGAGCGTCGTCGCGGCCGGTGCGGATACCTGGGGACTCGATGTCGTACCGCCGGAGCATCCCGAACGGCCGTTCCAGGGCCACGTGACGCTGCTCAAGGAGAACGGCATCTATATTCTCGAGGTGATGAACACCGGGCCGCTGGTGCGCGACGGCGCGTTCGAGTTCCTGTTCGTACTGGGCCACGCCAAGATCAAGGGCGCGGTGCAGATGATCATCAATCCGGTGGCGATCCACTGACGACATCACCGGGGGAGGGCGAGCCGTGATTTCCAAACGGGCGGCGTTGGTGCTCGCCGCAGTGGCCTTGGTTGCCGGATTCCTGTCGAGCTTGGCACTTCGACCGCCCGGCAGCGCCGGGACGCCTGTTGCGACGATCTCGGCCGAGGGTGTCACCGAGCGCATCCATTGGCGGGTTCCGTTGAGTGCGCCGCGCAGTCTGCCCGGCGCCGGCGAGACGCCCAGATGGTTCGCGGAGGCACTCGATCACGCCAGCGGCGGCGGGGTGAGGATTGACCTCTACGATCCGGGAGAGATCGTCCCGGCGTTCGCCGTGACCGACGCCGTGCGCGATCGCAAGGTACCCGCCGGGTATACCTGGCTGGGCTACGATCAGGGCAAGATACCTTCCTCGGCGTTGTTCGGTGCGACGCCGTTCGGGCTCGAACCCTGGGCCTACATCGGCTGGTGGCATTTCGGCGACGGCAGGGCGCTCGCCGAGGGGATCTACGCGCGGCACAACACCAAGCCGCTCCTGTGCGGCATCTCGGGACCCGAGACCGCGGGCTGGTTTCGCACACCGCTGAACTCTACCGAGGACCTCGCAGGGCTCAAGATTCGGTTCGCGGGCCTTGGTGGCAAGGTCATGCAGCGCGTCGGCGCGTCGGTGACGATGCTGCCGGCGGGCGAGATCTTCCAGGCACTCGACACCGGGGTTATCGATGCGACGGAGTTCGCGCAACCGATCACCGACAAGGCGCTCGGCTTCTCGCGGATCGCCAAGTACAACTACTACCCCGGTTGGCACCAGCCATTCAGCGCCACCCATTTCGTGATCAACCTCGGGGTCTGGGAGGCCCTGCCGCAGGCGGACCAGGGGCTCATCGAGACGGTGTGCATGGCATCGGTGGGGCGCAGCCTCGGACTGTCGGAGTTTCAGCAGGCACCCGTCGTCGCGGAGTTCCCGGAACTCGGGGTTTCGGCAAGCTACTTCCCGGAAGAGGTGTTGCGCGTCCTGGAGAGTGCCGCGCAGGAGGTGCTCGACGAGGAGGCGGCCGCGGATGCCGACTTCGAGGCCGTGCTCGATTCGCAGCGCGCCTACAAGGCCGTCTACGGCGAGTGGCGTCGACTGGCGTACTTGCCGAAGGACTTCTAGGGATGAGGCCACGGAAGTCCGACACGGGCGACGACAAGCGCCGCCCCTACGAGCCTTCGCCGCACAAACCCGTAGGGGACGGGCTTGTCCCGTCCCGCGCTCGTTGATGGTGACGGGATGGACTGCATCGTGGAACGGTGCGGCCATGGGACACTGATTTGACGGGAATCGAGCTTCCCGAAACCCGCTTCTCCCGCGTGGTCGATCAGGCCCTCACGGTGATCGGTCGCGCAGCCAGTTGGCTGTGGGTGGTACTACTCGCGGTGATCGTTGTGAACGTCACCCTGCGCTACGTCTTTCGCGAGGGTCGCATCGAACTCGAGGAGTTGCAGTGGCATTTGAACGCGTTGGCGTTCCTGATCGCCATGGCCTACGCCTACCGTGTCGACGCGCATATCCGGATCGACCTGGTGTCCGTGAGACTCCGACCGCGCTTGCAGGTCTGGATCGAGTTATACAGCACCCTACTGCTGCTACTTCCGTTCATCGCGGTGGTGCTGTGGTTCTCGTTTCCGTTCGTCGCCCACAGCTGGTCGGCCTCGGAGATCTCCTCGTCACCCGGCGGGCTGCCGTTCCGCTGGCTGTTGAAGGCCGTGATACCCGTCGCATTTGCGCTCCTGCTCCTCGCTGTCGCGTCGCGGCTTACGAGGATGTGGGCGTATCTCACCGGGGGACCCCGATGACCGGCGCCGAGATCCTCGCGCTGTTGATGATCGTGGCCTTTATCGGGCTCGTGTTCTCGGGCTACCCGATCGCCTGGGTACTGGGCGGGTTGGCCGTGGTGTTCACGGGGTTCGCGATCATCTTCCAGGTGGATTTCGCCATCCCGACGAACGTCGACTGGTTCTACACCTCGATGACGGTCGATCGCATCTGGGATGTGATGGAGAACTGGGTGATGGTCGCCTTGCCCATGTTCATCTTCATGGGGGTGCTGCTCGACCGCTCCGGCATCGCGCGCAGCCTGTTGACCGGGTTTGCACGGCTCCTCGGCCCGGTGCGTGGTGGGCTCGCCATCACGGTGACCGTCATCGGCGTGCTGCTTGCGGCCTCGACGGGCATCATCGGCGCGTCCGTCGTTCTCCTCGGCCTGCTCGGTCTGCCGGCCATGTTGGAGCACGGCTACGACAAGCGCCTGGCATCGGGCACGGTCTGTGCCGTCGGGACCCTCGGCATCCTCATCCCGCCCAGCATCATGCTCGTCGTCATGGCCGACCGGATGTCGATGAGCGTGGGCGATCTCTTCCTTGGCGCCTTGTTCCCGGGTGTCCTGCTCGGCGGCCTCTACATCGTCTACCTGCTGGTCATCGGCTGGTTCAAACCGGGGCATGCCCCGGCCGTCCGGTCCGAACCCATGACCCTGCGTGCGGCGTGGGACCTGACCCTTGCCGTGGTGCCCGCGGCGCTCTTGATCCTGGCCGTGCTCGGCAGCATCTTCTTCGGACTGGCGACCCCGACGGAAGCAGCGGGCGTCGGTGCGGCGGGCGCGCTGCTCCTGGCGGCACTGAAAGGCTCGTTGACCCGCAAGGTGATGGCCGAGGTCGTGGAGGAGACCTCGCGTACGTCGGCGTTCATCTTCGGCGCCATCATCGGTGCCGTCTGCTTCACCCTGGTACTACGGGGATTGGGCGGCGATGAACTGATCGAGCGTGCGTTGCTCGGACTGCCGTTCGGACCGACGGGGATCGTCGTCTGCATCCTGATCGCGACGTTCATTCTCGGCTTCTTCCTCGACTGGCTCGAACTGACGCTCATCATCCTGCCCTTGATCGAGCCCGTGGTACGCACGCTGGGTTTCGACCCGGTGTGGTTCACGGTGATGTTCGCGGTGTGCCTGCAAACCAGCTTTCTGACGCCGCCCGTGGGTGGCGCGTTGTTCTACCTCAAGGGAATTGCGCCGGCGGGCGTCGACCTGCCGGTGATCTACCGGGGCGTGGTGCCGTTCATCGTCATCCAGCTAGTCGGACTCGCAATCATCTTCGGCTGGGAAGATCTCGCGACCTGGCTGCCCGCGCAGGCCTACGGATTCCGGTAGGTCGGGGGATTCGCCGCATAGACCAGGAGGTTGATGTCCGGGAGGATCACGAGTTGGCGCCGTGGTCTTTGCGAAGGAAGTCTTCGACCTCTATGTCGTCCACCAGTTGGTTGAGTTTCAGCGGGTCGATTCCGCGCAAGAATCCGCGGCGTGCCGATTTGACCTTGAAACGCGGTCGGCCGGGGAGGGGCTTGTCGCCGACGCTGAGTCCACTCCGCATCACCTCGTTCACCACGGCCATGAATGATTGCCCGCTGGCCCGGGCGCGGTCCTTCAGGGCCGCCGCGATGTCGTCGTCGATGGTAAGCGTCGTGCGCACGTAGGCATCATAGTGCGCTGTAGGGAAGCATCAAGATGTCCGGCTAGGAGGCCTCAAGCCGATAAGTGGGGGACACAGGGAGCCGCCTAGAGACGCATCCAATCGTTGGCCCGGGAGGCGACGCGCCAAGTTCCGTCGCCGCCGTATTCGGCGATATCCGACAAGGGCACGGCGGGCGTGCCGCCGGTGCCGCGCGGCATGCCGGCGGCCGGCAGCAGCGGCAGGTTGTACTTTTCCCACCAGGCGGGTTCGTCGACGATGTTGCCTTCGACCGGACGCTGGCCGAGGTTCCACTCCCGGAACATGTCGTCGTAGGGTGCCTCGCGGGTTAGCACGAATTCGTTGGAGTCCATGATCCACTGGTTGGTGACTTCCCGGTATCCGTCGGCGGGGTCGTCGTCGGACTCCTCCGGGAAGCGGAACACGCCGCCCATGTCGCAGTGGATCCTGGGTCCGCCGTTCTTGCCGGCCGCAGTCCAACGCATGTGGCTGCGCTCGCGGACCTTGTTGAAGTCCTGTACCGCCGCCAGGCGGATGCGGTCGGTCTCGTGGATGCCCGCGGAGTGGACCATCCAGCCGTGGCAGAAGATCACGTCGCCGGCTTGTCCAGTGAACTCCAAGGGTTGGATCTCGCTCTTGATGCGATCCATCACCCCTGCCGACTGTTCGGTCGCGACCCAATTGAGTGCTTGGGCGGAGGTCGGGTACAGCAACTGCGGCGAGGTCGGGTAGATCGTGAAGCCCCCCGAGAGGGGCGGCACGTCCTCTAGGTAGGTGACCGCCGATACCTCGGTCATGCTTTGGTCCATGTGCGGGCCGAGTTGCGACGCGGCTGCCTCGGGGTCCAGGGGGAACACGGCGTAGATGCCGCGGTTGCGGCGCGGGCGCTTCACCGGACCGCCGAGCAGGATCTCCAGCATGTGGAGCATGCGGGGGTGCGCGGAAGTCGCCGCGACGAAGGCGGGGTCGTGTCCGATGCCGTGCCAGCGCCAGACGTCGTTGCCGCGATCTCGGGTCAGCTTGTAGGGCAGCCGTCCGACCCGTTCCCCGGGCGTCGCCCCCGGACGCTCGTCTTCCGGCGACGGCCACGCGCCGTTCCCCATCCAGTTGTCCGCAAGGCCCCAACGGTTCTCCTTGGGCCAATGTTTGCCCGGTGCGGTCCAACCCGCTTGCTCTCTAGTCAGCCCGGCACAGGTGACGGGTGGTTGGCGCCACCAGAGATCGATGAACGGCTTGAAGGCGCTCCTTGGAATCAGCCCGCGCTTGACGACGAACCCCTGGGTCCTGAACTGCTCGATCTCGGCGGGACTTAACCCGAGTTGGCTGGCGCCCGGTGGATCGAGGTCCGGGGTAATGGGCAACGGCCGCCGGGCGGGTGGCGCCTTGGTCGAGAGCGCCATCTCCGGGTCTTTCGGCCGTGGTGCGGGCGGTTGGTCGACCATCGTCGTTCCGGCGGCTACTTCATCCGGTAGCGGATGGGCAGGCTCTTGAGACCGCCGACGAACGCCGACTGCGTATAGGCGGGTACGCCGTTCAGTTCGACATGATCGACCCGGGCGAGCATTTCCCGATACAGCGCGGCCATCTCCATTCGTGCCAGGTGCTGGCCAAGACAGACGTGCGGGCCATAGCCGAATGCCAGATGGTTGGAACGTCGATCCACGCGGAACGAGAACGGGTCTTCGAACACGGCCTCGTCGCGGTTGGCGGAGACGTACCACAGCGTGCAGGCCTGGCCCTTGGCGACCGGCACGTCGCCAATGCGGCAATCGGCGGTGGCGGTGCGCATGAACTGCCGCACCGGTGTCACCCAGCGAATGACCTCGTCGATGGCCCGCGCCATGTGGCGATCGGGATCCTCGCGCAGTTTGGCCAACTCGCCCGGGTTTTCGATCAGCGCCAGCAACCCCCCGGCGGTGGAGGAACTCGTGGTGTCGTGCCCGGCCGCGGCGATGATGATGTAGTAGCCGTTGGTCTCGTGTTCCGGAACCGGTTCGCCCTCGATGCGGGCGTTGGCGATCAGGCTCGCGACGTCGTCGGTCGGGTTGGCCCGACGATCTTCGCTAAGCGCTTGGAAATAGGCCTCGAAATCCGCGATGACTTCCATGAGCGACTCGGGCTCGAACGAGCGCCGCACGTCCGGATCGGCACTTCCGAACATCTCCTGGGTCAGCTTCAGCATCAGCGGCTCGTCCTCGTCGGGGACTCCGAGGATCGTCATGATGACGCGCAGCGGATACCAGATGGCCACGTCCTTGACGAAGTCGCATTCGCCGCCGAGATCGCCGAGGCGATCCACGTATTCCGTTGCGAGTTGTGCGATGCGGCCATCCAGCTTGCGCAGGTTGGATCCCATGAACCAGCGCTGGGTAAGCGCCCGGTACCGAGTGTGGTCCGGGTCGTCCATGGTGACCAGCGAGCGCACCAGGTGGCGCCGTCCCGCCAGGTGGCGGGTGATGTGTTCGAGCAGTTGGGGACCGAGGATCGGTCTCGGATCGTTGATGAACAGTTGCTTGTCGGCCTCGATGGCCTTGATGTCCGCGTGGCGGGTTACCGAGAAGAACGGATCGTAGCCGTTGGGGGCCATCCACCGAACGGGCTCGTTTTCGCGCAGCCAGGCGAACTGAGCGTGTACCCAATCCTCGTCCGCCCAGTTTGCGGTCTCGACAAGCGCGTCGTCGAATTCGGGTGACTCGGTGGCGACTTCGAGGGTCATGCGCGTCGTTCCTCGTGGCGTGACGGGGATTGTCCAAAGTCCGTGGGAGGATTGCATGGCGCCTCCACCGGCGGCAGTCGGCCCGAGGCATACCTCGGGCTGACCGGAAACGTGAGCCGCACCGGGTATCGACCCCCTTGCCGCGTGCGCTCGCGCCGAACGGTCTCCTGCATTCCGTCCCACTCCGACCACATGTCGCATAGGTGATCGATGGTCATCCGGTAGGGGTTGTAGGTCTCGTAGTCGAACGTGACCGCCGAAGCGTCCGCGAGCCGGTCGTTCTGGTCGCGGGTCCCGTGCAGCCAACGCGGATCGCCCTCGTAGGGATTGTTGGGGCGAAAACGGCGCACGCGGTAGAAGGCGCCGTACCGCGTGTGGCGGGAATGGTTCGCGGTGCCGGCGTGCGGCAAGCCGTGGAGGACGACCACCGCGTCGCCTTCCTCGAGTACGACCGGCGTGACTGTCGCGCCAGCCCTTGATGTCTACTAAGCCGCCGTGGCGAGCCTGCGGCGGTTGCAGCAACGGGGCGGGCATTCCCATCCGGGGGTTGCCACTTGCCACGGACGCGGGGTCCACCCGCGGCCAGCCCGGACCCTCGTAGCCGATGGGGCCGCCGGCGTCGCGCTGCATCCGAAAGAACTGCTCCATGTCGTGATGGAAGCCGCGTCGGACACCTGTTTGCCCGCAGCCCATCTGCGTCTGATCGCTGAAGGCGATGCCGACGAACGCCGTGAAGGTTCCCAGCGTGAGCGTTCGCTCCGGGTCGATATAGAACGGGGTTCCCATCGGGTTCTGGACGGTATGGTCGAGGTGACTCATGTAGCGGTGCATCGCCTCGGGGTCGCTCGGATCCTTGCCGAGCGCGACGATGTCCTCGACGCTCTGGGGGTAGTACCGGGGTGGCGGGGCCATCATGCCGTCGATGTGGCCCATCTCACCTTGGTCGCCGCCGATAAAACCGCTGTCGTCGGCACCGGGCGTGTTGTGGGCATCGCAGGCGATGATGGGTGAGAAGGGCCCGATGAGTTCTCTCAAGGCACTGCCCAGGGCGCTACCCTCGAACATGTTCACGAAGCCCTGCTGGCACGCCGGCGTGGTCGCGAAGAACTGAAACCCCCGCTGGAAGTCGGTGGTGCCGCCGCTTGCGCGCAAACCCCGCACCCGCTCGCGGGCGTCGCGGGTCAGCTTGCGAGGGACCGCGTGCTTGATGACCAGGAACCCGTCTCGGTAGAACCGGGTCTTCTGGTCCTCGGTGATTTCGAGCCTGGGACCGGTACGCTGCGGCAACGGGCTCGGATTGATTCCGGCGCGGACCTCCGGGAAGTGCTCGTAGTCCGGCGGCGGGCCGTTCGTCGCCACTTCCCAGCTAACGGTACCCGCGACCGCGGGGTTGGTCTTGCAGATACGCCTCATTTCCCTGTCCCCCGCGATGGTCCCCGACGATGTTGCACCACCCAGCCGTCGCCAAGCAACGGAACGGACGCGAAAACCGGGCCCCCGGCTGGGCGGGAAGCCAAATAGCGGGCGAAGAGGCAGGCGTGGCTTCTCGCCGCGGATTCGACATGTGCCCAGTCAATCCCCAGCAACGGCACCTTGACGCGTCCGGACCAGGACGGCGCCGCACCTTCGACGCACTGCCCAACGCAGACGTAGAAGAACCGCGCACCTGGCGGACCTTGGACGAACGGCCCGAAGAAGTCGGGCGCCGGGCCGTTCCTGGCCTTGCGGACCGTAACCACCAGATCGAAGGCGATGGGATCGTCGTCTCCTTCAAGCACTTCGACGTAGTCGAGGCGCTCGCCTCTCGAACCCTTGCCGCGCTGCAGGCAGAAAGCGTAGCCCTCGGGTGGATCGACAAGCTCGATCCGGGTCGCGAGCGCCACCTCGGTCACGCCAACTTCCCGCGAAAACCGATCCGGCCCTTGGCCGACGGAGCGTATAGCACGTGCACGTTCTCCCGTCGTCGGCGGAGCGTTCGGGCGACTATCTCGGCGACGGCAGCCATCTCCCGACGGCGTTCTTCCAAGTCGGGTAGTTGGTGGCGCAAGACGTTGACGAAAGTGGGTAGATGCCGCCCTTCGGCGGCGACCTTGTTCTCGGCGTATGCAGCCGGGTCTGTTGAGCGCATTCTTACCCAGGTTCCGCCGGGTTCGCTGCCGAACAGGTCCCCGAGTTCGTCGACAAGGGTCTGCAGTTGGCCCCTTCCTTGTTCGGGGTCGCCGGTTACGAGTTCGATGTCGACTATCGGCATTGCGGGCGTATCCGCCGGTGGTCAATCACCGGATTTCGATCTGCACCTCGGTGATGTGCCGACGGGTCTCGTGATCGAAGGCATGGTAAAGCTCGCGGTAGAGGCGCTCGGTGTAGACGAGGCCCTTTTCCTTGGCGCGTTCCTCCCAGCGAAGCTGTTGCCAGCCGCTGTCGGGCTCGTGCGGGAAGGGGCCCTCGTAGATCAGGCTCGCGAACTTCATGGCCGGGTAGCGCTTGATCTCGAAGCCGCTCCCCGGGTCGACTGCGGCGTCTTCCTGTACCACCACCCCGACGTCGAAGACCATCGGTCCCTGGGCACCCTCGATCCAGTTGTAAAGGTACACCTCGCTGGGCGTGTCGTCCTTCAGCTTGACGCCGTTGGTTTGGACGAAATCCCACAACTTGGTGGTATCCATGAACGGTTGCATGTCGCGCCCGAGGTTGATCGGTTGGACGCTGGACTGCACGAGAAACGTAGCTGGCGGGTACTCCTTCACGCCGAGGTCGTAGATCGTGAAGTACTCGTCTTGCTCGACGGGTTCTAGCAAGCCGCCCCGAACCGCCGCGACGATGCGAGCCGTTTCCATGCCGTTCGGTTGCTCGGTGACAGGGTCTGGCTGGTTGCAGCCCGCCAGCAAGCTGGAGACCGCGAAGGTGGATCCCCAAAAGCCGGCCAAACACGGCCTGTAGGGGCGACTCTGACGCGCCCGCAAGGGCGCGCGGTCGCCCGTGGGAATTCTCACGTCGTCGATCCCAACGCACGAGAATGCGCCAGCATTCTCGATTGCACTCGTAGGGCGCACCGGGACGCCACAAGGGCGTCCCCGACGCGTGCGTGTGTCGGCACAACCTCCACGTCGGCCAAGCGGTTGTCAGGATCGGCTGTAGTCCGCATCCCCCGGTTTCGAGTCCTGGGGCGTGGATCCGGCAAGCGGTCGGTCCTTCGGTGCCGACTCGTATTCGCCGCGGAAGTCGCCGAACGGGCCGTCCCGCCATTCGAGTGCCGCTTTCAAGCCGAATTCGCGGACCCGACGACCGAACTCCGACGCCGCCGGCCGGTGCTTGGACATGGCTTCCACGTCGGTGCCGGACATGAGACCGGTACGGATGCCCATGATCTCGTACTGACGGTTTACCGCGCGCTTGTTGTAGTTCAACTGATCGTTGTCGATGTGGCCGAGACGACGGGCGAACCGGACGGTGAAGTCCTCGAGTTCATCCTTGGGCTTCGCGAAGGTCGCCCAACCGAAGTCCTCCATCTCCTCGCCGCTGAACCAGTCGCCGGTGTAGGCGAAGGCGCGTGCTTTACCGGGTTTCATGAACCAGGGCGCCCACATCATGTCCATGGTGCCCATGGCCCGTACCGGCGGATAGCCGATGCGCGCATCGTCGGCGACCATGCGCATATCGCACATCGACGACAGTTCCGTCGCCCCGGCAAGGCACCAGCCGTGGATCTGCGCGATGACCGGCTTGGCGAGTTCCCAGATCTGCCAATGGCCCATCAGCGCATGCCGCGACCAGTCGTAGTGCTGCGGGTGGGTGGAGCCGACGTCGGGCATCTTCGAACGGTGGCTGACGAAGTCGCTCTGCTCGTCCGGGTTGGGGGCCAGGTCGTATCCGGCGGAGAATGCGCGGCCGGCCCCTTTCAGGATGATGACGCCGATGGCGGGATCGGCCTCCGCCTCCTTCAAGGCGTCGTAGACCTCGGCGCGGAGCGCGTGGCTCAAGGCGTTGAGCTTCTCCGGGCGGTTCATGGTGACGAACGCCAACCGGTCGTCGGTCTCGTAGATGATGTTGTTGTAGCTCATGGTGTCTCCGTGAATAACGTGATCAATCGAGGGAATCGAGGAACTTGACGAGCGCCTCGTTGGTGCCCCGGGGGTTTTCCTGCTGTGTCCAATGGCCGACGCCGGGGAAGGTGACGACCTTGGTGAGGTTCGGGACCATCTCGCGCAGTTGCTCCGCGGACAGGAAACCGCGCGTGACGTCCCGCTCGCCGATGATGTAGAGCGCGGGTTGCTGAACCTTCATGCCTTGGAAGGGTGCCGACAACTCCCAGTTGCGGTCGAGGTTGCGGTACCAGTTCAGTCCGCCCCGGAACCCGGCCCGCACAAACTCCTTGGTAAAGAACTCGAGATCATCTTCGGTCAACCAGTCGGGCAGTTCATCCGGGTCGGTCATCGAATCGAGGAACCCGGCGGTCTTTGGCAACGGCCCGCCGCCACGCGCCGTCCTATCGCCGGAGGCGGAATACAAGAGCATCCTGAGGCTCCGTTTGACGTCCTTGTGCAACTCGTGCTCGGCCACGCCCGGCGTCTGGAAATGGAGAATGTAGTAGAAGTTGTCGCCGAACCCTGCCTTCATGCCGGCGGTTGGCGGGCGGGTCGGCCGATCCGAAAGCGGCACGCTCATCGCAACGACGCCCCGGAAGATGTCCGGGCGCCACAGGGCGGCGTTCCAGGCGACGGGGGCTCCCCAATCGTGGCCGACGATGACCGCGGTCTCTTCGCCAAGGGCGTGGACCAACCCCACGATGTCGCCGACGAGGTGGAACTGGGTGTAGGCGCCGATGTCCTTCGGTGCGTCCGTGCGTCCGTAGCCGCGCTGGTCGGGTGCGACGGCGTGGTAGCCGGCGGCGGCGAGAGCCAGGATCTGGTGGCGCCAGGAGTACCATGCCTCCGGAAACCCGTGGCAGAGCACCACGAGCGGACCTTCGCCGGCCTCGACGAAGTGCATCTTGATGCCGTTGGTGTCAACTGTACGGTGGTTGACGTCCGACATGCCCATCCCTCCACTGCTAAGCGCGCCATGATAGCAATTGGCGACGGCTGGCTGCGGCGGCGGGCGACATCGCCGGGAGTCGGTTTGCCGCAGAGGGTGTTAATCTTCGCCGCTTTGGCGGCGGGCGAGGCATACCCGCAGGCGTTACGAGGAGACGAAAATGAAAAAGTGGCAGTGCATGACCTGCGGGTTCATCTACGACGAGGCGGAAGGGTGGCCGGACGACGGCATCAATCCGGGAACGCGTTGGGAGGATGTTCCGGAGGACTGGGTCTGCCCCGAATGCGCGACGCCCAAGTCGGACTTCGAGATGGTGGAGATCTGAGCGACAGCTCCTGCTGTCTGAGCGCCGCTGACGAGTGAGCATGAACAAGGGGAAGGTGAAATGGCTGATCTAAGCGGCCGCGTGGCCATCGTGACCGGGTCGTCGCGCGGCATCGGGGAGGCGATCGCGAGGCGTTTGGCCATCGCGGGCGCAAAGGTGGTCGTTACCGCGCGGACGGTCGAGGTGCGTGACGAACGTCTGCAGGGGACGGTGCACACGGTCGCGGAAGCGATTCGGGCCGCCGGCGGCCATGCCACGGCGGTGGCGGCGAACCTTCAGAAAAAGCCCGACCGCGAACAACTCGTGCAGGCGGCGGTCGATGCCTACGGGCAGGTCGACATCCTGGTCAACAACGCGGCGATCCTGGTCCCGGGTGCCACCTTGGACTTCCCCGAGCGCTACTACGACCGCATGTTCGAGATCCTGGTGAAGGCGCCGCATCACCTCAGCCAGCTCACGCTGCCGGGAATGATCGAGCGCGGCGGTGGTTCGGTTCTCAACATCTCCTCAAGGGCCGCGATTCATCCCAAGCCCGGCCAGCGGTCCTACGACGGCGCCGTCTACGGGATGACCAAGGCGGCCATCGAACGCTTCACCACCGGCCTCGCCGCAGAGATGTTCGAGCACGGCATCTCCGTCAATGCGTTGTCCCCCGACAAGGTGGTGGCGACGCCGGGGCAGATGTTCGGCCGCCGCTACACCCAGGCGATGCTCGATGCCGCGGAGCCCGTCGAGGCCATGGCCGAAGCGGCGTTGGCGTTGGTGAGCGGCGATCCCAAGGTCGTTACCGGTGGTATCCGGTACTCGACCGAGGTCCTCGAGGAATTCGCCCTCGTGCCGGCGGACATCGGGATGGTGGCGCCGACGCCGAATTGACGTCTTGTTTGAAGCGCTTGTTGCCTTCGTTGCCTTTGTTGCCCGGCTAGCACGCGGCGAGCGTCGAACGTGAGCGACGATCCCTACACGATTCAGCCGGGACGGACTCGCGAGCCGCCCACGACGTTGTTCGGCAGGCTCCGCTACCTGGGTCCGGGCATCATCGTCTCAGGCTCCATCGTCGGCTCGGGCGAGATCCTGCTGACCGCCGGTCTCGGCGCGGTGGCGGGCTTCACCTTGCTCTGGTTCGTGCTCTTCTCTTGCTGGATCAAGTCGCTGGTCCAGGCGGAACTCGCCCGCTACGTCGTCACGACGGGGGACACCTATCTTCGAACCCTGAACCGGATGCCCGGACGTACGGCAGCGCGGGTCGAGCCCCTGCGCTGGTCGCAACCGTGGCGGTGGTGGCGGCCGAAGGTGGAAGTAGCCTGGCCGATCTGGTTCGGGTTGCTCGGATTCGTCCCGGGACTGGTCACGTCCGGGGGAATCATCGGTGGGGCAGGGCAGGCACTCGGCCTGCTGCTCGACGGGGTGCCTTTCGTTCCCGAGGTGGACGGCAAGGCGGCCACCGGTATTGCGGCGATCCTCGTTATGTTGCTGCTCTGGACCGGTCGCTACGGTCGCATCGAGCGAATCCTGGTGGTGATGGTGATGAGCTTCACCTTCACCACCATCGTCTGCGCAGCCCTGATGCAGACCACGGAGTTCCAGGTGAACGCCGACGACATCGTGGCCGGGTTCCAGTTCGACTTTCCCCTGGAGTTCCTGTTCCTGGCGGTCGGGATGTACGGCGCGACCGGTGTCGCGTCCGGAGAAATCGCCGGCTACACCTACTGGTGCGTCGAGAAGGGCTATCCCAGTTTCATCGGCGGCGACCGCGAGGATCCGCGTTGGGTGACCCGGGCCAAGGGATGGATACGCGTCGTGCAGGTGGATGTCCTGGTCACCTTGGTAATCCTGACGTTCGCGACGCTCTCGTTCTACTTCCTCGGGGCCGGCGTCCTACACAGCCAGGGTCTCGAACCGGCGCGCGGCGAGACCGTCGCGATTCTCGCGAACATGTTCACCCTGACCCTCGGGGATTGGTCGACGATGCTGTTCATATTCGGCGCGTTCTTCATCCTGTTTTCGACGGTACTCTCGGGCCTGGGTGCCGGGTCGCGTTCGTTCCCCGACCTCCTGGTCACGTTCGGATTCTTCCCGCGACAGAACCTCGCGACCCGCCTGAAATGGACCCGGGGCTACATCATCGGCATGCCCATCCTGAGCTTTCTGCTCTACATGTTCATCGAACGGCCGATCGCCATGGTGATCGTGGGTGCGACGTTCGGGGCGTTCATGCTGCCGATCCAGGCCATCGTGACGCTCTACATGCAGCGCAAACGGATGGACCCCCGGGTGCAGCCGAAGAAGTGGGTCACGTGGTGCATCGTCGGCGTGTTCCTTGCGATGGCGACGCTTTGCGCGTTCTACATCTACGGGATCTACCTGGACAACTTCGGCTAGTCGCCACCGCGTTCGTCGAGTCACCGTGTCCATGGAGAGCCAGTTTCAACCGTTGAGCGCGCCGCATATCGCGGTACTGTGTCTCGTGGTCATCGTGCCAGTCGTACTGAGTATCGTGGCGCGACGGGGCGGCGAGCGGACCACGACGATCATCTGCAACACCTCCGCAACGGTGATGTTCGTCAACATGGCCGTCTACTGGGTCTATCGACTCGACGAGGTGGGGATCGAGGAGTTCCTGCAACAGCACCTTCCGTTGCACATCTGCGGCATGGCCACGCTTGCCCTCGTGGTCACGTTGATCCTCCGCAACCGCTACACGTTCGAGATCGTCTACTTCTGGGGGCTCGCGGGAACCTTGAACGCCTTGGTCACGCCCCAACTGGAGGTGGCCTTTCCGCATTACCGGTTCTTTCAGTTCTTCATATCGCACGGCGGAATCGTCGCCGGGGCGCTGTTCTTGGTTTGGGGATTGGGAATGCGACCGACGATCGCATCGCTCGGTCGAGCCTTCGGATGGCTTTTCCTAATGACTTGCGTGTTGCTCGTGGTCAACCCGCTCATCAATGCCAACTACATGTTCCTGCAGGAGCCGCCGGTCTCCGCCTCGCCATTCTTCTTCGCGCCGTGGCCGTACTACATCCCTGTTCTCGCGGGGATCGCGCTGCTGTTCTTCAGCCTGCTGCTCGCACCGTTCGAGGTGACCGCTTGGTGGCGGAGGCGGCTAGAGAAGGACGACGGCGTTTCGTAGCCGGCGCTACCGTCGTCTGCGTAGGTTGTACGAGACCTTCTCCTGATCGACGACGATATGGCCCTTGGCCTGAAGTTGCGCGATGACGGATTGCACCTCGTCGTCGGTCAGGCCGTCCTTGAACAGGGATCCGATCGTGCTGGCGAGGGTGCGCAACTTGCGCGGCTTGGACGAACCCCGGCCAGCCAGATTCCGCACGACATCGTCGACGATGCCTTCACCGCCGACCGTCTTGGGTAGGCGCAAGGCGCGGATCTCGAACAGGTCGCCCACGCGGTTGGTCTTGACTCTGTTGGCATTGAGATAGGTGATCAGCGGATCGAAGCCGCGATCCCTCGAGACGATGTGGAACGTCGCATCCGGCTCCCGCTCGGCCAGGCGGCCGATCATGTAGGCGATGTGGAAGTCGAGGGCGTTGGGGCCGTTGCCGGAGATGCGCACGTATTCCGCCGACTTGAGATTCTGCATCCGCACGACGAAGTCGGTGGATAGCTTGTTCTGGCTCGCCCCCACGAACACCATCAGGTGATAGGGCTTGTCCACTACCGGCGCGAGATCGATGCCCTTGACGTTCTCGTAGTCGATGAGGATGTATTTTCCGGCCATCGGTTCCTCGCTATCCGCGGTTGAACCGCGGATCCCGTTTCTCGAGGAAGGCGGCAACGGCCTCGGCGTGGTCGGGTAGCCGCCGGGCGATCTGATCGCGGAGCCCCTCACGTTCCATCACCGCGTCGAGATCGTCCTCCATCGGGTTCTTGCGCAGCAGTTCCTTGATCATCATGACCGCGCGGGTCCTTGGCGAGCGCCGTCGGCAGTAGGTCTTCGGGCGCCGTCACCGCGGTCACGAGGCCCATGCGGTGGGCCTCGTCGGCGGGAACCATACGGCCGGTCAGGCACATCTCGGTGGCGTTGCCGAGGCCGATGAGTTGTGCGAGGAGATGCGTCGACCCGAGTTCCGGCATCAGCCCCATCTTGATGAAGCGGATGCTTAAGTTGGCGTTGGTGGACGCGATGCGGACGTCGCAGGGCAGGATCATGGTCAGTCCGACACCCACCGCGTAGCCGTTGATGGCGGCGATGGTGGGTTTGGACTGGCGGATGAAGTGCGTGATATTGAGCCCGCCGCCGC
>JAGWBM010000057.1:0-19666 GCA_021295895.1 Pseudomonadales bacterium
AGCCGTCCAAGAGCGATCCCAAGCGTTGTTCGAAATGCAACCTGCGTGTGCACATCAGCGCCGCTCAAGGAACCTAGACGCGGCGGTTCAGGAACCCGCGTCGATCCCGGCCCCCTGCGCGAGTTCCACACTCTGGCGGGCGTCGAAGTCACCGAATGATTCCACCCGCGGATGGCCGTCCGTCGCCGATGGCCAACGCACCTGCACGTCGGTGACCTTGGTCGCGCCGCCGAGGCCGAAGTGAACCCGGGGATCGCTGGACGACAGGTAGCTTCCCTCGGGCCTGACGTCCCGGTAGACGCGCTTTCCGTCGATCACGGCCGAGACGGTCGCCCCGTAGGCGTCGCGGCCGGGTACGCCGAGTACGGCCCGGAAACGGATCCAGTTGCCGCGCTCGGCCTTGCGGTTCATCAGCAGGTAGGCCGGCGCGTCGCGGTTCGCGATCAACAGATCGAGTCCGCCGTCGCCGTCCACGTCTCCGGTGGCTAGCCCACGGCTGGTGTGCACCAGTGGCGGCGCCACCGCGCCCCGTGGCATGACCTCCTCGAAGCGCCCCTGCGGAGTACCTCGGAACAGGACGTTGGGCTCGTCGAAATCGAGTTGGGTGGGTTGCTCGTCGAGTGTCTCGGTGCCGACCATGCCGTTGGCTTCGTAGAGATCCAGGTGGCCGTCGTTGTCGAAGTCCACCACTGCGATGCCCCAGCGGGTGTAGCGACCGGTTGTGCCGAGGCCGAGCTCTGCCGTGGCGTCGCGGAAGAAGCCGCCCTCGTTGCGGAAGAACGAATCGGTCTGACCCTGCAGGTTGACGACCATGAAGTCCGGGTCGCCGTCGTCGTCGATGTCGGCGGCGGCGATGCCCATGCCGGCCTTGGCGACGCCGTGCTCGTCCACCGCGCAGCCCCAAAGATGGCCGCGTTCCTCGAACCCGAGATTGCCCCGGTTCAGCCACAGGTGATCGACCGTCATGTCGTTGGCGATGGCGAAGTCCACGAGCCCGTCGGCATCGAAGTCCGCGCCGACGAGCCCGAAGCCGTTGCCGAACGCCCGGTTCATTCCGGATTCGTCCGTCAAGTCGGTGAAGGTGCCGTCGCCGTTGTTGCGGTAGAGCCGGTCCGCCGTGGGCGAGTTGTAGCTGAGCGGCGGGCAGTAGGTCAGCAGGCTCCCGAGATAGCAGTCCATCTCCGTCTCCCGGGACCAGTTGATGTAGTTGACGTGCAGCAGGTCGAGGTCGCCGTCGCCGTCGAGGTCGAGGAAAGCCGCGGACGTGCCCCAGCCGCCGTCCGCCACGCCGGCTTGGTCCGAGACGTCCTCGAAGACCGCGTTGCCCCGGTTGCGTAGCAGCACATTGGGCCCGACGTTGGTCACGTAGAGATCGACATCGCCGTCGTTGTCGTAGTCGCCTGCCGCCACGCCCATTCCGTACCCCGTGTCGTCGGTGCCGTGGCCATCGGCTTCGACGAAACGACCCGACCCGTCGTTCAAGTAAAGCCGATTGCCGGGTCCGGCCGCATCGTCCCGATCGTCCCAGAGGCTGCCTGCCTGAACCAGGTAGGCATCGAGGTCACCGTCGCCGTCGAGATCCGCCAATGCGACACCGCTGCCGGTAATCTCCGGAAGCAGGGGCCGCCCGGTGAAACCCGAGCGGTGCGCGAAGTCGATGCCGCGGGCACGTGCTTCCTCCGTGAACCAAGGTGCTCCGGGTTCCTGCGGTTCCGAACACCCACCCGGTACGACGCAAGCGAATAGCATGGGTAGCCACCGGCCCATGCGGTATCGGGACGGCGCCGATACGGCGGCGGTCACGGGGACGGGGCTGCCGGATCAACGGATGCGGGAGTCGTCCGGCCGGCGAGTCGCGCCCGCGCGGCGGCAACTTCCCGTGGTCGTGATCCGATCTTCTCAGCCCAGACGAGAGCCGCCTCCGCTTCGTCGACTCGGCCGACCTCGGCGAGGCAGAGGGCAAGGTGCAGGTACGCCTCGGCGTGGGACTCGTCGAGGGCGACGGCGCGTTCGAAATAGTCGATCGCCGCCGGCCAACGCTCCCGGGCCCCTTCGATGGAGCCGGCGAGGTGGAACACGGTCTCCGGCTTGTCGATACCGTATTTCACGGCGTCGTTCAGAGCCGCCAGCGCCTTCTCGTAGTCGCCGTTCTCCATCCAGAACCGGCCGAGTCTCTCGTGGACCCAGGCCTGGGCCGGATTGAGCGCCAGGGATTGTTCGAGATGTTGACGGGCCCGTTCCCGGTCGCCGGTTTCCTCGAGGACGGTCGCCATGGCGTTGTGGAAGGGCGAGTGTTCCGGTTCGACGGTGAACGCGTGCCGGAGGACATCGAACGCCTGCCGGGCCCGGCCCAGGCGGCCATAGGCGATGGCGAGGTTGCCCAGCAGAGCCTTGTCGTCGGGAAACCGTGCCCGCAGCGGCACAAGGATCGAAACGGCCGATTCGTAGTCCTTCGCCTTCATGGATCCTTCCGCCAATGCCAGCAATCCGCCCAGGCTCATGATGTAGCCTGACTTCCCGACGCGGCGGGGATCGGCCCAGCGCATCGGTTCGGTATCCTTGCCACGCGCCATCGCGATGCGGGCGTCGTCCGTTCGACCGAGCGCTTGATACGCCCGGCCAAGCAACCTGAATACCTGCGGGTGCCTGTCCTCACGTCTCACGCTCTCGAGCAGCGCCAGCGCATCCTGGGGCCGCGCTTGACGCAGTGCCAGTTGGGCGAGGCCGACTACGGCATGCACCTCCTCGCCGAGATCACGGGCGCGGCCATAGGCCGCCGCGGCATCGTCGTTCTCGCCGAGGTCGCGCAGCAACGACGCCTTCCACAGCCAGGCGGGAGCGTAGTCGGCATCCACGGCCAACGCGCGGTCGAGGGGTTTCAACGCGGCTTCCGTGTCGCCTTGCCCGATTGCCAGCAGGGAAAGGAAGTAGGGCCAGCGGAATTCCATGGGGTCGAGCGCTTCGGCTTGCCGATAGACGACAACGGCGGCGGCGTCGAAGTCGTTCATCTCGTAGGCGATCGCCAGCCGCCCGCGCGCTTCTGAATCGCCGGGATTGGTCACCGCCGCATCCAACAGGCCGTCGAGAAACCGCGCCAGCTCGGGGTCCGCCGGGTCCACCGCGACCCGTGGCGATTCGTCGATGCCCGACTCGAACGAGCAGGCCGCACACGCCACGAGGAGGACGAGTGACCGTAGCGCCCCAGAACCGGGCCGGCCGCATCGGCAACGACGCGCCTTCGCATTCGCTGTGCGCCGACTCCGCCTCCGGCCCAGCCACGCCGTCCTTGCACGGAACATCCGCCGCCGGTCGCTTCGCTCCCTTCGGCGTCTGTTACATGCAAGGGGCGACCCTTGCGGTCGCCCGCACGGGGCATCCCCGTATTGCCCGGGTAACGGGACGGGACAAGCCCGTCCCCTACGGCTCGTTGTTCCCTGCACGACGGCGGGCGTGGTTCCAGCGATGCTAGGGGCCGCCGGCTTCCTGGGTAGGCAGTCCGCGTCGCGATTGGATGTATTCCCGCACCCGCTGTTCGTTTTGCCTGATCAGTCGCGCGCGCTCCTCGTCATCGATGTAGTCGTCGAGAGGCTCCCGAACCATGTCCGGCAGGTCTTGTTCGAAATAGCAGAGGAGCTGCTTGACGAACGATCGCAAGGGGCGGTGGAGTTCGCACACGACGCCCGTGGCATTCTCGCCGTACTTGGCACGGTATTCCTCCACGACCTCCTCGAAGTTGCCCACGTACTTGTCCGGGATGCGCTGCCAGATGTCGTTGAAATAGTTGCGGATGGGAGGCGAAGACGTTCCGGAGGACGCAACGCCGAGCCACCCCATGGCCTCCACGGGATCCTGTTCGACGTTGCCGAGGCCCCGGAGGTAGATGTGCCCCACCCGTGCCTGGGCGTTCTTGAATCCCTTGCGGGCGGTCTTCAGAAGCAGTGGAAACGCTTGGTCGATCTCGTTGTCGGAATAGAGCTGGCGCGCCTTGGCCAGTTCCCGGTAGATTCGCATCCGTTCTTCGGTGGTCAACGGCGTCCTCTCGCCGATAACCTTGATCTCGTCTTCGATCAGCGGTTCTTCCGTGGACTGCGCGTAGGCCGCACGGGTTTCGGTCGGCGCGGCCGGATCGGTGGCTGCACCGGTCTGAAGCGCGATCGACACGGCCCCGACCACCACAGTGACGGTGCGGAATCGAGGGCGCCCGCGCATGAGTGGCGTGTGAATGGGCGATTCCCTGGGATCACGTTCGTTCATGGCGATTCCCCCCGGAGCATCAATGGGAGTCTACCTTCTTTGGCTCTTTGCCGCCCGCAACGGCTACTCAATCCGCCAGTGGCCCGCCACGAAAACGGACGTTGTAGCGGCTGTGGAGGTCGTTTCGTCGCGCCAGGTGCGCACTGTCCAAACCGGCGGGAACGGGGAGGGGTGTGAGCATATGTCCGTCGCGCGTATAGAGGTCCATGTCCTTGGCCCAGCCCTTGAACTCGATGGCGAAAACCCGTTCGTGGTCCGGTGGCGGTGGCGGTGGCGCCACGAATTCGAGATGGACCTCCTCGCCGCTGCCGATGATGGCGAGCGCGCCGTCAGGTCGATTGACGAGTTCGCGCGCCTCGCCGAACGCGGTGTACCACCCGCGGGGTGTCTTGGCGTCCCAGTAGGGAGGCCGGTCGGCGTAGTCGTAGTGGGGCAACCGTTGGGGCCCGGTGGACCGCCGCGCGAATCCGCTGCGCGCGATCCGGGCGGCAACCGGTTGCAGGACGGCCGTAGTGGCATCGAGTGGTTCCTCGAAGCCAACGCGCAACCGGTCCCAATAGATCTCCATGTTCGATGACAGGCGCAGTGCGTCGGTACCTTCCGGCAGGTCGGGAAGGGGTAGTGCCATGGTTCGCGGCATGCCCGCCGGATAGCCGAACTCCCGCGCCACGGTGTGCCATGCGCCGTTGGCACGCGCCTCCAGGGTGGGGGGGCGGTACCGTAGGCCGGCCTGCCAGGCGGCGAACGAGGTCTGCGAATACGGGTACTCGATCCAGCCGTCGGCGATCAGGACCGCACCCTCGCGGTCAATCGGTGCGGGAAACTCGAGAGTCAGCACCTGCTCGTCGGCGAGGAGCCCGATGAACCGGCGATCGAGTTCGCCGGGGTGTGGTGCGCGATGGTCCTTGTCGATGGCGAGCGCCGTGACGTCTTCGCCTTGCACATTGGTCACATGCGTCGGCGCCAAGACGCGTCGAAAGAATATCGGCCTGCCGGTGGCCGGTGCGCCACCGACGGCGAGACGCTCGTCGAGGACCATGTGCCAACCGCGCGGCAGGTCGTAGACCGTGAGTGACGCGGCGTCCACGTAGGCGGCTTCTTCCATGGGCTCGGCGAGCTTGATCAGGTATCGGCCATGGCGCGCCTTGAGATCGTCGGGACCGAGCAGGAGTCGCTCGTCGGGTCGCGGCGGGGCGTATTTCCCCGGCGCTTCCAGGTAGCCGAGCGCCGCGCCGCCAAGCATGTCGCTGACGAATTCGAAGACGTTGCCGTTCCAGGCGAACAGCACGGGACAGCTTGCCAGTTGTCGTTGAACTTCGGCGATGACGTAACCCTGTCCCGCACATAGATCGAGTTCGGTTTGGGAAACGCCGTCGGACCACTCGAGGGCGACGAAGTCCGCCATGGCGTGGCCCCCGAGACCGAAGCTCAGCGGCTGCAGGCTCTGGCCGGGGCCGGAATGGGGATCGATGGCGTCCTGGATCGTCCAGCGGCCGCCATGGCGGAGCTTCACCAGCGTGCCGATTCCCGCCGCGTTGGAGCGCATCTGATCGGCTTCGCTACGTCCCCGCGGCGACACGAAGACGAACCGGTGTCGGCCCGCGCCGGCGGGCCACAGCGTGATTCCGTCGGCGCCGGACGCGACCAGCACCGGTCCCGTCTCGGGATCGGCATTGACGACGCGGGCGCTGGTTAGGCCGTTGGCGGCCTGCTCGAAGACCACGGCGCCACTGGACGGATCGACGACCGCGATGCCGCCACTCAAAACGCGCACGAGTTCGAGACGGCCGTCGCCGTCGAAGTCGGCGATGTCGAGGGAGGCGGCGTCGCTGGTCGTGGTTCCCTCGACGAGCGCGTCGGCCGTCGACCAGGCCGAGCCGTCGAAGCGCCAGCGCATCACGTCCCCGTGCGGCGTCACGCCGTAGAGCTCGCGGTTGCCGTCACCGTCGGTATCGGCCGCCGTGACGGCCTCGAGAGACGCCTGGCGGAGATCCTCGAGCCCGGGGAAGGGTTGGTAGCGCCATGTGCGGTCGTTCTGCCAGACCCCGTGGGGCGGCATGCGGTTGATGATGGCGATGTCCAGGTCCCGGTCGTTGTCGAGATCGACAGCCAGCACCTGGCTGCCATGGCCGCCGTCGAAACCCACCTCGGTGCCGAGCGCGGTGAACGTCCCGTCGCGGTTGTTGTTGTAGAGCTCGGTGCCCTCGCGTCCCGTCGTGAAGAGGTCCAGGTCGCCATCGTTGTCCGCGTCGACCAGCGCGGCGGCGGCGCATGGCGCGGTCCCCAGACGGGTGTTCGGATTCCAGGCGTTCTCGGGATGCTGGCGCCACGGCGTGGGTCCGTCGGGTGTACACATGACGGCGTCCAGCAGACCGTCGTCGTCCAGGTCTCCCCAGAGCACCGACGTTATCGTCCCCGCGCCCGCGAACGGCTGCGTTGCACTAGGCCGGTATCCATTGCCTACGCCCTCCAGGACCGTCGGCCCGTTTTCGCCGATCAGCACGAGATCGCTGCTCCCGTCGCCGTCGACGTCCGCGATCGTCATCGCCGTGGCCTCGTCGGTGGATAGCACCTCGGGAGCGGCGAACAACGGTCCCTCGGCGTCGTCGACGGGTATGACCGGTGCCGGAGTGGAGGCAAGCGCGGCCGCTTTCGGGCCCATCTCCCTGTAGCTGAAACCCGCGAGACGGGACGCGGGATTCGACTCGAGCCTCTGGTAGTCCGCGAACAGGCGGTCCGCGTCTTCGCTGCGCCCGATGCGGCGCAGGGCCTGCGAGCCGGCCCAGTACGCGCTACGCAGATAGGCGTCGAGTTCGATGCTGGTCTGGAACCACCGCGCGGCATCGGCGTAGTTGCCCTGCTGCAGAAAGGACTGGCCGAGGAAGTAGGCGGCGTAGGCATCCTGCGGGTCGAGGGCGGCGACGCGTTCGAAGCCGGCCGCCGCGCTCGTGGCATCGCCCAGGTACAACCGCACGATGGCGGTGGTATAGAGGGCTCGAGGACGCCGGCAAGGATGTCCAGGGTTCGTTGTTCGTCGCCTTCCTGTTGGCGGTTCAGGGTCGCGATGGCGAGATTGACCCGGGCGTCGAGCCAACCGGGCGCGTTGTCGACCGCTTCCGCGAAAAGTCGCTCCGCCTCGGCGTACTCGTAGCGGCCCATGCGGGCGGCGCCGGCGTCGTTGTACGTGGCCGGGTCGGGACCGCAACCGGCGACGGCGGCAACCGCGACCACCAGCGCGAGTCGGCGCTCTCCGCCAAGCCGATACCGTGCTTGCCAGCCGGCGATCATCGTTTCGACTTTGCCCAACAAGCTGGCCAACGTTCCGGGTCGCTTTGATCCTCGAAGTGTATAACGCGGCGAAACGCGACTCGAAGGTCGTTGCCATCGAACACAGTAGTACGAGCCGGCCTCATGACCGCGAGACACAACCCGTTGATCGTGTTGGAAGTGATGGTGATAGTCTCGTAACTATTTGTTCTATTTAAGTTTTTGTTGCCATCGCCGATGAGGTCGCGGTAGGCTTTGCTCATGGTTGAAGCGCTTGCAGTCGATCGACGACCCCGCGAGGAGGATGACATGACCAACGCCGACTATCCCATTGGCGAACGCGTCGTCGCGGTCGAAACGGACATCAAGCACATTCTGGATGGCATCGTCCGCATCGAAGGTAGCGTTGGACGTATCGAAAACGTCGTTATCAAGGAGGAAACGGGGCGACTCGAGGCCGGTATCGCGAGGATCGAGAACGTCGTCATCAAGGAAGAGACGGAGCGACTCGAAGCCGGCATCGCGAGGGTGGATCGTCGTCTTGCCGAGACGCAGGAGAAGCTTGAGACGGACATCGCCCGCGTGGACGGCCGAATCGCGGAGGCGCGGGAGAAGCTTGAGTCGGACATCGCCCGCGTGGACGGCCGAATCACCGAGACGCGGGAGAAGCTTGAGACGGACATCGCCCGCGTGGACGGCCGAATCGCGGAGACGCGGGACGACCTCAAGTCGGACATCGCCCGCCTGGACGGCCGAATCACCGAGACGCGGGACGACCTCAAGTCGGACATCGCCAGGGTCGAAGGCAGGATCGTCGAGTGCAAGAAGGAATACCAGCAGGGGGTGGAAGTCCTGTTGGCTGCCGTGAGCTACAACAAGACCGTGGTCTACATGATGTGCGGCACGGTCATCGTCGGTATCGTCGCCGCGTTCATGAAAGGCGCTTTCTTTTAGCGCGCCGGCGCCATCAGCACCGGTGCGCCGTCCTTGCGCGTGGACGGGATGCTCCCGCGCAGGTGTCAGCGGCCGATCCCAAAGAATTGTTACAGAATGTGTCGAATCGGTATTGACTCACCTTGTAGAGAGGCATATCTTCGGTCGAAGGTGGCTACCGAACCGGGAGGCCCGGTAGCCTGTGGGGATCAAGTATTCAACATCTCGAGGGGTGTCTAATGAGATATAGAAGATCGGTATTGACCGCATCCGCGCTTGCGCTGCTCTTCAGCTTCGGTATGGCCCAGGCCCAGGAGGTCGACGACCAGGTCGAAGAAGAGGAGACGGAAGAAGAGGCGGAAGAAGAGGGGGACGTCGAGGAGGTCCTTGTTACGGGATCCTTCATCCGACGCGACAACTTCGATCTGCCTTCGCCGACCGCCGTACTCACCGAGGTCGACCTGGAATTAGCCGGGACGCCCGACCTCGGCGACATCATCTACGACCAGACCTTCCAGGTCGGCGTCAATGCCTACTCGGCACCCTTCGAGTTCGGCGGCGGCGACGACCAGAACTGGCAGCAGGGCGGCGAAGTCTGGGCCAACCTCCGCGGCCTCGGTACCCGGGCCACCATGACCATGATGGACGGCCACCGGGTTCCGGCAAACGTCACCGGCTATAGCTGGTGGACGCGCCGCGCGGGTACCGACCTCACCAACCTCTACCCCGGCATCGCCATCGGCCGCGTCGACACGATTCTCGACGGCGCCTCGGCGTTGTACGGCTCGGAGGCGGTGTCCGGCGTGATCAACCTGGTGCCGCGGAAGACCTTCGACGGCCTCATGGTGAACCAGGAGTACGAGCAGCCGATCACCAACGGTGCCCCGTCGAAGCGGTTCAGCCTGCTCGCCGGCGCCCAGGGCGAACGCACCAGCGCGATCTTCGCGCTGGAGATTCGCGACCAGGAGCGCATGAAACTGGTCGACCGGCCGGAGTACGTCATCGCATCCGCGAACTGGAGTGGCCAATACCTGCCGCCCTACAACGAGATGGAGCGTGGCAATCCGGGCGACTGGCAGGTGCCGGTTCGCGGCGTGAGCGGCGATCTCGTCCCGTACCGGGGCGACGCCTGGTACCAGCACAATGCGGTGTGGCACCAGGAGTCGGGCTGGATCAACCACGCTGACAACCAGGGCCGCATCGCCGTTCAGCGCAAGGCGGACCCGGGGTGCGGATTCCCCTTCGGGGCCGGCCACGACAGCTTTGGCGGCCAGCGCGCGCCGCTGGACCCCAGCGGCGACGACCCGAACAAGACGGTGTCCAACGACGACCATATCAGCGGGCTCGGCTATGCCTCCTACAACCAGTTCGGGAGCTTCTACAACGGCTTCATGACGGCCGGCACCGGTTCCGGTCCGGACTTCCGCGGCCATCGCGGTATCTCCTATTGGGAGGGATCGGAAGGCGATGAGGCCGGTAGCCGCAACGACTGCCGACAGGTGATCGCCGACTACCAGGACATCCGCGAACAACGCGATCAGCAGCAGGGCATGGGCTACTTCGAGCACACCCTGAACGACTATCTCAAGGTCAAGGGTGAAATCGTCGTGTCGGGTATGGACTACGACACCCGGGACGTCGTCGGCAACATCGACGAGTGGGATCGTCGCAGCCCCTACGGCAGGAACGTGGCCGTCGCGATCGGCTCGAACCCCGGCAACCCTTTCAGGGCGTTCGCAGATGGTTCGTGGTGGAGTTCTGACGGGTCGACGCTTCCGGGGTGCGCAGGTGCCAACCTTCCTGGCTCGCCGCCGGGGAATTTCTCCGGACCCAGCCGCGAGGCGTTCATGGCGTATGTGGCCCTAAATCCCGGGGCACTACCGCAATGCAACCGCCGGAACGAACTCGACTACATTGACGCGAACGGCAACGGCGTCTACGACTACCTGCAGGAACCGGGCGAGTACCTGATCTTCGCCCAGGATTCCGACGGCAACGGCATTCCCGATCGCGACGCGGACGGGGACGGACTGGCCGATTGCCCGGGGGGCGATTGCTCCCAGTTCGAACGCAACCCGGAATACCGGGTCGTGCTGCTCCCGCTTGATACGGATTCCGATGGCGATGGCGTTCCCGACCGTTTCGATCCCGACATGGTCGGCAACGGTGGGGCGCGGTTGTTCGAGGACGTCAGGCTCGAGAGCATGTCCTATGCGCCGAAACAGCCCCACGGCAACACGATCTCGTGGATCAACGACGACATGTCCTACAGTCGTCGTCGGCAGATCGATAACCTGCGCATCCGCCTCGGTACCGAACTCAACATCCCCGAGACGGAGTGGATCGTCGACTTCGACTGGATCTGGGCGACCAGCAAGCGTGAAGAGGACTACGCCGAGCCGGTGTCGCCTTGGATCGTCGCCTCGATGCGTTGCCAGGGCGGCCAGTTCGCCGACCAGTGCTGGAACCCGTTCAGCACGTCATGGCTCGACTCGACCGAGGACGGCGAAATCCTGCCGGCATGGCGGGACCCCGACGACCCGGCGGCGAACACCACCCTCGAGCATCGCAACGCGGGTGTGCTACTTCGCCATGACCAGCGCAACCTCGGCATGCAAATCATCGATGCCACGGTGAGCAACGGCAGGCTGTTCGACCTCTGGTACAACGATAGCCCCGTGGGGTTGGCGGCGGGCATCCACTACCGCGTCGAGTCCGAGGAATACCGTCCGAACCAGTTCGGCGCCTCGGCAATGGGTTCGGCGCGGGCCGACTTCCAGTACACGGAGGAGGAAACCCGTGCGGTCTACATGGAACTGCAATTGCCGCTGATCAACAGTCCCAAGTGGGGCGACATGGAAGTGCAAATCGCCGGCCGTTACGCCGAATTCGAAGGTCGCGGCTCGATCATCTCGGATAATGCGAGTGCAACGTTCGATACCACGATTCCGAAGATCGCGATACGTTACGCACCGACCGAGTGGCTGGCGGTTCGGGCAAGCCTCACCCAGGGATTTGTCCTGCCGGGCATGTTCCAGCTCTTCCAGACCACGGCCAACCCGGATGCCCGTTCAACGGTGCGCGACTACATCTGCGACCTGATGCCGGAACTGCCGGACTGCGGCGGCGCGGCGGGTGGCGGGATTCCGAATGTGCTTACACCCAGTACGCGTAACGCGAGCCTGGGCGCGGAAGAGTCCGACCTCTGGAACGCCGGCGTCTCGCTGCGGTTCCTCGATGGTGATCTGTCGTTCGACGTCGACTACACCACCGTCGAGTTCGAAGGCCGCGTCGAGCGCATGGGAGCGGGTGCCAATGTCGGTCACAACGAGATCGACTTCCGGCCGTTCATGGAGCAGGCCTGTCCCAACTCGCTGCTTAACTACGACAGCATCAGCGCCCTAGATCCGGACGCGACGATGATCACCCCTGCCGAGTTCCTGATGAGTGGTTCGCCTGAATGGGCGGGCACGGTCGAACAGGAGCTCGCGTGCCGCCGTCAGGCAGCCGTTGATTGGGTGATGAACCACGAGAGAGGTCTCGGTGGCGCGGTACTGCTGCGTGGTGCCGGTCCGGGTGAGGAGACGGACAACATCCGGCTCCTGGAGGTCGGCAACCCCTGGTTGAACCAGGGTTCGCAGATCACGGACACGATCATCTACGCGGGGCGGTTCCGGTTCGATTCGGACGAGATTCCCTTCGTGGGCGGTGACTACGGGACGTTCGAGACCTTCCTGAGCGCCACCCAGATGCTGGAACTGAGCCTGCAACGATATGCGATCGGCAGCGGGCATCGCTTCGAAGCCATCCGAGTCGACGGCGTCGGTAACCGAAACAACGCCAACTGGAGCGCCGGCGTTCAAGGCGGCGAGTTGTTCTGGCCGCTGCCGCCGACGCCGGAATGGCGTGTCAACCTGGGTCTGCGCTGGCTCTACGCCAACCACACCATGCAGCTGTCGGTACGCTGGCACGACTCGTTGACGGATATTTCGGCGGCGTGGGACGAGATCGAGAGTATTCCCGGCGCGATTGACCGGAACGGTACGCACAACGGACGTCCGATCGCGGATTGGGAGGAATCGGATTCCTGCACCGACCAGGACCGCAACCCGTACTGCAAGATCGACTCCAGGCACTATTGGGACATCAGCTATACCTACAACCGTCCCGACTTCCTCGGCTTCGGGTACGTATCCCTGAACGTTGCCATGCGCAACCTCTTCGATACCTATCCCGATCCGATGCCGACCGGCGTTGGCCACGAGACCTACGTGGACAACATCATGGGTCGCATCGGGTTCGCCCGACTCACCCTGGGCTTCTAGTCCCAGGATGAGTGAAGTTGAAGCCCGGCGACGGCTCTGCCGTGGCCGGGCTTTTTCTTGTCCGGTCGGAAGATGGGCCAATCCCACGGGGACCCTGGTCCTAGCCGTCTGCGTCGCTTTCGGCCTGGACGCGCCAGCGGATGAACGCGACTGCCTGAAGTTGCCGAAGGCAGAGCAGCCGTTCTGCCTGATGATGCTGAGTTGCGCCGCGATCGACGACGCCGCGCGTCGAAAGGAGTGTATCGACGGGGTAATCGCCCGTTACCAAGGCGAGGGTGCCGAGGAGGACGTCGATTCGCCGCCGTCGTCGCAAAACCGGTCGACGGCAGCTGTAGAGTTGGCCGATCCCCGGGAGCTGACTGAACCTTCCGAGTTGGCTGGACCTTCCGAGTTGGCTGGACCTTCCGAGTTGGCTGAACCTGCCGAGTTGGCTGAGCCCGCCGAGTTGGCCACGTCGGCGGAGCAGAGTGAACCGGCCGCTGGAGCGGTCGAACGACCGTGGTGGAGGAGAGTTCTGCGCGTACCTCGGCTGGGACGGGCGCGCACGGAACCAGTGCCGGCCGCGCCGAAACCCGAGCCATCTGTCATCGCCCCGGAGCTTGCCGAGGTTGGCGAGCGGAGCGTCGAGCGCACGATCTTGGACATCCCCAAGCGATTCACAGCGGAAGTCACCTATGTGCGAAAGCTCGTGCACGACCGGCAATTGGTCGTCCTCGACGGCAAGCTTCTCTTCGAGACTGAACGAGCATCCTACAGTCGGCTTGAGGCCGGCGACTCGGTTCGCGTCGTTCGTACATCGGCTTTTTTTGGCGAGCGTTACAGCGTTGTAGGTTCTACGGGGGGCGCCGTCAAGGCGTCCCGTGTGCAGTGCGAAAGGACGGATCTTGGCGCCGAGAATCGGCGAAAGTGCACGGTGCTTGACTAAGTCGGCTTCGCCGCACGCGGCCAGGCCGCCAAGGGTTCGCCGCCTGTTCGAGTTGACGGTCGCCGTTGGATCTTTGCTGGTGATGATGACACTCGCTGGGTGTGATCGCCCGGCGACCGATCGCGACGCGCCCATATCCGTTGCGCTCGAAGACGCGGACCCGGACATCGCTGGTGGGATATCGGATCTCATCGCGGCTGTCCGTGCCGCACCGCAGTCGGGCGAACTTCGTGGTCGCTTGGCGATGGCGTACGAGATGAATGGCTTTCCGGAAGCGGCGCTCACCACCTACGCTCAAGCGGCGGCGCTCGATCCCGAGGAGTTCGCCTGGCCTTACTTCCGAGCGCTGTTGCTTGGCCGGAGTGGCGATTTGCCCGCGGCGTTAACTAGCGTCGAGCAGGCCATCACCATCGACCAGGACTATGTGCCCGCATGGTTGTGGCAGGGCAAGTGGTCGATGGACACCGGTGACGAAGGCGCAGCGGAGATCGCCTATCGGCGGGCGCAGGACTTGGGGGCGGGATCGCCGGCGATCGCGGGGTTGGCGCAGATCAGGTTGCGCCAGGGCCGGCCGAGCCAGGCGGTTGCCCTACTCGAATCGGTGAGTCCGGAACGCTCTCACCCGCAACTTCATCGAATGTTGGGGGAGGCGTACCGAAGTCTCGGGCGCGACGAGGACGCCCGGATCGCCTTTGCGCGGGGCAAGCTCGCGAGTCCGTTGGAATGGTTCGATCCCCGTCAGTTCCGCAAGACGGAGTACGTTTGGGGATTCAAGAACCAGATGGCTCATGCGGGCGATCTGCTCCTCGCCGGTATGACCAAAGAGGCGTTGGCGATACTCGACGTGTGGGAGGACCGTTACCCGGACGACCCTGCCTTGTTGACCAATCTCGGCAGGGCTTACCTGAACCTCGATGATCTCGACCGGGCGTACGAGATCCTGCTGCGGGGCGTGTCGGTTCATTCGTCGGCGCACTCGGTCGGATACCATTTCCACTTCCATCTCGGACGCCTATATGTCCGGAGGCGTGATGACGAAAAAGCCCTCTTCCACCTGGATAAGGCTGCTGAACTGAATCCGGCACAACCGTACCCGCACGAGGAACGCGGCAAGATCCTGCTGCGGCAGGGACGAACGGATGACGGTATCGAGGCGTTGGATGTGGCGGTGCAGAAGGGAATCCCGAACGTCGAGAACCTGCTGAACGCGGCAGGTATCGCGGAAGCGGCACGGGGTCGCTGGCCTGATGCCATCGAACGATTTCGTCAGGCGACGGCGGCCAATCCAGCGTTCACCGAGGCGTATCTACATCTTGCACGCAGTCTTGGGCAGACTCGGCGCTTCGACGAAGCCCGCGAAGCGCTTGATTGGGCGGCCCGTCTGGGAACGCATCCGGGGGGTGTGGCTTCGGCGCGTCGCATATTGGCCGGCGGCGAATCCTCGGAGGATGATGACCCGTTGCCAGGCGGCGCGTGATTCTGCTCCGGCGAAGCGGACTACCGGCTTTCGTTCGATGAGCCGCTCTTTACCGGCACTGGGCCTGTGCTTGCTGATCGTGGGTTGTTCCGGAGCGACGAGGGGTGGTCAGGACGGCGTTTGGTTTGAGGACGAGGCGGCAGCGCGCGGCATCGATTTCCACCATCGCTCCGGCTTCTCGGGGCGCCACCTAATGCCCGAGATCATGGGCGGGGGTGTTGCCTTGGTCGATGTCGACGGTGACGAGGATTTGGACATCTACCTTGTGCAAAGCGGCAGCTTGTATCCGGACGACGAGTCGGGCACGGTCGACCGGTCGAACCGCCTCTACTTGAACTACGCGGGGACCTTCGTACGGGCCCAAGGTGGGCATGGCGCCGACGATCGGGGTTACGGTCTCGGTGTGGCCGCCGGGGACTACGACAACGATGGCGACGTGGACCTTTACGTGACCAACTACGGGCCGAATGTTCTGCTGCGCAACGATGGCCTCGGCAATTTCGAAGATGTGACCCAGGCTTCGGGGGTGGGAGACCCGGGGTACAGCACGGCGGCGACCTTCGCGGATCTCGATGCCGACGATGATCTCGACTTGTTCGTCGTCAACTACATCCACTGGGATTTCGCGGTGGAACGCGACTGCTTCATCGCGGGCGTCCTCACCTATTGCCCGCCAACGAACTACAGCGCGCCGATGCGCGACCGGTTGTACCGCAACAATGGCGACGGGACGTTTACGGATTCAAGCGCCGAGTCCGGATTGAATGCGGCCTTCGGGACGGGTTTAGGCATTTCGAGCGCCGACTTCGACGGCGACGGGTTGACGGATGTGTTCGTCGCGAACGACATGATGGTAAACCAGCTTTGGCTGAATCGTGGGGGTCTGCGCTTCGTGGACGAGGCGGCCTATCGAGGGGTCGCCGTAGACTCCCATGGGCTGGCGAAATCGGGCATGGGTGTGGCCGCAGCGGATGCGGACGACGACGGCGACACGGACCTCCTGGTCGTGAACCTTGCAGAGCAGACCGACTCCTTCTATCGCAACGAGGGCGCGTGGTTCGCCGATGCCACGGAAGCCGTCGGCCTGGCGACGACAAGCCGTCGCTATACCCGTTTCGGCGTTGTGCTGGCCGATTTCGACAACGACGGCCGGCTCGACCTCTACGAAGCCAACGGCGGTGTGGCACCGAGTGAGACCGAGCACGAGGGGGACGAGTTCGCGGAACCCAACACGCTCCTGCGGGGCACGTCGGACGGTCGCTTCGCGGAAGTGCTGCCGGCGGGCGGCACCGCGGAGACCCTGATCCACACCAGCCGCGGTCTCGCCGTGGGCGACGTCGACGACGATGGCGGATTGGACCTGGTCGTCGGCAATCGCGACGCTACACCGTATCTGCTGATGAACCGCGTCTCGAATCGCGGCAATTGGATTCGCTTCCACGTTCGCACGACGACGGGCCGCGATGCCCACGGCGCCACCGTATCGGCGAATGTCGGTACCCGGCGACAACACCGACGCGTGGCGCCGGAAGGCAGCTACGTGGCATCAAGCGATCCGCGGGTCCATTTCGGCTTGGCCGGCGAGACCAGCGTCAGTGAGGTGACCGTCCGATGGGCCACCGGCGAGACCGAGTCGTACGGAGACTTCGAAGCAGGTCGTACCTACGACATCGTCCAAGGTAGTGGCACGCCGTAACCGTGTGTCTGAGCGGTGCCCTTTGCACCGTAACGCCGTGGCGTTATGCTGAATGTGGAGCCTCGAAGGCAGTCGACATTGCAATTGAGAGGGAGGGGAATCATGAGGCGTACGACACTTGCCGTCCTCATGGGCGGCTTTGCGAGTCTATTGTGTGTTTCGGCGCTCGGGGAGGTGGACGACGCCCACGTCGCCGCGTTCTTCGGCCAGGCGCCAAACGAAAGTCCGGTCCTGTCACCCGACGGCCAGCATTTTGCCTTGCAGCGAATGAAGGAAGACGGCGTGGAGACCGTGGACGTGATCCGCGTCGACAACGGCGACATCGTGGCGTCGTTCCTGTTCAAGGAGGACGTCAACGTCTTCGACCATGGCTGGATCGACAACAAGACGTTGATCCTGCGGTCGAGGATGGGTGACCCGTATTGGCAGGAGTTTCCCAATATCGGTCGATTCCATCGCTTCGACATCACGAACAACAAGGCGGATCAATTGTTCGTGCGCGAAGAACACACCGTGGGTCGGGAGGACGGCGAGTTGCGGGGTCGCTTCGGCGGCTATCCCGTTCGCCTACGCCATCTCGTGTTCCCCGGCTCGTTCGACGCCCGGGTGATCGTGAAGCGCGAGACGGTCTCGGAAGTATTCCGCTACGACATGCTTCGCGAGTCGTACACCTCGCTGGAACGCATCGACGGCAACGTGGTGGATGTCCACACGGACGACGACGGCAACGTGCTCGTTGCTTACGGCAAACCCGAGGCCAGGGGGGTGACGTTCAACCCCCGGTCGTTCCTGATCTACCGCGCGAGCGGCGATGCCGAGTGGAAGACCGCGTACGAAGGTCCGTTCGACGATGCCAGCGTGGCCATCATCGGCAAGGGACCCGAGGAGGGTACGGTCTACCTGCTCGAAACGATCACGGGTGACATCGGGGCGCTCAGCTATATCGATCTCACGACCGGGGAGATCACCAACGTGTTCCGCCCGGCACGAACCGACGTGCATTCCTACTACCTCGACGGCAAGCAGGAACTCTACGCCGTTCGCTACGACGATCATTTTCCGCAGTGGTTCTATCCACAGCCGAAGCACATCGCGGCGCAGATCCACAATCTGGTCCGCAATCAGTTCAAACCGCAGAACGTCGACCTGACCTTCGCACGGGACAATTCGAAGGCCATTGCCACCGTGTCGGGCGACGCCAACCCGGGGACGTACTACCTGTTCGATACCGACGGCAACAAGCTCAAGAAACTGTTCGACCGAAACGCGGCGGTCGGCAACTACGATCTCGGCGAGCGCCACCCGCTGGAGTTCCCGGGACCTGACGACAGGCGGATTCCGGCGTACGTGACGTTGCCCAAGGGTGCCACCAAGGACATGCCGTTCATCGTTTGGGTTCACGACCACCTGACCGGGGGGATGCCCGCGACCTGGGGCTACGACGCGGAGGCACAGTTCTTTGCGAGCCTCGGCATCGGTGTGTTGACCGTGAACCACCGGGGCAAGATGGGCTTTGGCGTGGCCCACTCGAAGGCCGGTTTCGGCGAGTGGGGCAACTACATCCTCGACGATATCGCCGCGGGCATCCGTCTCCTGGCGCGTCAGGGCGTTGCCGATCCGGACCGTGTGTGCATCGTCGGCAGGCGGTGGGGGGCGTATGTCGCGATGCTGTCGGCGCTCGACCACCGACGCCTCTACCGGTGTGCGGCGGGAATCGCGGGGATGTACGACATGGTGGCCATCTGGAAGTTCCTGCCACAGCGGGGCGGCCGGGAACGGTGGGAGACCACGACCGTCGGTCCAACCGTCAGCGAGGACCGGTTCAAGGAGATCTCGCCACGCTGGCGGGCGCGCGAACTGCGCATGCCGGTGATGCTTCTCGAGGGCCAGCAATTCCGGAACAACATCGGTGAACAGGTCATGGACCTAGTTCGGGAGCTTCGCGCCGGCGACCTGCCGCACGAGCTTGTCATCCTCGACAATGACCGAACCGACAACTGGCTCACCGACGACGAGCGGCGCCAGGGATTCAAGGCTCTCGCGGGCTTTATCCAGGCGAATACCGCACCGAAATAGCGGTAACGTAGGGGCTGCCCTTGTGGCGGCCCGCGCCGAACCGACGCGGTTCGACGCGTGAACGCGGGCGAGGACTACCCTCGCCGGGAGTGGGCGGCCCCTAACGCCGGACTTCCACGGGAAGCCAACGATCCGAATCCGGCGGAAACGGCACGGTCGGGGGCGCGTTTCGTCCGAACGCGTCGTCAAGCCATGACGTGTCGGTTTCCTCGCCAACGTCTGCGATCGCATCGCGGGCGGCGTCGGCGCTACCGACGCCGAGTTCCGTGATCGCGACAGTGACCCGAGTGTCGGCGTTGTCGCTGGCAGCCAGCAGTTGCAGGGCCCGCTGGCGAGCCGATCGTCGCGCATCCCCATCGCCGCAGGACGCATCGGCGCGGGTTTGGGCGATATGCGCTTGGCCCCAAGTCGGTTGTAGCCGGACCGCCCTGGAAAGCGGGGGACGCGCGGCGGGGCAGTTGCCGGCGGCAAGCCTGGCCATCCCCAGCCAGTAGTGCACGTAGGCATCCTCCGGCAGTGAGTCGGCGAGTACGGCGTAGTCCTCGGCGGCTCCGGCAAATCGCTTGGCACGCATCCGCAGCGCTGCCCGAAGGGCGCGGGTCGTCGTGTCGCTATCAAGTGCCAGTGACCGGTCGGTCGCCTGGAGCGCGTCGGCCGGGTCGGCCGAGTCCCGTTGCAGATAGGCGATGAGGTACCAACCCCTCGCCGACCGT
>JAGWBM010000057.1:19920-20501 GCA_021295895.1 Pseudomonadales bacterium
CGAGCCTTGTCGAGATTGCCCAGACGGCGGTGGACCTGGCCGAGTTTGTAGGCCACCCGGCCGGCGTTCGGCTCGATCGTGAGAGCGCGCTCGAGCAAGATTCTCGCCGTGAGCCATTCCCGGGCGGCCATGGCGGCATCCGCCTGGGCCGCGATGACGGCCGCCGACTCCGGCATCGCGGCCCGAGCGGCGTCGAGTGCCTCGGCGGCCGCGACGTGGTCGCCCCCGACCAGGTGCGCCAGACCCATTCGGTAGGACGACAGGCCGTGCCCATCCACCGCGAGTGCGATGGCATTCTCGTATTGCTCGATAGCGGGACCGATTTCCCCGCGCTCGCCGAGCACAACCCCGAGAAGGTAGTGCCACGGCACGGCCGGCGCATGCCGTAGCGCTTCCCGGTATGCCTCCTCGGCTTCGTCGTGCAGTGACTGCGCGTGGTAGAGCATGCCGAGGCGACCCCACGCCTCGGCCCGCGCCTCAGCGTCTTCGAGTTGGGGTACGTCCCTTTCCACCTCCTCGCGCGCCTCGCGCAGCGTCTGGTTGAGGAGATCGGTCCAGTCTACGTTGGTCGAGGGTTCCGT
>JAGWBM010000156.1 GCA_021295895.1 Pseudomonadales bacterium
TCAAGGTGCGTCGCGTGGCCGTGCCGGCGGTCGGGCGGCTCCGATGCATGGGCCGTGCACAGCAGGAACGCGGCAAGCGCGCATGATGTACGAGGGATCCGCATGGGGCCATCCAAGTCGGCTTGAACCTACGAGACAGGGCGGCCACTAGGCTCGAAAGGTTCGCCGAGTGAATCGTTTCGGGGGTGCAGCGAAGGCGCGCGATTATCTGGGTCCAAATCGGGCGCGTCAACAAGCACCCCGGGCGATTGTGGTCTGCGGTCTCCACGCTGGTTATCTTGGGCAAGCGCTCAGTTGGGATCGCGTCGGGGCGGATTGGCCGGCCCCGGACTCGCTGACGATTTGCCCGGGTAGTCACCGACGATCTCCGCTCGGGCGCGGATCGGGTCGGTGAGGATTCGCGCCCGGGCTGCTCCCACCTCGTCGTCGTCCAAGGGGCGAAAGCGGGCCGGGAGCGTGTCGTTGTTGAACTCCCGCAGCATCCAATTCAAGAGTCTTGCGAGATCCTCGTCGTCTAGGGGCGACTGGGCGACCTCGGGCACCCGGGCGATGTACTCACGGCCCTCGGGAGTTCCCACCAGCGATCCCACCGGCCCGCGCAGGGACGGGACGTCGGGGGCCGATCCGGTGCCGTCCGTGCGATGGCAACCCGAGCAGTGCAGGAGGTAGTCGAAGCGGGCTGCCGCGTCGTCGTCGATGCGCCCCGGGGCCGCGTACGGGGCGGCGCACGCCACGAGGATGATGACTAGGCCGGCTACCGGCGATACGAACCTAGACCCTGTGGTGTTGGCCCTCATTGGTCGGCAGTCGACGCCTCGGTCTTCGCCGTGGGTGCCTCGTCCGGTGCCTCGCCGATCACCGTGGCGAGGGTGCAGTGGTAGGCGTTGCTGTCGACGCCGAAGCACCACAGCACGTTGCTGCTTTTGCTCGGGAAGTAGACCGGCTTCGCGCCTTCGGTACGATGGCAGAAGCAGCGCGGACAGACTTCCTTGCCGCAACAGTCGTTGTAGGAGATGAGGTACTGCTTGCCGTCCACGGGGTTGCGGCAGGTGCCGATCCAGGTGACCGGCGACGGCTGGGCACCGGGCGGGCATTTGCTCGGACCACCCCCGCAGCAGGCACAGAGCGTTCCGCCCAACGCGCAGTAGCGCCAGTAGTCGCAGGATTTGGGATCGCCGAACTCGCTTAGGTGTTCGACGCCGTCCCCGCCAACCTCTTCGACTTCAGTGTCGGCCTCCTCGGCGCCGAAGGCGCGGGCCACGGGCAGCAGAGGCAGCGCACCAGACCCGGCGAGCAGGGCGCCGGCACGGCCGATGAACCCGCGGCGAGAGGTACGCTCGGCGAGACCCGTGGTGGTGCGTCGCGTCACCGCATCGAACCACCGGGCGAGGGCGGCCCCACGATCCGTGCTTCTCATGAAACCTCCTTCGTTGTTGCGTCCGTGATCTCGTGGGTGTCTGCCGACTGAACGAAGTCCTGCAACGTGGCGATGCCGCTGCGCCAGGACTCCACCAAGCTCTCGAGATGCTCCCGGGTGTTCACCAGACCGCGTCCGAGCAGCACGCCATCGGCACCGATCAATACGGCGAACGGCAGCCGGCTCACGCCGTAGCGAAGGCCAAGCTCCTGGGAGATCACGTAGGGGTAGCGCCGAATCCCGACGTCTTCCGTAAACGCCCGGTGCCGGGCCGGGTCGAAGCCATCGCTGGCGAAGACGAGCCGCAGGTGTTCCGAGGAAGCCAGGGATCTTGCGGCGGGCAGCAGGGCCTTGCAGACGGGGCAGGTCGGCGAAATGAACAACACGAGGGTGGTTCGTTCGGACGTCGGACCGCCGATGCGTTGACGCGCGCCGTCTAGGTCATCGGTCTCGAGGACCTCGGTGAGTTCACCGATCTTCGGTCCAGCGGTTGGCGTCAGGGCGCCGGCAGGTGACACGCGCTGGTTCAGCACGCCCACTTGGCGCGCCAGCGCGAGCACGGCGATCGAGAGGAGGCCGACGAGGGTCCAAAGCACGATGTCGAGCACCAATGGGGCGGTCACCGTGGTGCCTCGCTCAGCGGGCGCATGGTTGCTGCGTTCTCGAGGAGGGTGCGGGTGGCGAGATACAGGACGGCTGCTACCGCGAGAATCGGTACGGACACCGCCAAATCTCCCCACTTCGGTGGTCCCGGGTCGATGATTGCGAGGGGTAGAAGCGCGAAACCGGTCAGC
>JAGWBM010000157.1:0-2189 GCA_021295895.1 Pseudomonadales bacterium
GAACCTGGTCCCGAAACGGCGCGAGGAGTTCGACTTCCGCTTCGCTCGGCAACCCCTTGGCCTGCATGCCGGAGCGCATGAAGTAGCTGTTGTTGCGATCCATGCCCTCGTGCCAGTAGACGCGGTTCGCCCACTCGAAGTTGTAGGCGAGCGTCAACGCCTCGCGCACACGGATGTCCTTGAACAACTCGCGTCGCGTGTTGAGTACGACCCCGTAGTGCATGCCGTAGGACGTGCCCATGGTGTAGACCTCTTTGAGGAAGACTCCCTCGCGAAGGCCGTCGAAGTCGTAGGCCGTCGCGAACGTGGCCTCGTTCTGATCCCGGTAGTAGTCGAAGACGCCCGCCCGCATCGCCTGGAGCATGACGTTCTCGTCGAAGAAATAGATGACCTCGATGCGGTCGAGATTGTAGTGGCCGACGGAGATGTTGAGATCCTTGGCCCAATAGTCCTCGACCCTTTCAAGGACGAGCTTGTGGCCCGGGTCCACCTTGCCGATCCGATAGGCGCTGTTGCACAACGGCGGCTCCAGGGTGGTCGCCGTCAGATCCCGATTCTCCCAATAGTGCCTGGGAAGCGGTGTGAACCCGGTCGTCTGGATGACGAGTTGCGGGGTCTTCTCGGCATCCTCGCCAAACACGAATTTGAATGATCGCGGCCCCACCCGTTCAAGCGCGGCAAAGTCCCGGTAGCCGCTCCGCCAGCTCATGGAAGCCTCGGTCTTCAACTTCTCGAAGGTCCACAGCACATCGTCAAGGGTCACCGGTTGGCCATCGTGCCAGTACGCGTTCTCGCGAAGCGTGTACGTGACCCAACTGTAGTCGTCGGCGACCTCCACGCTCTCGGCGAGGACGCCGTAGTACGAAGCCAATTCGTCTTGCGAAGCCTTCATCAACGGATCGCAGATCGCCGAAGCGATACGGGGATCCATGTAGTAGGAGAGGATTCCCTTGTCGACGTAGGGGTTCAGGTTGTTGAACGTTCCGACGCCGGGCATCCTGACCACACCGCCCTTCGGCGCATCCGGGTTGGCGTAGTCGAAGTGGGCCATGTCCTTCGGGTACTTCAGGTTGCCGAAGTACGCGAAACCGTGGCTTGGCTCGCCGCCGGCGTGGGTGGAACCGAACCCCAGAAGCCACGGCACCAGCGCCGCGCATGCCTTGACGACAAGACGGCTGCGACCCGTAGGGGACGGGCTCGTCCCGTCCCGGCGCGCCCTTCGGGCGCGATCGAGAATGCTGCCGCATTCTCGTACCGGTGTCCAAAGCCGTGCGGAATCCCAGCACGCGACCGCGCGTCTTGGCGGGTGCGATAGGGTCGCCCCTAAGACGTCTTTGCTACGAAAGCGGTGCCAGTTCACTACAATGGTCCGGGTCCGTCCCGGCCCCGCAACAGCCAGCGGATCATCGGCAGGTGCGCCCGACCCACAAAAACCTGATCCTCGACAAGGTACGTCGGCAACGTGTGCACGCCTCGATCTTCGACGGCCGCCTTGTGCGCGAACAACGATGCCCCGAAGTCTTGAGCATCGAACCCCGGTGCGCCGAGTTCATCCAGCACGAAGTTGATCGAAGCGCCGTCTTCGATATCCAGGCGATCCGCCCAGAACTCGGTGAGCACATGTTGGTGGTAAGCCCGTGCAACGCCATGCCGATCTGCCCACAACCCACCGGCACAGGCCAGGGCCGAGTCGACGCCTGCGGCATCGCGGTTGATCTCGATGCCCTGCCATCGGGCGTAGCGGGCCACGTCCATCGCAACGTATTCCGCGCGAACGCGGCTATGCCGCTCGGAAACGGACTCGTCGCCCGCCTTGGCAGCAACCGCGGCCGGGCGGGCGTCGCCCGGCACGGGCAGCCACTCGACGGCGACATCCAACTCGTCCGCCAGGGCGCAGGTCGGCTTGAACGCCAACAACGACGCGGTGCTCGTGTAGTCGAACGCGAAGCCGATCACGGCGTCTCGAACCGGTCGTAGGCCACATCCGGGGCAGGTCCCTGCCGCCCGCCGAGCAGCCAGCGGATCGCCGGCAGGTGTTCGCGCCCGAAGAAGATCTCTCCATCGATCACGTAGGTCGGGACCCCGAAGATTCCGGCACCGTGCAGTTGCGCCTGCAGGGCGTCATGCTCGGCGCGGCCATCGCCCGCGACGTATCCGAGATAGCCGTCGGCATCGCCCCCCGCCTCCGC
>JAGWBM010000157.1:2268-4100 GCA_021295895.1 Pseudomonadales bacterium
CGCTGGGTCCACAGCATCCCGATCCCAGCCAGCGACGAGTCCCAGATTTTCCGCGGGCCGTAGATCAGGATGTCCTTCAACCGGGCGTAGCGCTTGGCATCCATGTAGGCGTAGCGCACACCCTCCCATTGGCGCGGTGTGCGGTTCGCTTCGACCACCTTGCCCGTGTCGTTCACCCTGGCCGAACCCAGGAAACTCGGGATGTTGAGCGACAACGGTCGCCAGTCGATGGCGATGCCGAAGTCGACCTCCAGTTGCCAGGTGGGATCCTTGGCCAAGTAGGCATACGGGCTCTTGAAGTCCATGTAGACGATCAAGGGCTTGTCGGTTTCGAGTGGGTGCACTGCGCAGCGTCTCCACGCGCCAAGCGGACGCGTCCGGTTATTCGGCATAATAAACACAACAATGCATTTCCTTGGGGGGAAGAATCGTGAAGTCACCCATTTGTGACATGCTCGGCTGCGAGTTCCCGCTCGTGGCTTTCAGCCACTGCCGCGATGTCGTCGCGGCGGTCAGCAACGCCGGCGGGTTCGGCGTGCTCGGCGCCGTCGGCCACTCGCCGGAGACGCTCGACGTCGAGTTGTCCTGGATCGACGACCAGGTCAAGGGCAAGCCCTACGGCATCGACTTGCTCGTGCCGACCAGCCTCGACAGCAAGGAGGAAGCCCTGGCGGCGGAGGAAATCCGCGCCCGGATTCCGCCGGAGCACAAGGAATACGTGCGCAATCTGCTCGCGCAGTACGACATCTCCACCGACGACCTCTACGTCGAACAACCCCGGGGGGGCGTCGGCGACAACATGCGCGAGAAAGGTGCGTCCATCGTGCTCGATGCGGCCTTCGCCCATCCCATCAAGCTGGTCGCCAATGCGTTGGGGGTACCCCCGCCGTTCATGCTCGAGCGCGGCAAGCGCGAGGGGGTACCGGTCGCCGCGCTATGCGGTGCCCGGGAGCACGCCATCAAGCACGCCGAAGCCGGTACCGACATCCTGGTCGTATCGGGCACCGAAGCCGGCGGCCACTGCGGCGAGGTGTCGACACTGGTGTTGATCCCCGAGGTTATCGAGGCGACCAAGCCGTACGGCGAGATCCCGATCCTCGCGGCTGGCGGCATCGCCACGGGACGGCAAATGGCGGCGGTCATGGCCATGGGCGCCCACGGCGCCTGGACCGGCTCGGTTTGGCTCACAACGGCGGAAGCCGAGACCGCGCCTGCGGTCAAGGAGAAGTTCCTGGCCGCCAACTCCCGGCAGACGGTTCGCTCCCGAAGCCGTACCGGCAAGTACACGCGCCAACTGCGTTCGGCGTGGACCGACGCGTGGCATGCCGAGGAGGCACCGGACCCGTTGCCCATGCCCCTGCAGCAACTCATCAGCGAGCCCGCCCTCGGCAAGATCGCACGTCTCGCCGAGACCGGCCACCCCGGCGCCAAGCAGCTGACGACCTATTTCGTCGGCCAGGCCGTGGGGCTCATGAACCAGGTGCAGTCGGCACGCCAGGTGGTCTACGACTTCATGGAAGATTTCCTCGAAGCCACCGAGCGGCTGAACGGGTTCACGGAGGATGACGCGGCCTAACCCCAAGGGCAACCTCATGAGCTGGGAGAAGGAGGTCGACGAACTCCGCGAGCAGGCCGAGTTCACGAAGGAGATGGGCGGCGCGGACAGCGTCGCCTTTCACCACTCACGGGGCCGCCTGACGGTTCGCGAGCGTATCGGGCTCCTAGAAGACCCGGGCACGTTCCACGAAGTCGGCGCCATTGCCGGCACGGCACAGTGGGAAGACGACACCGTCGTCGCGTTGAAGCCTGCGAACTCGGTCGCCGGAACGGTC
>JAGWBM010000158.1 GCA_021295895.1 Pseudomonadales bacterium
GAGCCGCCGAGCAGCGCCACGCCGTAGCTGTTCGATTCCGAGGCGGTCAAGGCCAGCATGGCGTCCTTGCCCTTGGCACCGAGCGCCAGGGCGACATTGGTCGCCGCTTGCACCAGGGCCGGCTCGCGGGCCTCGCTGCCGGCGATGACGAGCGGGCGTTCGGCGGCTGAGAGCGCTTCCGCCGCAGCGGTAACGAAGGCATCCAGCGTACCGGGCGGATAATCGGAATCGATGGCGTGGGCGACGCCGAATCCCATGCGGGCGAGATCGAGGGCATCCCCGTGCCGGGTTGCCGCGGCGAGATCGTCTATGCGCGTTGAAGCCACGGATGCGATGAACAGCGGGCTCTTGGCGTGCTGCGCATGGCCCCGCACGCCGGCATCCTGCCAATCCGGGATGTCCGCCGCCTTCGCCATTTCGAAGGCCACGCCGTGTGCCGCTTGGCGGACGGCGAGTGCCATTCGTGCTGCCGTGTTCGATATATCCTCGCCGAGAATCAACACGGCGTCGGCGTTCTCGATGTCGGTGAGCGAGGGGATTCGGAACCCGCCGCCGCGATAGGCGTCGAGCATCGCGGCCATGGTCGCCGCTTCGTCGTCGGCCATGCCGGTGCAGAAGTTGTCGGCGCCGACGAGTTCCCTGAGCGCGAAGTTGGCCCCCATCGGCGCCCGCGGCGAGCCGATTCCGATGACGTCCGCACCGTGAACCCGTTCCACTACCGCCGCCAACGCGGTGTCGCGGCCCGGGGCCTCGAACACGCCGTCGTCGGCGCGGACGCCAGCTTGTCGTATGCGCTTGTCGTGGTTGACGAAATGCGAGCCGTAGCGCCCGCGGTCGCACAGGAAGTAGCCGTTGACCTCGCCGTGGTAGCGGTTGTGGACGCGCTTCAGGACGCCGTAGCGCTCGGCGGGAAACGTGTTGCAGCCCACCGAGCAGTGCGGACAGATGGACGGTGCCGACTGCAGATCCCATTTGCGCGTATAGACCTTCGAAAACGGCTTGTCGGTGAACACCCCGGTGGGACAGACCTCCACGAGGTTGCCGGCGAACTCGCTCTCCAGCACGCCGTCCTCGGCGCGTCCGAAGAACATCCGCGCCCGGGAGCCGAAGGCATCGAGATCGGTGCCGCCGGCGTAGTCGCGGTAGTAGCGCACGCACCGGTAGCAGGTGATGCAGCGGTTCATCTCGTGGCCGACGAACGGCCCGAGGTACTGGTTTTCCCACGTGCGCTTCATACCCGCGTAGCGGCGCATGGAATGACCGGCCATCACCGTCATATCCTGGAGATGGCATTCGCCGCCTTCCTCGCACACCGGGCAGTCGTGGGGATGGTTCTCCATCAGCCACTCGATAACCTGTCGGCGGAAGTCCGCGGCGAACGCGGCGGGTCGCGATGCCTCACCGTCGGAAGCGCCGATGCCGATCCGCAAGCCATCCTCGACGGTCATCATGCAGGCCATCTGCAAACGGCCCCGGGTGTCCGCCTCGTCCCGGTACTGCAGCACCGCGCATAGCCGGCAGGAACCCACCGAGCCCATCGCCGGATGCCAGCAGAAATAGGGGAGGTCGAGACGCTCGGAAAGGCAGGCGTGGAGAAGATTCTGACCTTCGGGCAGGTCGTAGTCCTTGCCGTCTATGTTGACGCGGGCCATGGCGCTATTGCTCAGAGACGGCCGACACGAACGTCACGGCCCAAGGGGTGTGGGTATCGCTCGCGCGCGCAAATGCGCGATGGTCGAGCATGCGAAAATTGGATGTCCGGGGCGGCGCGCACCACTCCGATTCAGGCACCAGCCCCTCCCTGTGATTCCGGCCAACCGCTGCCTCGTACCGTTGCCCGTCCTCCACGGCGAAATGGCTTCAAGGAGGCGGAGCGCGAAAACCGCGCCACAATACAGTCCGAGGGCGGGTTGAGCAAGCATCGGGGACCGTTCACGGTCGTGGAATCCGACCGTCCAGCACGTCCCGAAACACCCTCGCGTCGACGTTGCCGCCGGACAGGACGACGCCCGCCCGTTGCCTGCCACGGCGTGCCGTTCCTATAGGCCTGGCCCCTGGGAATCGAAGTACTCCCGCGTCACCTTGAACACCAGTCCGACGAGGTTCGGGATCGCCATCAGGCCGTTCAAGGTGTCGGACAGGTTCCACACCAACTCGACCTTGACGTTCGCGAACGCCAGGGCCGCGAGCACCCAGAGGCTGCGGTAGATCCACAGGCTCTTTTCGCGGAACAGGTACTGCCAACAGCGTTCGCCGTAGTACGACCAGCCGAGAATGGTCGTGAACGCGAAGACCGCGAGCGCGATGGTGACGATGTACTGGCCGCCGATGATCGAACTCTGAAAGCCGGTCGAGGTCAGCACCGCACCCGTCAAGCCGCCGCCGTCGGCACCGGTCATCGTCCAAGCGCCGGACGTCAGGATCACGAGTGCCGTCATCGTGCACACGACCAGGGTGTCGATGAACGTACCGAGCATCGCGATGATGCCCTGCCGCACCGGGCTGTTGGTCTGCGCGGCGGCGTGGGCGATGGCGGCGGAGCCAAGGCCCGACTCGTTGGAGAACACGCCCCGGGCGACGCCGAAGCGGATGGCGGCAGCGACCGCGGCACCCGCGAATCCGCCGGTTGCGGCGGCGGGCGTGAACGCATGGGTGAAGATCAGACCGAACGCCGCCGGCACCTCGACGATGTTGATGAGGATGATGACCAGCGCGGCGCCGACGTAGAGCACGACCATGGCCGGCACCAGTCTGCCGGCGACCTCGCCGATCCGCCGGATGCCGCCGATGATGACGACGCCCACCAGTGTCGCGACCACGACGCCGGTGGCCCAGTCGGGTACCGAGAAGCTGTTTTCGAGCGCCGCCGCCATGGAGTTGACCTGGACGGCGTTGCCGATGCCGAACGCCGCCAAGGCGCCGAACACCGCGAACGCGAGTCCCAGCCACTTGCCAAGCTCGGGGGCGAACTGACCGACGCCGTTGCGCAGGTAGTACATGGGCCCGCCGACGTGTTTGCCGTTCTTGTCCACCTCGCGGTACTCAACGGCGCACACCGCCTCCGCGTACTTCGTCGCCATGCCGAACAGCGCGATCAGCCACATGTAGAAGATCGCGCCTGGGCCACCCAGTGCAATGGCGGTGGCGACGCCGGCGATGTTTCCGGTCCCGATCGTTGCCGAGAGCGCCGTCATCAGTGCGTTGAACGGTTTCACCTCCCCCGACCCGGCCGGATCGGACCGGTCGAACAGGAGCCGGAAGCCATACCCGATCTTTCGCCAGGGCATGAACACCAGGCCAAGGGTTAGCAGCACGCCGGTCACGCCCAGCATGCCGAGCATCGGCGGCCCCCACGCGAAGGCGTTGATCGAGTCGATGACGGAATTCAAACGGTCCATGGGTCTCTCCCGAGGTCACGCACGCACGACAAGGCGACGCGCAAATGGGACACTAACAGCGAAGTGTCATTGCCGCAGGTGTGCGATGAATCACTACGACGATAACGCCGAAATTCCCGTCGATGTCTTCGTGGCCGGTCCCACACCCTGCGTGTACTTCCCGGACCGGGTCTCGCAAGCCATCGTGATCGACGCGCCGGGGGACATGAAGCCAACCGCCTACTCTCACCTGGCTAGAGCGGGATACCGGCGCACGGGCAGCATGATCTACCGGCCGCGCTGCGATGGCTGCGATGCCTGCGTGCCCCTGCGGGTCGTCGTCGACCGGCACGTACCGAATCGGCGTTTCCGGCGAATCCTCGCCCGCAACGCCGATCTCATGGTCGGGCTCGTCGATGCGGGGGACATGGCCGACGAGCACTTTGACCTGTATCGGCGCTACATCGAGGGTCGCCACGTTGACGGCGGCATGTACCCGCCGAACCATGCGGACCTGCTCAGCTTCACCAAGTCGGATGGCATTGAAACCCTCGCCTTGGACTGCCGGGACGGGCGGGGCAGGCTCGTTGCTTCGGCCGTGACCGACGTGCTCGACCAGGGCTTGGCGGCTGTGTACACCTTTTTCGATCCGGGACTCGGCCGTCGCAGCCTGGGTGTGTTCACCATCCTGCAACAGATCGCCGAATGCCGGCGGCGGGGATTGCCGCACCTCTATCTCGGCTATTGGATCGATGAACTGCGCAAGATGCGCTACAAGGCGGAGTACCGGCCCGC
>JAGWBM010000159.1 GCA_021295895.1 Pseudomonadales bacterium
CAGGGGCTCGTCACGAGCTGCCAGCATGCCGACACTCGACATGGTAGCGCGTGCCGGGCGGCATTGCACCCCGGATGCGGGTGCACGTCAAGAATGTGGAGGACAGCCAGCAAGGGTGTAGGGCAGGTGTAGGGCGCAATGCGGAATGCCGATAACTGGCGGTAGGAGATGCCGTCAGCAGGAGGTTCCGCTCGATGCCCGATGTAGAGATCGATGTTCTGGAACGACGCTGCGCAGAGCTGGTGAGTCAGATGTCGTCGGTTGGGGCGATGCGTCCCGGTTCGTTGGGGTGGCGGTTTCGGCGTTGCGGGACGCCGAGCTGTCATTGCGCGCAGCCCGGGGACGCCGGCCATCCGCAGCTTCTGCTGACGCGGAAGCGGTCTGGGAAGACGGTGTCGCGGAACATTCCTGCGTCTGCGGAAGCCGAGGTGCGGGCGGAGATCGCGGCGTATCGCCGTTTCCAGGACTTGTCGCGGGAGCTTGTGGAGGTCAGCAGTGCGCTGAGCGATGCCCGGCTGCGGGCGGCTCGGGCATCCGGCCCGGCGGCGCAGCCTGCTGGTCCGGCGGCGAAAAAAGGGGCTCTGAAGTCGGTGCGGACGGCCATCGAGCGGGAGGTCGAAGCGCTGATGGGGGCGGGCCCGGCCGACGGTCTGGACTTCGAGGCCTTCGAGATGAGTGCGCGGCGGGTGGCCCTGGGGGCGGCGGACCGGCTGATGCAGGGCCCACAGCGTGTGGAGAATCCCGGTCCTTCGGGGAGGCGTTCGCGGCCGAAGTTGCGGCCGAAATCGATACGCTGATGGGGGCGGGCCCGGCCGACGGTCTGGACTTCGAGGCCCTCGAGCTGGCCGGCCGCCGGCAGGCGCTCGGCGTCGCCGCCGGGGCGGTGGAGCGCTGGCTGAATGCGGACCTGACCGACCATGCGGGTCCTGCGGTGGCGTGCGCCTGCGGGCAGAGGGCGGGTTACGCCGGCCGCCGCCGGAAGACGTTCACGACCGTGCTGGGGGCGGTGACGCTCGAACGCGCCTACTATCGCTGCGCCGCCTGCCATGCCGGGGTGTGTCCGCGCGACCGGGCGTTGGGCCTGCACAACACGTCGCTGTCGCCCGCCACCGCGCGGCTGGTGGGACTGACGGCGACGAGCGTCAGCTTCGTCGAAGCGAGCGAGTGGATGGGAGCCCTGGCAGGCGTGGCGGTCGACCCCAAACAGGTCGAGCGCACCGCCGAAGCGCTGGGACGCGAGGTCGCGGCCGACGAACGCGCGGCGGTCGAGCCCGCCCCCGGCGCGGCGCGGACGTTGTACCTGGGGCTGGACGGCACCGGCGTGCCGGTGCGCAAGTCCGAGGTGGAAGGGCGGCGCGGCAAGCAGCCCGACGGCTCGGCCAAGACCCGCGAGGTCAAGCTCGTCACGGTGTGGACGGCGGAAACACGCGGCGCCGACGGCCTGCCGGAACGCGACCCGGGGTCGGTCAGCTACAGCGCCGCCATCGAGAGCGCGGCCAGCCGCCCCACCGACCCGCTGCCCTCCCCGTTCGCGCAACGGGCGTATCGCGAAGCGCAGCGGCGCGGCTTCGACAGCGCGTCGCGTCTCGTCGTCATCGGCGACGGCGCCCCCTGGATCTGGAACCTGGCTGGCGAGCAGTTCCCCGGCGCCATCGAAATCGTCGACATCTACCACGCCAAGGGCCATCTGTGCGACGTGGCCAAAGCCATCTACGGCGCCGGCACCGACCTCGCCGCCCGCTGGGGCAAGGCCCGGCGGGACGAGTTGGACGCGGGGCGGCTCGATGCGATCCTGACCGAGCTGCACGCCCACCGTGAGACTTGCGAGGAGGCCCGCCAGTGTATCGACTACCTGACCCGCAACCGCCACCGGATGCGCTATCCGGAGTTCCGCGCGGCGGGTCTCTGCGTGTCGTCGGGGGTCGTCGAGGCCGGATGCAAGCTCGCCATCGGCGCCCGGCTCAAGCGTGCCGGCATGCACTGGACGGTGGCCGGCGCCAACGCCATTATCGCTCTGCGGTGCTGCAAGCTCAGTGGCCGCTTCGAGGATTTCTGGGAGCGGCGAGCCGCAAAGGCCGCCTGACGGTCATCTCACGAATCTGAC
>JAGWBM010000058.1:0-382 GCA_021295895.1 Pseudomonadales bacterium
AACGGACTATCACAGCCGCAATAAATCGCTCTCGAAAGCCCTGCGGTACTTTCGCGAAGGCGATCCCATCCCGCCGGGCGCGATCTGCGCGTAGCCGACGATCGGGGTAGCATCAGGGCGGTTCTCTACCTGCTGTTGCGCGCTTGGCCGTAATCGCCCTGTCCGGCGGCGTCATGCACCAACGTCCCGGACTGGTCGAGAGCTTCGCCGAGACGGGTGCCGCCAACCGGGCGCTGCAGAAGCCCGTGAGAAACGAGATACTGCTCCAGGAAGTCGAGGCGGTGCTGTCGGGGGATTAGCGATCCAATGGATCAAGCCATGTTTCAGCGACCGAGGCGCGGTTGCTCACGTTCGGCATCGACCCGGATGCCTGACGCACGGC
>JAGWBM010000058.1:727-1058 GCA_021295895.1 Pseudomonadales bacterium
CATCCCTGGCGTCGTCCGTTCAAGCCGGAACCGGACGGGGTGGTGGCCGCCGGCTGAGGCGGTAAGGTTGCGCCAAGAACTCGTTGATGACGGCTGGCGACCTCTGAACGGCAACCCGGATGGTCCGTCGGCTAGCCGGTATCCGCATCGCTCCGGCCGTTCGAGTCGAGGCCAATGCACTGAAATCAAATTTGGGACACTTCTAAATCGGAGAGAAGGGGACATCTCTACTTTGCTTTGACAGGACAAGGCTGCGAGTGGCGCGTGGGTCAGGCAAGGTGTATGCTCCCTCGCCGTAGAACGATTACACCAACGTGCAACTCGGCAAGTT
>JAGWBM010000058.1:1088-15319 GCA_021295895.1 Pseudomonadales bacterium
GTACCGGTCATGTGATCGAAGGTTGCCAGATGGGGGTGACTACCCTTGAAACACGAGCCAGCAATCCACCTATACTTCGCTCGGGTCGCCGTAGCCGTCCTTGGCATCTCGTTGGCGAATGCCGGACAAGCCGCGCAGCAGAGATCGGCGGTCAGCGATCGTGCGGACGGCAGCGTAGCGGTGACCGTAGACGGGGAGGAGGTCATCGTCCCCGTCGAAGTGGACGCCCAGATCGTCGAAGCGCTCGCCGGGAATGCAGGTGACCCGGATGCGCTTGCCGCATCGATTCGCGGCATCGTCGCGACGCATGCGCAAGGCGCGGAGGCGCAAGCGTTGGCCGTCGCTATCGCGGTGTTGGCGGTGGTCCGGTCGGACGGATCGGCGCAAACCATCGCCGCGATACTCGAAGGTGTCGCGGCCGGCAACCCGACCATACGGATCCCGAGCGTGCTCGCGGTATTGCCGACGAGCGTCGGGCGCAGCGTCGTTCAGCGTCCGGAGGTGCTTGCGACGTTGGAGAATCCACACCAGGTGAGTCCGGTTGGTCTGTAGGCCCAACTCGATCCAAACAGGTCGAGACGGCGAGGAACAACGTGGTGGCGGTAGGGGAGTGTGCTCCGTGCGAAGTCGAAGACACCAAGGCGTGGTGAGGATGGTTCGGACCGAGTCGCCCATCAGCGAGCAAGCGATGCAGGGCACGGGTAATCGTGTGGCGCGGAGGCGAGGTCGTTCCCGTCGGGGGCCGGGTTTTCTGCCGGCGTGGACCGCGGCCGCCGCGCTAGGGTTCTGCGCGTTGCCCTCGGGTGCCCAGGAGACGCCGGCATCGGGAATCAGGGCCGGTGGTTTCTTGTTCCTACCGAGCCTCGAGTTCGGTACTCGGCGCGATGACAACATCTACCGCACCGAGCAGGCCGTCGCGGACACGGTGTTCTCGGTGGAACCCCGGCTTCGCATTGGGTCCGAATGGCGCAACCACGCGCTCGACGTGGACATTGGCGGGAACTGGGACGAGTACAACAACGCCTCAACCGAGGACAAGGTGGACAGTTTCGCGATTGCGCGCGGGCGATTGGACGTAAGCCAACGTACGCAGCTACGGTTCGGCGTGCGCCGCGAGAACCTGCACGAGCAACGCGGCGACCCCAATCTGCCGCGTTCCATCGCCGAACCCTCGGGCTTCGCGCGCAACGGGGTGGACCTCGGGTTGTCGCGGCAGGCCGGTCACTTCAGCTTGGAGGTCAACGGCCGCATGGACGTTTTCGCCTACGAGAATACCCGTGACGAGACCGGGGAACGCATCGTCCTGGACGACCGTGATCGGACCCGGACGGAGATCTCGGCGCAAGCCGGCTATGCGTTCGCTCCCGGGACCCAGATCTTCGTGCGCGCAACACGTGACTCCCGCCGCTACGAACGCCCGCTCCAGGGCTACGACCGCGACTCGTCCGGAGACGGTCTGGAAATCGGCGTGGCGCACGATGCGACGCGCCTCATCGACATCGAAGTGACCCTGGGTCGGCGCGAGCAACGATATGAAGATGCGCGACTAGCTCCGATCGACGCGCCGACGGTCGGCGTTTCGCTCTCGTGGCGACCGACGTTGCTGACGACCGTGTCCGTCGCGATGGAACGGACCATCGAGGAATCCTCGTTGCGGGGCGCATCGGGCTATGTGCGCAGCTCGGCGCGATTCGATATCTCCCACGAACTGACGCGTAGCGTCTTACTCGCGGCGGCATACACGTTTGAGGAAGACGACTACCAGGGCATTGATCGGGTCTATGACAAGTCCATCTGGTGGGTCGCGGCCGGTTGGCGGCCCAATCGTTGGTTCCGGATGCGACTGGGCTATCAGGTCGACACGCGCAAGGCGAACATCGTGTGGGACGAATACGACCGGGCGTATCCTTTCCTGAGATTCCGTTTCCAGCCCTGACCCGGTTGTTGTCTAGAACAAGCCTTGGTTGGCGTAGCCTCGTATACGTCCCGATGAACCGATGCGCGGTTGCGGCCATCGGGTTGGTGTCGTCCGTTGCCGTCAGCGCGGGCGATGCGGCGACGGTCCGTCTTTCCGACTTGGCGGGGGATCCGCCCAATCAGGGAATTGACCGGCAACAACGGTCGGCGACGGGCGAGGAATCCCCCCGCTTCACCCTGGGATCGGGGGACCGGCTGAGGTTGAGCGTGTTCGGGCATGCGGACCTTTCCGGCGAGTTTGGCGTCGGTGAACAGGGCACCGTTTCCCTACCCCTGATTGGCAGTCTCCGTCTCGGGGGCCTGACGATTTCGCAAGCGGAGCGGCAGATCGTCGAAGCCTTCAAGCCCGACTACCTGCTCGATCCGCAGGTGAGCATCGAGGTGCTGAACTACCGCCCGTTCTACATCCTCGGCGAGGTGCGCAATCCCGGATCGTATCCGTATGTGATCGGCATGACCGTCACCGAAGCGGTTGCCCTGGGCGGCGGATTCACGCACCGTGCGCGAAAGGAAAAGGTGGTTGTCATCCGAGGCGGCGATGCGGCCAAGCGAGAGGTCGAGTTGCCCACGACCGCGTTGATCCTTCCCGGCGACGTGGTCAAGGTTCGTGAGCGATTCTTTTGACGGGCGTTAGCGTGGCTGGCGGCCCGCGGTCAATCGCCGTGCGGTTGTCGATGGGAACTGCCGCCATCGTCTCCGGGCTGGGACTCGCCATCCTTGCGGTACCGATGATCGCCGCGGACATCGGGACGCTCGCGAACGCCGATATCCGGATGGACGGGTCGGCGTTGCGCCGCTTCGTCGATTCCGGACACGCGTCGGTGGCGTGGCACGAACAGGGCCGCGTGTACACCGATGTCGCCCTCGCTCGCCTGATCCTGGCATCCAACGCTACCGCGGCAGCGCGGAATGCCGAGTTGGCCCACGCGGAAGCGGCGCTCGTGCAGGGCCTCAAGCTGGCTCCAGCGAGCCGTCACGGCTGGCTCCGCCTGGTGCAGATCCGTCTGGCCGCGGCGGACGGGTCAACGCGGTCCGCTGGCGGGGCCGTTTCGATCCAGGACGCGGAACGCGGCGGATCGCTAGGGGACGATGCGGTTCGGGACATCGCCCGGCCGCTCGGTCTGGCGTTCGGCTTCGGCGCGCTGCCGCCCCCGTCCAGCCTTTTCCTCGCGGCCGAGGGAAGCCTCGTCAGCTGGTGCCTTCTCGACGAAGCCCGCCGGGAATTCGCGGGCCAGAGCGTAAGCGGAGCTTGGCGGCGCGACCCGCTGCGCACCGCGACGATTGCGCGACGGGTCGGGAAGACGCGCCTTCTGGCCCACCTCGCGGGGTTACAGGGCCACGAAGAAGCGGCCGCGTGCGAGGCGCCGCCCGGGGCGGGCCATGCGGCGAATGGCGGCGGTGTGGCATCCGGCGTGGCTAGTTTCGCCGTCCGGTAGCAAGCTCGTAGATCGCCATCAGACGGCGGTAGTTCGCCTCTGGCGCGTATTCGCGCTCGAACACTTCGCGTGCCCGCAAGCCCATCGCCCGCATCTCGTCCGGATGGTCTGCCGCCCATCGAACCGTGTTTGCCAGTCCGACCGCATCTCCCGGCTCGAAGAGCAGTCCGGTTCTCCCGTGCTCGACCCGTTCGGCCAGCGAGCCGATCCGCGACGCCACCACGGCCCGGGCGTGTGCGAACGACTCGATGAGGGTGAGCGGGAGGTTCTCGTAGCAGATGGACGGCATGACGACGAACATCGCCTCGCCCAATTCCGTCGCGACGGCGTTCGACGGGCGATGCCCGAGCACCGACACGTGCGGATTTTGCAATGATCGAAGCGCCGGCGCCATCGGGCCGGAACCCAGCACGCGCAGGGGTACCGCGAGTTCCCGCCAAGCTTCGACGAGCGTGTCGATGCCCTTTTCCTCGCTCAGCCGTCCCGCGTAGACCGCCGCCGTGGCGTCTCCGTGCAAGGGACGCCAGGGTGGATCGGCCGCGAGCCCGTTCGGTTTCACCGCGATGCGCGACTTCGGCAACCCCGCCTGCACGAACTTGGCCATGGCGAATTCGCTGAGCGCGACGAAAAGATCCACCTTGCGGTGCCAGGTCCCGCGGCGGCGGTGGGTTTCGACCATGTGGGCGACGGGTAGCGTGGCTGTCGCCGAATCCCGGTAGCACCGGTGGCGTACGGCACCGTAGGCACTTCTGGACAGGCACTGTTCGCACACGCGCCCGTCCCGCAGCAGGTTGCCGGCGGCACAGACGATGCGGTAGTTGTGCAGCGTCTGCACAACCGGGACGTGCGCGTCCCTGCACGCGTCGTAGATCGACGGGGTTAGCAGCGGAAAGAAATTGTGCACATGGACCACATCCGGTCGGAAGTCGGAGATGGCGCTCGCCATGGCCCGGCGTGCCGGGACCGAATAGACGCACTGCACGGCCGTGCGCAGCGATCGCCAGGCGCCTTGGATGGAGTCGTTGTCGGCGTGCAGGCGAAGAGTCTCGTGTCCATGCGCTTCAAGGAGTGCCGTCTCGATGGAGACCGCAGCGTCCTCCCCGCCCGGTTGCTGGTAGCTGTTGTGGACGACGAGAGTCCTCATGGGGCGAATTCGTGCCCTTGTAGTTGCCGCCAACCCGGCGCGCTCGGCGTACCTTATCAGTGCAAGGCGTGTGCATGGTATCGGCAGTCCACCATCCACCAAGCCCTCCCGCCGGGGCGGGGTTGAGATGGGTCGATCAATCGGGCCTCGGACGCGAGACCGCTGTTTTGCATCCGAGCCGTGATCGGCATGCTAGACTCCTTGAGCGACGTTGGTGTTGGCGGTCAGGTTGCATTTCGTACAGCGGTCGGGGTCGCTCTTGGTCGCCTCGCGTACCCGCCAGGCACCCTAGAAGTCGGCCCGGACCGACACCCCATGCGCGCACCCTTTATCTACATTCTCGTGCTGGTCGCCGTCGGCTCGCCCGGCCTGCTGAAGTTCGGTACTGCGGCCACGAGCGACGTGGGGTTGTTTAATCTGAGCAGCGTGACGCGAATAGCGTTCTACGTGCTCGCCGGCTACGCATTGGTCTTGTTCTATCTTGCGGAAAGGCTGCGAGGACACTCGCGACCGGCGAATTCATTCGCCGGGTTGCGGCTCGCCGTCGCGATCTATGGCTATTTCCTGGTCACGACGGTGGCGAGTGTCTCCGGAACTCCGCTTCTGCTCGCCGTATACCGGATTTGCGAGTGGTTCCTTCTTGTGGTTGCGATCTTCGCCGCAACCCCCTCGACCGTGTACGCCTCGAGAGCGACTGCCGAGGACCATGTGACGAAGATTCTGATGCTGGCTCTCTCGCTACCTCCCATCATCGTGCTCATCGGGTTTATCGTCGTACCCGACATGGCGGTCGAACCGGCGGAACCGTTCGGGAGATTGGGCGGCTGGATATACGGCCCCAACGGCTTCGGCGCGACCTGCGGCATGGGATGCGTTCTGTTCTGGACGCTGTCGCGTTCGTGGCTTGGAAAGGCATGGTCGGTCGTGCTGTTGGGGTGCTTGTTCCTGTCGTATTCGCGCGGCGCCTACATCGGTTTCCTGGCCTCGGTGATCATCGGTGTGGCACTTCAGCGAACCCCGAGAATGCGGGCACACCATTGGGCGTTGGTTGCTCTTTGTGGGGCGCTGGTCTTTCTCGTCTACGACGGTCGCGCCCTGCTCGAGTTCCTTTCGCGCGGCCAATCGGTCAGTCAATTGCTGACCTTGAACAGTCGCACATTCATCTGGGAGGCGGCGGTGAAGACGCTCGTCGACAATTGGCTATGGGGCAAGGGGTTCGTCGTCGGTCCCAGGGAACTCGGCCAGCATCTGTACGAATGGGTCCAACCTTCTACGGCTCACAACGAGATCCTGAACGCCATGGTTGCCGGCGGGGTCTTGGCAGGCGGGCTTGTTTTGGCGTTATACGTCGTCCTCGTAAGGGACGTCCTGCTCGCTCCGTTCGGAGAACCTCACAGACAAGCCTACGCAATGGTTGCGGTTCAAGCGGTCGTCTATTCGACGATCACGCCGTCGCTATCGGCGACGGTGGGGGTAGTCTCCGCTGCGGTGTTGATTCTGGTGAGGCACGCGGCGCGGCTGCGCGAATGCACAGCAGGGGACCCGGTTCCGGCGAGACCGCCGGGCTTCGGTGGGCAGGTGTCGGCGGGGTCGCCGGGAAGCGAGGCGACTCCCGGTCGTTATCCGTAAGCAATTCACCCCATTCGCCTGGGGGGACGGCGCAGCACGTGCGCGACGAAGCGAGGGTTGTTGCGGAAGTACCGCGGCGCCAGGCGAAGGGGGTCCGCAGCAGACCGGTGCAGCCATTCCAGGCCGGTGCGCTGCATCCATACTGGGGCACGGCGACGTCGCCCCGTCAGGAAGTCGAATGCGGCGCCAACGCCGAACAACGCGGCAACGTCGAGGCGAGGCGCCATGTCGGCCATCCAGCGTTCCTGCTTCGGAGTGCTCAACCCGACCCATACGCAGTCGGGCCGCGCGTCGTTGATGGCGGCGGTCACCCGGTCCTCTTCGCGATCGGTGAGCGGACGGAATGGCGGCGTGTGGGTACCCACGACGCGCATGCCCGGGAACCTGTCGCTCAGCGCTTCCGCGAGCAGATCGGCAACGCCGGCCGCACCGCCGTAGAAATAATGGCGCCAGCCGGCAGCGACGCCCGCAGCGCAGATCAGCGGCATCAGGTCGGGCCCGGAAACCCGTTCTATGGCCTTGAAGCCGGCCCATCGGCAGGCCCAGACCATGGGCATGCCGTCGGGCGCGGTCATGGCGCTCGAGTTGTGGATGGCACGCAGGTCGGGATCGTCCTGGCATTCCATCACGCCATGCACACCGGTAAAGCAAACGTACTTCGGAGTGCGCCGCTTGCGCGGGGCCGAGTTGCGCCGGTCCATTCGCATCCAACCCGTTACCTCGGCCAGGGCGGTGCGCGGGTTCACAGCGCTTATGCCGACGCCCAGTACGTCCACGCGTGGAATTCCGCGGTTGGCTTCCGCACTCGGCTCGGGAGTCACGGCTGCCGGATTGGACGCAACGGCGTCCGGACGGCGACAGCGAAGTGGTTCCACTCGCCCGAGGGCCGGCGCGGGGCATTCGCGACTTCAGGGCGTATCCTCGACGGCCCGCCGGCCTGGCCCGTCAACTGTACGTTCGCGCGTATTCGTCGTGGATCCACCGGTAGGTGCGTTCCATGCCGTCGCACAGGCGAATGGATGGTTTCCAGCCGAGCTCCGCCAGAATCATTCTGTTGTCGCTGTTGCGTCCGTTGACGCCCTTGGGCGCATCGAGGCGATACTCCCGCCGGAGGCGCACGCCGGCGATCTCTTCGACCAGGTCGACGAGACCGTTGATCGTGATCAGCTCGTCCGAACCTAGGTTGATCGGCTCGACTACGTCGCAGTGCATGATGTCCAAGGTGCCTTTGACGCAGTCGTCGATGTACATGAAGGACCGTGTCTGCCGACCGTCGCCCCAGATCTCGATGGTCGTCGCGCCCGAGCGCTTGGCCTGGATCACCTTCCGGCAGATCGCGGCAGGCGCTTTTTCGCGGCCGCCCCGCCAGGTGCCGTGCGGGCCGTACACGTTGTGGTACCGGGCGACGCGGGTGCGCAGGCCGAAATCCTCGCGGAAGTGCCGGTGCATGCGTTCCGAGAACAGTTTCTCCCAGCCGTAGCCGTCCTCTGGCATCGCTGGATACGCGTCCGCCTCCTTGAGCGGTGCCGCGTCCTCGCTGCTCTGCTTGCCCGCGTTGTAGACGCAGGCGGAGGAGGCGTAGAAGATCGAGTCGAGCCCCTGCTCTCTCGCGGCAACGAGCATATGTGTGCTGACGAGTACGGAGAGCATGCACAGGGCCTTGTTGTTTTCGATGAAACCCATTCCGCCCATGTCGGCGGCAAGCTGGTAGCACGCTTGCATGCCTTGGCAGGCCGTCATGCATGCCTCGATGCGCGTTAGATCGGCAACCACGTTTTCAGCGTCGGCGTGCACCTGGTACCAATCGCGGGTCGGCTTCCTGTCGACGGCACGGACGCGGTGACCCTGGGCCAGCAACGCTCCAACAAGGTGTCCGCCGATGAAGCCACCTCCGCCGGCTACGACGACGGCTGAATGGTAAGGGAAGCTCATGGCCCATCCCCGGGCGACTCGGGTGCCCTACGGTCGAACGCTGCAACCGGCTGCATGCGGCTCAGAATGCCTTCGCGCGGTGGGCTATCCACGCCGCCCACGGCGTTCTCAACAAAATCTCCAGGTCGAGCCATATGGACCAGTTGCGCAGGTACCAGAGATCGCACTGCAGGCGCCCCTCCATTAACTCGACGGTATCCGTCGCGCCCCGCCAACCGTTTACCTGGGCCCATCCGGTAATCCCGGGCCTGATCTTGTGCCGCCGCATGTAGCCGGGAATCCGATCCCGGAAATGCTCGTTGTGCGCGACGGCATGGGGCCGCGGTCCCACGACGGACATGTCCCCGCGCAGGACGTTGAAGAACTGCGGCAATTCGTCCAGCGAACTGCGACGGAGAAAACGGCCGAGGGGAGTCACGCGCGGATCTCCAACCCGGGCTTGCGGGATCCTGTCGCCGTCCTGATGGACGGACATCGTGCTGAACTTCCTGATGAGGAACTCGCGCCCGTCGAGACCGTAGCGCCGCTGATTGAAGATAACCGGACCCCTTGACGTGGCCTTGATCGCGGCGGCGATCACGAGCATCGGGATCGCCGCGACGATGACCACCAGGACGCCGATCACGAGATCCTCGAGCCGTTTGGCGACACCATTGACGCCCTGATGAGGCGACTCGAACACGGCCACGGCGGGCTGCCGGGCGACCGTGGTCCACCGGGAATTGAGCAAGTCGCGGATCACCGCATCGGGCAATACGTAGACGGACACGGTGGTGTCGGCAAGTTCTTCGACGACGTGACGAATGGCGGCTTCTTCCGCCATTGGCAGCGCCAGGTAGACGGCATCGAATGTCCTTGCCCGCGCCTGCGCAATCAGGCTGTCCAGATTGCCCAGGAAGGGGGGCGCCCCGTCGACGGCGCCGTTGGCGCGCTTCGACCGGGCCTCGGCGTCGAAGAATCCCAACACGTCGAGGCGCGCCACTGCGGTCGAGGCGGCCATCCGCCCAAACTCCTCGGCCTGTTGAGGACTTCCGACGACGACCACACGCTCGCGCGGACCCTGCCGCAGCCGGTACCGGCAGATGCGGATCGACATCATCGCCAGGGGCGCGGCGAACATCCACACGCCGACCACGACGCGCGAATAGTCGCTCGTCGTCTTGGTCATCCATGCTAGGACGAAGAGTGCGAGCCCCGTCCACATCCATGCGTTGGCCACTGGAGACAACAGTAGCGGCGAGACCGCGACATTCTCGCATCGGTAGACGCCGACGCCTTCCGCGAATACGAGAAAGAGCCCAACGGCCGCAACGGCTGCGATCAGGTAGTCGCTGTTCCAGGTGGCGTCGTAGGCGGCGACCATCGCCCAGAGGATCCCGAAGATGGCGGCTCCGTCCTGAGCTCGTATGGCCAGGAATCCCAAGAAGCGAGTGACGCCTCGGCGGGCGTCCGCGGCAGCCAGTGTTCGTGCGGTCGGCGGCAACATGGGATGACCGGATCGACTCGGTATGTCCGAACTATGACATGCGGCTACGTGAAAAGCATGTGGCTCGGTTGTTGTCGCGTGGCCTCTCGTGAACGATGCGGCGATGCATGTGTACGGTTCCCATCCTGTATGAACGGGGGTTCCGGTTGGCCCGACAAACGCGTGGCAGCGGTGTTCCCGATTCCTGGAAACCCCGGGCCTCGGGGCTTCCGAGGCTCCCGGAATTGCGGTAGAGCGGGCTCGGCGGGAGCGTTGCTGACCCCGGCGGTTCCGGATTCATCGGGCAAGCACGCCAAGCGCGTCCACGAACAACCCGATCAACTTCCCGCGCATCAGGTAGTCCCGATGACCGACCAAGGCTGCCGCGTCGGCTATGCCCTGCTCCTCCAGGTAGCGCGCGCTCTGCGCAAGGAGGTATGCCGCAAGGTAGACGCGCACAGCCCGGGGACGCTCGAGCATCGGCCATTCGCGGCGGTAGCGGTGGCGGAGTATGACGTTCCACAGGAATTCCGGCAGGCCGCGGACCAATGCTGCCGGCAGCGCGGCAATGCCCGCCCGGATCGCGCGTCGGGCGAGGAAGCCGACGAACCAGTGCAGGTCGTCGAACAACAACGGTCGTTCCGGCGCGAAATACTCGAAGTCGAGGATCGCGGGCGGTCCGGACCTGCCGTTGAGCAGATTCCAGGAGGAAAAGTCGCCATGCGAGGGCCCGAGGACCAGCGGTTCGTCGAACGGGAACGACCGCGCGACGTTTGCGAGGTGATCGCGCAGGACCGTGCTTGGCAGCGGCTCGATGACCGGACCCGCCCACCGACCGAAGTCGCTCTCGGTGTCGGCGCCCGCCAGCAAGGCGACTGTCTTTTCCGGGAACTGCCAGACGCGGGACCTCCTGCCGGCGACCTCGGTTAGCAGCAGTGCCGTTGCCTGGTCGTCATCGCGGAGTACCGAGAGCTGCGGCGTGCGGAAGTACGGGGCCAACAACGGTGCCAGCTCGCGGTAGCCGCTCGCTTCCCGGTGCAGCAGGCGGCGACCGTATGCGTGTGTGGCGACCTTCAGCCAGAACGCGGTACCGTCGGCGTCGCGGACGGTCCCTAGGATCTTGGACCAACGGGATTTCCTGGCATCGGAAACCGCCCGGTCAAGCCCGGCTGCCTCGAGATCATCGAGAACGCATTGCGGGAAACGCGCGTCGGGCGTTGCGCCGTGACCGAAGGCGACGAGGGGCCCGGGCGTTGTCGCGGGGCCGCCGGGGCCGCGAGGCGCGTTACCCGCGGCCACGCGTCCTTCCAATGGCCGGGCGGTGATCTGCCGTCGCGTCCGGTGGGTCCGGCGACCACGCCGTCGGTCCTTTGGACGAACCGCCGCCGTGGCGCCTGTGTTCGGCCAGGGCATGCGAGTGGATTCGTCGAATGACGTCGTCCACGACGGCTTCGAGCGCGCGCTCCGCGTCGATGCACACGGCGTTCGGCAGCCGGTCGGCCAGCGTCTGATAGAGGCAACGCTGGCGCCGGCTCTCCGTCGTCGCGAGCTCCGGCTTGCGCGCCCACAAGACCTCCGGGGACGCATCGAGCAGCACCCAGAGATCGGGTTGCGGTACCAGCCGCGCCACGCACCGGACGAGCCATCTGGGCCCTCCGTAGCGATAGCGAAGGGGATCCACGAGCATGTCATGGAAATAGCGATCGAAGATGACCAAATGGCCGCGCCCCAACAACGGGCCGATCGTCGACCAGTGGCCGAGCCAGTAGTCCAGCGCGAAGTAGCCGACCTTCGCTGCGGACGCGATCATGCCGTACGGCGGGTGGGCGTGTGGTTCGCGGACGGGGGTGCCGGCGCGCGCCGGCGCAGCCCGGGGCCGCAGGTGCCGGATGCTGACGCCACCGAACTCGCCGGACACCTGCTCGGCCACGCGACGTATGACCGTGCTCTTGCCGCTCCCGTCGGGACCCAGAAAGGCGACCAGGAGACCCGGCCGCGGGGATCCCGGGACGCCTCGGCGCCGGGCATGCCCGCCGAACGATCTCGCGAGAATCGCGAGCATCGCGACCTGGGTTGCGAGAATGCCCGCCATCGCGCCGCTCGCGCCGAATGCGTCGATCAGGGGCACGACCGCGACGGCGGTGAAGGCCGTGGCTACGACGTATGCCCAGAACAGCGGTCGCGTATGCTCGAGGGCACGCAGGCCGATGCGCAGCGGGACGATGGCGAACGTGAGCACGTAGACCGCCGCGTACCACTGCAGCAAGTACCCGTGGGATGCGAATTCGCCGCCGTAGAACAGCCGCAGCCAGAACTCGGGGAACGCCGCAGCCACCAGGCCGAACGCCGCCGCAAGCACGACGCAGGCGAGGCCGACTCGCCCGAGGTAGGCACGCAGGGCAGGCGTGCCGCCATCGCGGAGCCGGATCGCGGCGGAGCGGGGCAGGACGTTGTCGAATCCCTGCAACAGAATGTGCGTCAATCCGAACAGGTTCTGCGCTGCCCTGATCGCCCCCAGCGAAGCGACGCCGAGCATGGCGCCGGCGGCCAGAAGGAACAGGTTGCCCGACGTCCATTGCAATAATGCGGAGGGTGCCAGCCAGCGTGCGGATGTCCAGTGTCTTCGCGTGACCGGTCCGAACGCGGCCCCCCGCCAGACGATCTTGTCGAAGCCGACGATGCCGAGGCAGAATGCTGCGGCGCAAGCGCCGGCATGTATCCACAGCACCGCTTCGACGTTGGTGGCACCGGCCCGAAAGGCGATAGCCAGGGCCGCCAGCCGAGACAGGTAGCAGAGCGCATCGTTGACGAAGGCTGCCGCCCCGCGACCGAGTGCGAAGAAGTAGCGGCGCAGGAAGTCCTGCATCAGCATGGCCGCCACCGCGCTCGCCAACGGCCAGGACAGCGACGGCCCGCACCCGTCGAGGAACGGGCAGGCGGTGCGGGTGCCCCAGAAGACGAGTCCGAAGGAGAGCGCCGAGAACGCCACCTGCTGTGCGAGCACCACGCCGTAGTAGGCCGCCGCATCGTGGTTCGCCTGCTTGGGTCCGATGCTCATCATCGGCGCGGTGATCAAAGCATGCTGGACGCTGCCGCCGAACTGCGCGACCATCCACATAAGGGTGAATGTCCCAAACTCCGCCAGTCCGAGTGCGCGGGCGAGCATTATCCCGGTCAGGAAGTTGCCACCGCTGACCGCCACTTGGTCCACAAGGGCCCAACCGGTGGCACGCTGCATGGCGGCGCGGTCGAGCATGGATCGAACGAACGGACGCACTGCGATCACGTCTCCAAGGCAGTACGTTCGCTCCGCACCGCCGGACCGGGCGCGGTGGCGTTCCGCGTATACCGCCGCGCAGACGCGTGAAGCGAAGCTCGGGCGAGGCGCAAGGTGGTCACGGATGAAAGTGCTGCTTTCCGCATATGCGTGCGAACCGGGCAAGGGCTCCGAGCCGGCCGTCGGCTGGGGTTGGGCGCTGGCGCTCGCTCGCCGGGGTCATCGAGTGACGGTGCTGACCCGCGCCAACAACCGACCCGTGATCGAGGGCGCTGCGTCCGCAACCCGAGGCTTGCCGATCACGTTTGCGTACTGCGATCCGCCGGCCTGGATCGGGTGGTGGAAAAAGGCGCGGCGCGGGATTCACCTCTACTACCTGCTCTGGCAATGGTGCGCGTACCGCCGGGCGAAACGGCTGCATGCCGGCGTGGGGTTCGAACGCGTGCATCATGTCACGTTCGCCTCGATGCGGCAGCCGAGTTTTCTCGGCGGTCTCGGCATTCCGTTCGTGTTCGGGCCGGTCGCCGGCGGGGACTGGTGTCCGCCGAAACTCATGGCGTCAGCACACTGGCGCTACAGACTCTACGAACGTCTACTGCCTTTCGCAAGCCGCCTGTCCCTCTTCGATCCCCTCGTTCGACGGACCCTTCGCCAAGCGACGGCGATCTATTCAAACACGGCGTCCACGCTCCGTCTGGTTCCAGCCAGATACCGCCACAAGACCCGCGTGCGGCTCGCCGTCGGCTGGGACGACGCGGACGATGTATTTGCGCCGCCCCGCGACGGCGAACGGGATCGCGAACTCCCCTTGCGCGTTCTGTTCGTGGGCCGCCTAGTGCCACTCAAAGGACTCCACCTGGCACTGGCCGCCTTCGCTGCCTACGTTTCGAGCGCGCCCGGCGCCGAATTGACGGTCGTGGGTGCCGGACCGGACGGCGCGCGCCTCGCCCGCGCGGCGACCCGCCTTGGCATCGCGGGGCGCGTGCATTGGCGCGGGGCGCTGCTGCGCCGCGAACTGGCCGCCGTCTACCGCAGCCACGACCTGCTGCTGTTTCCGAGCCTGCGCGACTCCGGAGGCATGGTGGTGCTGGAGGCGTTCGCGAGCGGATTGCCCGTGGTGTGTCTGGACATCGCGGGACCGGGTGCCATCGTGGACGAAACCTGCGGCATCGCGGTCGCGGCCGATGGCGACGAGGCCGAGGTGGTGCGGGCACTCGCGACGGCGCTGCATCGCCTGGCGGACGACGAGCGGTTGCGCCGCCGTCTCGTCGTGGGAGGATTCGCCGCGCTGGCCCGGTTGCGATGGGACACACGGATCGCGGAAGTGGAGCGTGACCTCGAGGTGCTGGACAGCGGTACCGACGCGGGCCA
>JAGWBM010000058.1:15340-28856 GCA_021295895.1 Pseudomonadales bacterium
CGTTCGCCTGCAAGGGGGGTGCCCGAAACGGCGGCGCGGCTGAAGAGCAACCGATGCCTTTCGATGACGGCCCGCGCAAGGGCATCGAAGCTGGCGTCGCGGTCCTCGAACGGTCGACCCCGCACCGCGAACGACACCATTGCGCAGCCACGTTCCCGCAACATCGGCCGCGATGTCGTCCACCCCTTCAGGAAGCGGGTCTCCACGAGGCGGTCGAGCACGCGCTCCCAACCGTCGCGACCGCGACGGTTCAGGACCAGCACCGGTCCGCAGGGGTCGAGTACCGCCTCGCGCAATCTGCCAATGCCGCGGCCGCATATGCGTAGCGTCGTACGGCTAGGATTCTCCATGAGCCGCCGAGCGAGGAAACCGCGTTTCGCCCGCCGAACCAGACGCGCGAACCGCCGGTACTCCTCGGCCCTCAGGGCGTCCAAGGCATCGTCGATGCCCCGGAGGTCGTTGCGCAGCGCCCACGAGGCGAGCGTACCTTCGTGGCGAGCGCCGTGTTCGAGCACTCGGCGCCGATAGCGCGCGATCTTGTTCGGTTCGACCACCAGGGCTCGCGTCAAGCTCTCGATCTGCAGCAGCCGCCAGCCGTTCTGGGCGACGGCGTCCATGTGGCAGAACCGCTTCGACGCGTCGGGGGTCCGCGACGCGCACAGGGCGTCCGCAGATGCCAGCGGCTGTCCGCGCAGGAACAATCCGCCGATTACGTCGACAGGCAGCGTCTCGGCAGGATCCAGGTGGTGGAATCGGTAGCACAGCACATGCTGATAGTGCGAACAGACGGTAAGGAAATCCCACTCCAGTCGTTCGGCGACCTGCTCGAAAACGGACTGTGCGCATCCCGCGCCGCCGCTCAGGAAGATGTCCAGATCACGCCCGATGTGGGGGAACGACGCGTAGTTGCGCGCGATGGTGGGGGCGCGGCCGGCCTGCTCGAGGGCGTCGATCAGCGCTTCGACGGTCGCTGACGATCGTGCGCTCACGGTGGATGCCAAGGGGTTGCGGCGAGCCCGGCGGCCCCGAGGTTGCGGCGCAGTCGGATCTGTGCGCTCAGACGTCGGACGACGAGTGTCGGGTTGAGGACGCCCGCCAGAAGCAGGGTGGCCCCGAAGCGCGCGTAGTTGCCGCAGCCGAAGTGGATGGCCGCGCGCTTGAAGTAGGTGAAACCCAGGTCCCTGCGGAGTCTCGGCAGGCGATAGGGGAGTCGCGCCCACACGCGGGTTTCGAATTCGTGCCACCCGATCTCGTCGACGCCGTCTCTCCGGCGCCGCATGTTGTAGTTCACGAAATGGGTTTTGCGGCGCTGCAGCATGGTCCGGGTGGCCGACTCGGAACCGGAATGGACGCGGTAGTCCATCAAGGCTTCCGGAACCGCCAATACGGCGCGTCCCGATTCGGCCATCCGATACCAAAGATCGAGATCGGCGGCTGGCACGGCATCCGCGCGATAGCCGCCCACCGACTCGAAGGTGGCCCGGTGGAGTACCGCCGAGGGATCGAGCAGGACCAGAGAGTCGCGCCGCTCGTACCGGGCGCGGAACTCGTCCATCGTCGCCAGCGGGGTCTGGATGTAGCCGGCGACCTTGCCATCCTCGTCGATGTAGCGGCCCCAGGTCCCGACCGCACCGAGCCCGTCGCCGTGCGCCTGGATGAAGGCCGTCTGTCGTGCGAGACGGTCGGGATGACTGACGTCGTCGGCGTCCATCAATGCCACCCAGTCCGTTTCCGCCCGCGCAATGCCCAGGGTACGCCCTTCGACGTAGGTCCCGTTTCGATCGTTGCGCACGAGCCTGAGCCGCCGGTCGGTGTCCGCAAGGCGCTGCAGGATGCGCCAGGTCGCATCGGTCGAGCGGTTGTCGACCGCCACGAAATCGAAGTCCGCGAAGGTCTGTTCCAGTACGCTGCGTACGGCCTGCTCGACGAAACGCTGGCCGTTGAAGACGCTCATGACGACGGTGAGTTTCACCGCCGGGCCATGTCAGCCACGTACGCCGCAACCGCCCGGTCGACGGAACGCGGNNNNCGGCGCTTCCGCAGGAGTACATCGCCTCGCCGTCGCGCATCGGCCGGGCCCCGAACCGCAGCAGCGACTCGTCCGCGCCTGCGGCGCCGCAGATCTTCGTCGCCAGGTCCTTCAAGGTCAGCGGGCGACCGCTGCAGAGGTTGTAGAGCCCAAACGTCTCCGGACGATCAAGGCTCTCGTGCAGGCGAAGGAAACCGTCCACGAGATCGTCGATGTAGAGGAAATCCCGCTTCTGCGTGCCGGGGCTGAGGCGAATCGGCTCGCGCCGGGTAAGGGCGTCGACGATCTGCGGGACCACCTTGCCCGGGTCGTCCAGCGGCCCGAACGGAATGAATACCCGGGCCACTCTCGCCTTGACGCCGAAACGCGTGGCGAGCTGCGCGATGCGCACGGTCTGTTCGAGCTTGGACATTCCGTAGGGCAGCGACGGGTAGCATACCTCGTCCTCGAAGTTCGGTCGTTCCCGCACGCTGTATTCGGCCGAGCTGCCGGTGGCCACGATGCCCCGGGCTCCGATGTCCCGCAAGACCCGGAAGACCGTGGCGAGCGGGCGCACGTTGGTGCGCCATGCGGCTTCGAGATCGTAGTCGTGGGACGCGTAGCCCTGCACCCAGCCCGCATGGTGGAACCAGACGGTGGGTCGATGACGGCGGATGAACGCCTCGACGGCGGCGAGGTCGAGGAGGTCCAGTGCCGCGGACCGCGCACCGTTGGCTGCGGCGAACGCGAGCCGGCTGGCGCGGATGCCGTCGTAGCGATTACGCGGTCGCCGGGTGGTCGCCAGGACGGAGTGACCGTCGCGGGCCAGCTTCGCGGCCAGGTGTGCGCCGACGAAACTGCTCGCGCCGGTCACCACGCAGCGTTGTGCGCGAAACGCGGGCGTCGGGCGTTCGTTCGAAACCTCCCCGGGTGTCATTTCAGAGGTCGTGCTGGCGGCCGGTGGGCCATGCCGGCCGCGCTCGCAAGGCGAGGCCTGCCCGCCAATCCGACCGGCGCGCGAACCGACGCCCCGGCAACCGGGTGCCGGCGTGCGGATCGAACCCTAGCCGGAACTTCGAGAGTCTGGAACTTCAGCCTAGTGTCCTGCGCCGGAAATAACTTGAACCTACCGCACGGCGGATCGGGTTAGGGTAGCGCACGAAAAGGCGAGGAGCGACACGAACACCAATCCCTCCAAACATAAACCTATTTGTGACGCGGCACACTAGCGCGTCTCGCGTGGCGAGGCGTCCAAGAGCGGTTCGGAGCGCTATTCCACATGTAACCTGAGGATGAACATCATGGGAGGTGCAAGGGATCTAGCGATGCCGGAGCGCCCAGTCATAGTCGATGTCTTTTGCGAATGGATCGAGTCGGACCATTTCATCCGGGTCGTGCGGCAGATCCGCACAGTTCGCCACCAGCGCGGGCTCCGTACCGTAGTTCTTGTAGCCGTTGGCGACGCCGGGCGGAATCCGAACGAGGCAGTAGTTGTAGTCTCCGACGAAATGTTCTTCGGTCGTACCGGAGGACGGGGCACCCTCGCGCAGGTCGTGCAACACCAGCTTGATCATGCCCTGTAGAACGGCGTAGTGCTGCGTCTGCTTCTTGTGGATGTGCCAACCCTTGATGACACCCGGCCAAACCTGCGAGAAGTAGATCTCTCCGAACCTCTCGAAGAGGGGGCTGTCGCAACGCAGCATGTGCATGATCATGCCGCGCTCGTCGCAAATGCGCCGCAGCGGTGCCACGTGGACCCCTTGGATCGACGAACCATTGGCGCGTGTCGTGCCGTCGCCCATCACCGACTCGCTCCGCGACCGGACGCGCCATCGTCCCGTGCTCCACCAAGGAAGTACTCCGGCAGAGTACGCTCCGCTATGCGTCGTTGGAGCTCAACGAGTCGCGTGAAACGCCCGGCTTCGAAGTCGCGCCGGAATGTCGGGTTCGCACGGAACTCGCGGTGCATCCTCCGCACGGTGGGTTGTACGCGATGCTGGCACTGGAATGTCGGCAGGCACTTCCCGAGCCGGTCGAAGCTCACCCGATAGTCCCGGCGATCCGATACGGCACCCCGGTCGATCGTGATCGTGGAGTTCGGGACTTCCCGGCGAACGATCTCCGCCACCTGTCGAACGCGGTAGTTCTCCCCGTTGCTTCCCACGTTGACCGCCTGGAATCCAGTCAGAGATGCCGTTTCCGCGAACCCGAGGAAGGACCTGGCCATGTCCCGGCAATGAATAAGGGGTCGCCGAGCCAGGCCATCCGACAGGAGCTTGACTTCACCGGTGCTCGTCGCATGGGCCAGCAGGTTGTTGACGACCAGGTCCGTGCGCAGGTTCGGACTCTCGCCGTAGGCAGTGGCGCAACGCAGGCAGACGACCGCGAAGTTCCTCGAAGCGAGCCGCCGCAACGCGGACTCGGCTTCCACCTTCGAGAGCGCATAGGCGGTGATCGGCGCGACGGGCGCGTCCTCGTCCTGGGCAGCGCAGTCTGCGGCCCCGTAGATCGAGCAGCTCGACGCCAACAGGAACCGGCCGACCCCGGCACGCTTTGCGCAATCCGCCACGTAGCGGGTGCCGTCGGTGTTGACCGTGCGCGTCAGGCGGGGGTCGATGTCGCCCAGGGGATCGTTGGATAGGGCAGCCAGGTGCACGACGGCGTCCACGCCGTTGAACAGACCCCGGCCCAGGTCGAAGATGTCTATGGTCACGTCCACGTCGGGCGGGCGGCCTTGCGCGAACTCGGTGCCCCGGTACAGGGCGATGTCGACCCCCGTGACGTGGTGGCCGGCCTCCTTGAACACATCGACGGCATGGGCGCCGACATAGCCCCGATGGCCCGTAATCAGGACTCGCATTCGGTTCCCGCCGTGTCTCGTCGGTTGACCGAGACCCGCCGGCCGACGGCGAGGCCGGTCAGGACGCCCATGTGCGCCATGGCGCCTGGCCGGAGCTCCAGAAGCCTTCGAGTCGAACGCGATCACGGGTCGTGTCCATGCATTGCCAGAATCCCAGATGGCGGAAAGCCATCAGTTGACCGTCCCTGGCAAGATTCTCCAGCGGAGCCCCCTCGAGCACGGTGTCGTCCCCCCCGATATAGTCCAGAACGCCAGGGTCCATCACGAAGAACCCGCCATTGATCCAGCCTTCTCCGGTTTGCGGCTTCTCTTCGAAACGAACAACCCGGTCGCCGTCGAAGTCCATGGTTCCGAAACGGGCGGGTGGACGAACCGCCGTCACCGTGGCGAGCCTGCCGTGGCTGTCGTGGAACTTCAGGAGTTCGCGCAGATCGACATTGGACAAGCCGTCGCCGTAGGTGAGCATGAACGTGCCGCCGTCCCGCAATCTGGACGCGAGCCGCCGCAGCCGTCCGCCCGTCATGGTGCTAGGGCCCGTGTCCACGAGATCGATGCGCCATCTGTCCGGCGCGGGGCCGTGGTAGTCGACCGCGCCGGTGCCAAGATCGACGCTGGCGTCCCGGCAACTCCAGTGGTAGTCGAGGAAGAAGCGCTTGATCATCTCCCCCTTGTAGCCGAGACAGACGATGAACTCGTCGAAGCCGCTCGCCGCATACAGCTTCATCAGGTGCCAGAGGATTGGCCGCTCGCCGATTTCAACCATTGGCTTGGGCCTGACGGCCGTCTCTTCGGCAAGCCGCGTACCAAGTCCGCCAGCGAGGATTACGACTTTCATGGTCCGGCCGTAGCCCGGGCCTTGGGGAGGCAGGGGACGACGAACATCGGTGTGGCCGAGGAGGTTTGGCCGGGCACCGCGGCGGTCGGGTCCGACGGCAATTGCCGCCGGGGACGCATGAGCGGGTAGAGGCGCCTTGGCGAGGTGACGCGTCTCGGGACCGAGGCGAGGCGCCCGGTTGCTGCACCGACCGTCGCTGCTTCATTCCGCATAGTAGTGGCTGTACTTCCTTTGATAGCCCTTGTAGTAGTACGCGGAGTCCGCATTGCCGTATCTGGCGTTCCGGCGCATGTCGACCATCGAGAGCACGACGCCGGCGACGTGTCCGCCGACTTCCTGGATCTGCTGGTACCCGAGCATCGCCACATCGCGCTTCGTGTCCACCCACTTGATGACGTACACCGTGACGTCGACCAGACTGGCAAGGTACCGTGCATCGGACACGACGAGCACGGGCGGCGAGTCGAGAATGACGATGTCCCACCTGCGTCCTACCTCCGAAAGCAGGTCCGCCATCCGGGGCGAGGTGATAAGATCGGTGGGATTGGGTGCCCAGCGACCCCCCATCAGCACGTCGAGGCCCGAAGGCTCGTCTCTCGCGACGGCATCCGTCACCGAGCACTCCTCGGCGAGCACCTGGGCAAGTCCCCGATCCGGTGCCATGCCGAGGAGCCTTGCGATCTCGTTGGTGCGCATATCGGTGTCGATCAGGAGGACGCGACCGCCGCTTTTGGCTGCCAGCCGCGCCATGGCAAGGGACATCGTGGTCTTGCCTTCGCCGGGCATGGCCGAGGTAACGAGAACCGTACGCATCTGCGCGTCATCCCGGCTGCTGGCGATCAGCAGGCCGGTATGCAACGAGCGCAGGGACTCCGCGAAAGACGACGCGGGCTTCTCCAGCACCAGCGTGTGCGGTGGAGATTTCCCGCGCCGCGATTGCACGAGGAGCGGCACCATCGCCAACGTGTTTGCGCCCCCGAGGAGGACATCGACATCCTTGGAGCTCCGCAGCCCGGTGTCGAGGTTCTCGACGGCTGCGACCAGGAGCACCGCGAGGAGGATGGCCCCAACGAACGACACGGAGATCACCAGCGGCTTGTTCGGAGATGCCGGCGAGGTCGGCACGTCCGCGCGCGAGATGATCCGGGCGTCCGCATGTTGCATATCCCCCTGCTGACCGATCTCGTTCCAGCGGGCCAACAAGGTATCGAAGAGGGTCCTATTGGCGACGGCCTCGCGTTCCAGGACGCGCAGTCGAGCGTGTGCCGCGTTGATCTCGGCGGACTCCGCCTCCAACGCATGCAGGCTTTCCTGCAGTGATCGCTCCCGGGTCTCGGCGACGGCCCTCTCGTTCTCCAACCCCCGGACGATGCGCGTCACCTCGACGCCGATCTTCGCCCGGGCATCTTCCAGTTCGGCCCGTGCATTGACCATCTTGGGGTGGCGCGGCCCGTACTCGGTGGCCATTTCCGCGATGCGGCGGGCGATGTCCGCTTCGCCTTCGCGCAGGGACAGGATCAGCGGCGAAGCCAATACCTCGGCGGCCGACTCCACGCCCGCGTCGGACCCAACCAGGGACTCTACCCGCCGCAAGGTGGCGTTCGCGGCCGCCGATTGGGTTCTGGCCAGAATCAGCTGCGTGTTGATCTCGGAGATCTGCTGCTCGACCACCGTCGCATCCTTGCTTTCCACGATGCCGTGCTGCCGGCGGTAGTCCTCCACGGCGCCTTCGGAGCTTTCCACTGCATTCCTGAGGTCGGCCACCCGGTCGTTCAGCCACGCCGTGGCCATTTTCGTGGCTTCGAACTTCGCTTCGAGTTGGTCTTCGAGATACGCATCGGACAGGGTGTTTGCGAGCGCTGCGGCAAGTTTGGGATCCTGCGAGGTCGCAGTGACCGCGAGTACGCGGGAACGACCTACGACCTCTACGGAAACGGCATCCTGAAAAGCCGACACGACCGCGCTGCGCTGGCGCTGCAATCGGTCTTCCTCGGTTCCCCCCGCCGGGCCGCCTTTCAGTGCATTGCGCCACTCTTCCGGCAGCCATCCGATCGGGTTGATCCGGGACACGAGGGAGGGCGGTCGCAGTTCGGCGTTGAACTCGGGCACGGTAGCCAGATCCAGTTCGTCGCTCACCTTCGAAGCCAACGCACGGGAGGTAAGCACACGCATTTCGCTTTCCACGGCCGCCTGATCGGATCCGAGGCCGTCGAGGACATCCTTGATGTCCATCACGTCGGCTCGTGGCGCACCGACAAGAATGTTCGCCTGTGCCGAATACCGGAGCGGAACCTGGAAAACGACGATCGCTGCCAGGAGAGTTACCAAGGCGACCGTCGAGGCGACCAGTTTCGCGTGGTAGCGCGCCAGACCGACGAAGTCGGTCAACTTGACCTCCTCGGACGACCGTTGGCGCCTGTGGAACAGGGAATCCTCAGCCGCCGCGAGCCCGGGGTAGGGGTATCCCGCGCCAGTTGGTCTCGACGTTGATTCGGCGGGCTGGGTCGACATTACGGCATGAACTTCAATCGAGCGCCACTTGACGAAGCACGAAGGCGCGTGCCACGTAAACGAAAGACGTCCGCGGCGCCGCTGTCCTTGGTCTCATTTTGCCGTTCTTCTCCCTACGCCCGGCACCGAGGTTTGGACGGGGCCGGGTCGGATTTCCTGCGCATTCGCCTCGGCCTCCGGCACCACCCTCGGCGGGTACAAGGGCCTGGCATCCGGTGGGCGACCCGGCATTCGGGCTCGCTTCGTCCAGTCGCAGGCGCGGAACGTACCACCAATTGGGCACACACGCGAGTCGGCGTCGAACGAAACCCGGTCGCCAGCGCCGCCGCGCTACGCCCGCCCGTAGAGGTCCTCGAATCGTACGATGTCCTGCTCGGACAGATGGGTGCCGGTTTGCACTTCGATCAGCACCAGCGGCTCCGTTCCCTGGTTGGTCAACCGGTGACGAGTGCCGACGGGAATGTACGTGGACTCGTTGCTGCGCAAGCTGAACTCGGCATCTCCCCGCACCACGGTGGCTTCGCCGTGCAACACAACCCAATGCTCCGACCGGTGCCGGTGCATCTGCAACGACAGCGCCTTGCCGGCCGCCACGGTGATGCGTTTGACGAGGAACCCCTCCCCGGCACCTAGGGTTTGGGCCTGACCCCAGGGCCGGTAGTCCGTGGTGTGGGCGCGATGCTCCGTTCGCTCGGTGTCCCGGAGCCGCTCCACCGTTTTGGCCACGTCCTGCGCCCGATCTCTGGGGACGACCAGCACCGCATCAGGCGTCTCAACCACCACGAGTCGCTCGACGCCGATGGCGGCGATCAGCCGACCACTCGAGTGGAAGCAGCAGTTGCGGCTGTCGGTCGCGATGACGTCTCCCACCGCGCGATTGCCGTCGCGGTCTCCTTCGAGTGCATCGGACAACGCGTCCCAGGCCCCGACATCCGACCAATCGAAGCCGGCGCGGACGACGACGGCCTTTTGCGTTCCCTCCATGACGGCCCGGTCCACGGACTCCGCTGGGCAGTCGTGAAACGCGTCTCCCGGTCGGTGGAAATCAAGGTCGGGGCGTTCCCCGGCGACGGCACCGGCGCACGCCTCGAGGATATCCGGGCGTTGGGCACCCAGTTCCTCCACAAAGACGCTGGCCCTCAGCACGAACATGCCGCTGTTCCAAAGCCAACCGCCTTCTGCGAGGTACCGCGCAGCGACCTCGGGCGCGGGCTTCTCCTTGAACGCGGTTACCCGGGCGACCGAACCGTCGCCCGAAACGGGATCGCCCACCTGGATGTAGCCGTACCTGCTCTCCGGCCGGGTCGGCGCGACACCGAAAACGACGAGACCGCCCCGCGCCGCGAATGGCAACGCCTGTCGCACCGCCGACCGAAAGGCGTCGACTGCACAGATGTGATGATCCGCCGGTAGCACGAGCAACACCGGGTCCGCGCCGTCGCGAAGGGCGCGCAACGCCGCGAGGGCAATGGCCGGCGCGGTATTGCGCGGTACCGGTTCGAGCAGGACGGTGCTCGGTACGCCTTGCGCTCGGCATTGTTCGGCCACGATGAAACGGTGGACTTGGTTGCACACGACCACGGGATCGTCGCAGCACAGGGTTTCGAGGCGGGCGAGCGTATTCCCGAGCAGGGTGCCGTTGCCCACCAGGGCCTGGAACTGTTTGGGATAGAGTTCACGCGACAGTGGCCACAGCCGCGTTCCCGATCCGCCCGCGAGGATTACGGGCAACACGTTGACCGATGCGCCGGAGTTCTCCATTGCCGCCTCGCCTGCCGGTCCCCGCAGTTTGTCGGATTGTCGGGGTGTCGGCAAGGATGGCCGCTCGTACCGAGCTCGCGGGCTTTCCCGGGTGATCGCACCGGTGGACATTGCCGGGGACGATCCTCTGTCCCACAGAACCGTGGGCACGGCGCTGGCGGGGGCGGGGCGCCCCGTTGCAAGTCGTCGCCGCGCATGACATATACTCTCGACCGCGACCAGGCGCAGCTGGTTTGACTTCGGCGTGATCGGACGAACTTTGGCGTATCTCTCGAGTCGCCGCGGGATGCCGTCGGCAACGATTCCCGCCGGTGTCCGGGTGTACGCGGTAGGGGACATCCACGGGCGTGCCGAACCCCTCGTACGACTGGTGGCGATGATCCGGGCCGATGCGTCGGCGCACGCGATGGAGCGCAACGTGCTGATCTTCCTCGGCGACTACGTGGATCGCGGTCTGGAGTCCCGGCAGGTTGTGGATTTCCTGCTCCGCGACCCCGCGCCCGGATTCGAGACCTTCTTCCTCAAGGGAAATCACGATGCCTGGTTGCTCGACTTTCTCGACAACCCGGAGACGGGGCGGATCTGGTTCCCAGCCGGCGGTGCCGCGACTCTGCTTAGCTACGGCGTGGCGGCACCGGCGGCGCCGTTCGATCCCGACGCGCTCGCGGAAGCCCGGGCCTCCTTCGAAGCGGCGTTGCCGCCCGCACATCGCTCGTTCTTCGAGACCCTGGGCCTGTACTGCGTCGAGGGCGGCTATGCTTTCGTGCATGCGGGGATCCGTCCGCGGGTGCCGTTGACGGAGCAGCGCGAAGAAGACCTGCTGGCGATTCGCGACGAATTCCTGGCCAGCCGCCGCGACCACGGCAAGGTCGTCGTGCATGGCCACTCCATCGTAGATGTCCCCGACGTGCGTCCCAACCGTGTCGGGATCGATACCGGTGCCTATGCCACCGGCCGGCTCACCTGCCTCGTCGTGGAAGGGGGTTCTCGCCGTTTCATCGCCAGCGATGAGGCATAGCTCCGGCGTACAGGGACGGCCCGGATCCCGACGACGCATATCCCCGCCCGGCGGCGCTTCCCGGAAGGTACATGCCGTCTGGCGCACGTAGACCTCGAGTAGGCACCCCGCGAGGGAGGGGAAAGCGCCCCTCGCGCATCTTCGCCGCCCTGGTCGGGATCGTGCTCGTCGCTCCCCTTGCGTTCGGCGCCTACCCCACATGGGCCTGGGGGAGCTTGGCCGTCGGCACCGGTTTCCTGCTGGCGGCCTGGGGCGCCCAGGTCGTCGCGGGGCGGAGGCCCGTCGCCCGCTTTCCCGCAAGGATCGGCTGGACGTTCCACGCTTTCTGCGGCGTCCTGCTGTGGGCGGTCTTCCAGACACTGCCGTATTCGCCCGAAGCAATGCACCATCCACTCTGGGGGGAGGCGGCACGCGCCATGGACGCGCCGTACTGGGGGGCGGTCACCGTAGACCCCTCGGCGAGCTGGCAAAGCATCGCCCGCCTGGTCACCTATGCGGCGGTTTTCTGGCTCGCGGCGCAGTTCGGACGCGGCGCGTCCCATGCATCGACCGCCCTGCAGGCGGTGGCCCTCGCTGCGGCGGGTTACGCGGCATACGGTCTCGTGGTCGAGTTCGCTGGTGCGAACAAGATCCTCTGGTTCGACAAGACCTCGTATTTCGACGTGGTTACCGCCACGTTCGTCAACCGCAATTCCTTCGCGACCTTTGCCGGTCTGGGTCTGCTGTGTGCCAGCGCGGTGCTCCATCGTCGGCTTGCGGCGGGGGCCGCTGTTGGCGGGTATCCGCTGTCGTGGCGCGACCGTCTGGGCGAGCTCATCAAGGAACGCCTGCCGCGCAGTGGCCTCTTCCTCGGCGCCTGGCTGGTTCTGGCGACGGCCCTGCTGCTGACCGAGTCGCGGGGCGGCGTACTCGCCACCGTGGCAGGGGTGGCCGTGTTCTTTGGAGCAGCGGAGGTATCGCGATATCGCCAAGGGTCCGGCGCGGTTGCGCCGTCCGATGCGTCGGGCCGGACGCGCCATCCCAAAGGCAGAGCCCGGCGCGACCGTCGGCGTGGGAGCCTGGGGGGGATCGCGGCACTCGCGGTCGTAGCAGCCACCGTGTTTGGCATCAGCGGGGGCCCGCTCCAGGAACGCATGTGGCGGGTCGGCGTCGATTCCGAACACCGGTCGACGATCTACCGGCACACGGCAGATGCCATCCGCGACGCGCCGCTCAAGGGCACCGGTCTCGGTACGTTCGGCAGCGTTTTCGACCTCTACGGCACACAAGACGTCGGACCGGGCGTGGCGATGGCGCACAACGACTACCTCGAAGTCGCGCTCGAACTGGGGATTCCCGCCGCAGTCGTTTTGGTCGCCGCGCTCGGCGCCCTTGCCGTCAACTGCGGCATCGGTGCCATCGGCCAGCGTGATCCGGCCGTTCCGGCCGTCGGACTCGCCGCCTGCGTACTGGTGGGCGTCCACGCACTCGTGGACTTCAGCCTCCAGCTACCGGGTGTAGCCGCGACGTTCGCCTTGGTACTCGGTGCCGCGGTGGGCCAGTGCTACCCGACCTCCGGCGAGCGGCCGGCACGTCCACGGGCGTCGCCGTGACGCTGGCCCTGTCGCAGAAGGCTGCGGAATCCGTGCCTCGTCGCCCGGACGGTCCCGTTGTCGCCCAGCAGCTTGGCGAGTGGCATGTCGCGCATGGGCCGACGGGGGCGCGTGGGGGAGGGAACAAAGACCTCGGCCGGCGGTGAGCGGCCGTACGTCCTCCAGCACGTGCTGCGCAGCGTCGGACAGCGGCAACCGGCGGGAAGCGGGGCTGGCGGAAGAGGTAGGAGTCTAAACAGTACGTTAACTGATTGATATGTGGACATTTAATTGGGGCTAGAGCAAACGGTCCCGCCACTAGTCCTACCACTTTGGGAATCGCTAGCGACTGGAAAAACGACGGCAACTGCGGTTCTTCGCCGCTGCCTTCGTGGAAGACATCGAGACGCTGGACGTGGCCGCCCAACACGCTTGGGGGTCCAGACGACGCTCGATTGCATCGTCTACAAGGTCAATGGGGACAGTCGGGTTGTACTTCATCGCCGGGAGTTTGAGATCGAAGTAACCTCGTGCTGGCACGACTGGCCGGAGAGGGGGGCCGTCACTAGCATGGGCGGTTGTGGGGCTGAATGAAAGGCGGACTTGAAGGCAGGTTCGAGTCGCTGATTCGACAACGCTTCCAACAGCGCGACAGGCAATTCGGTGCGCGCCTCCTGGGGGTGAAGCAGGAGCACAACCGTCGGGGTGATTCTGACGTCCTCGATCACGATTGCGGCGACTGTTGACAATCCGGCAGGCTTCTCTACACTTGTCTATATAGACATTTGTAGAGATGGATGAATGAAGCTCTCGGAGTTCGAACTCGACGTGATGCAGCAGATCTGGCGCAACGAGGAATGCTCGGCACCCGAGGTGCATCGGGAGCTTGGCGAGGCACGCGACGTGACCTACTCGACGGTGAAGACCATCATCGACCGGCTGGAGCGCAAGG
>JAGWBM010000059.1 GCA_021295895.1 Pseudomonadales bacterium
ACCATGCGCGGTCGACCGTGGATGACCGTTAGAGAAGGCGTTGTCCGATGAACCTCGCCCTTGCCGAACTCGTGCGGGTGGGTTGGTGTGCCGGCGGTCGGAGAGGGCGCTGTCGGAGAACATCGCCCTTTTCGAACCCGTACGGAGGATATTCGCGTGCGCTCCCGGAGACCCGAGAGAATCAAGGCGCGAGTGTCGATGGTTGGATTGGCAACTAGGAAGTCGCCTCGGACGCGGTCTTGGACATGTAACCCAATTCCCTGCCCCAGTCCGGCATATAGATTCCGCGGGCGGCCATCTCCCCCATTTCGCGTTCGACCAACCGGCGATGTTTGGTAGCTTCTTCTTCGTCGCGAAAGGGGAATGGCTGTACGCGAAGCGGGCCTCGGGTCGGCTTGAAGTCGAACCTCGGGAGGTTCAATGCCCGTAGTACCGCCAGTTCGACAAGGGAATAGGCGTCGCCCGGTGGGCGATCGAAGCTCATCGGCTGGGCGAGTACGACGGCCATGTTGGCGATGAACCGCGGCCGGGTGGTCGGGTTCACGCTCACGCGATGAAGCATAAACGGGTGCACCAGGACGACGTCGCCCGCCTCGCCGGTCAGTTCCGCGAAGTCCGAGCATCGTTCGATCAAGCCCGGTATGAGGTAGCCCGCCTGCGTGCCATCGGGGTGCACGCCTGCCGGGCATTGGGCAAGCAGGCGTGCGACGGGGCCAATGGAGTCGCGTGCGATGAACGTGCCGCCGCTCTGCGCCAGGATGTCCGTGTAGATGGGGACGGTCAGCAGACCCTGCTCCGGCGAGTTGATGAAGTGACGAAAGTGCCAGCCGTCCTTGTGCCAGCCCGGCTGGCGCGGATCCGGCGGTTGCCACGCCGGGCCGTCCGGTACCCGGAGGTTGCCGACCACGGCATCGCCCCAGGAGATGGAACTGCCGCCACACGGGAGCCGATCCGCGCCACCGATCACGTCGGCCTGCACGGCGAACGCGCGGGGCGCGTGCTTATTCAACAGGAAGCGTGCCCCGCTTCCTTGCGTACGCACGTAGCCCCGGATCCCGCCCCGACCCCTGGAGGCACCGCCCCACGTGTCCGGGTCGGTTCGCTCGATCCCGTGGTTCGCCTTGAGTTCGGTCCAGGCGCTCTCGCATGCGAAGGCCGCCATTTCCTTGGCAAAGGCTGCCTTGATCACGACGTAGCCGTGCTCGACGAAATGCGCCGCCTCTGTCCGGGTGAGTTCGGTACAGTTGGTCACGGCGGTATCGAAGGCGGTATCGAAATCCTCCGTCTCGAATGCAGGCTCGCGCGTCATCGGTCTCCCCGATGGCGCCGTGCCTGCCTCAGCACGGGCGACCGCAAGGGTCGCCCCTACGGGCGGTGCATGCGGCGTAGGTAGGCATCGCTCTGCATTTCCACGATACGGCTCCTGGTGCGTTCGAATTCCCTCTTCAACAAGCTGCCACCATACAACGCGTCGACGGGGGATGCCGCCGAGAACAGGACCTTGACTTTACGGTCGTAGAACTCGTCGACCAAGCTGATGAACCGGCGCGCCGCATTCTCGCTCTCCGCTTCAGTGTCGAACACGGGGACACCGTGAACGACCACCGTTGAGAACAATCGTGCCAGCTCGATGTAGTCGTTCTGGCTACGCGGCCCCTTGCATAGCGCATCGAAGTCGAACCAGACCGCATCCTCCGCACAGTATTTCGCCCGGATTGGCCGGTCGTTGATGATCAAGTCCTCGTTCTCCGCAGGGACCGCGTGGCAGAGCGCGCGAAAGCTCTCGAGGAGGTCCGCCGTCCGTCCGTCGGTCCGGTAGATATCTCCCCGTTTGAATACCTGCAGCCGGTAGTCCGTCTCCCCGCCGACGTGGACAACGTCCGTGTTTCGTTCGATCAACTCGATGGCGGGCAGGAAACGACGGCGCTGGAGGCCGTTCTCGTAGAGTCTGCCGGGCACCACGTTGGAGGTGGCCACCAAGGTGACCCGGCGATCGAACAGGTACTTGAGTAGCTCGCCGAGAATCATCGCATCGCCGATATCCGATACGAAGAACTCGTCGAAACAAAGCACCCGAGCGTCTGCTGCGAAACGGTCGGCAACCGTTTTCAAGGGGTCGGTGCGACCCTCGAGGCCCCGTAGGTCGGCATGCACGCGTTGCATGAAGCGGTGGAAGTGAAAACGCCGTTTCCGCGCGACCGGCAGGGTCTCGTGGAACAGGTCCATCAGGTAGGTCTTGCCGCGACCCACATCTCCCCAGAGGTAAAGTCCAAGGACGGTCTCGGCCGGACGACCGAATAGGCGGCGCAGCCACGACTGGACGCGCGAGCCTTGCTCGGATGCGGCTAGGCGGTGCTGCAGTTCGGTGAGGCGGCCAGCCAAGGCGAACTGCGCGGGGTCGGGCGCGAATCCGTTACGCACATTGCGGCAATGGGCTTCGGCCGGCGTCAACGCTCGTTGTCGTCGTAACCGGCGACCCGGGCTCGTGCGGCCAGCCCGTGTGCGGCGAGTCCCTCGGCGTCGGCGATGTTCGCCGCTATACGGGCGAGGCCTTGGACGGAGGACTCGCGACCGCTGATGATCGACGTGCGCTTGAGGAAATCCGGGACACCGAGCGGCGATGCGTAGCGGGCCGTGCCGAACGTGGGCAGCACGTGGCTGGGTCCCGCCACGTAGTCGCCGAACACCTCCGACGCGTGTGCGCCCAGGAAGATCGCGCCGGCGTGGCGAACCGACGGCAGCAGCGCTTCGGGGTCTGCCACCGCGAGGTGGAGGTGTTCGGGCGCGATGCGGTTCGCAATATCGCAGGCTTCGGCGAGGTCTCGAACTTCGATCAACGCGCCGCGTTCGCGCAACGACTGACGGACGATTTGGGCACGCGGCAGCGTATCGATCAGGTTGTCGATGGCCGCCTCCACCCGGTCGAGGCAACGAGCACGGGGCGACACCAGGATCGCCTGCGCATCGGCGTCGTGCTCCGCCTGGGAAAGCATGTCGAGGGCGGTCCAACGCGGTTCCACGCTGTCATCGGCAACTATCAGGATCTCGCTCGGCCCGGCAATGAGATCGATACCCGCCGGCCCGAACACAAGACGCTTGGCCGCGGCGACGAAAACACCGCCGGGGCCGACGATCTTGTCGACCCGGGGCACGGTCTCGGTGCCGTAGGCAAGTGCGGCGACGGCTTGCGCACCACCGATGGTGAACACCCGGTCCACGCCCGCGATCGCCATCGCCGCCAGGACGTGGTCGTTTCGCTCGCCTCGGGGTGTTGGCACGGTTGCAACGACCTTGCTGACCCCCGCCACCCGGGCAGGCACCACCGTCATCAGCACCGTCGATGGATAGGCCGCCTGGCCGCCGGGTACGTAGACGCCGACGCTGTCCAACGGCATGGTGCGCTGGCCGAGGACGTTGCCGAGGTCATCCGTGAAGCTAAAGTCGCCACGTGGCTGGCGTTCGTGGTAGCTGCGTATTCGGTCCGCCGCCACGTGCAAGGCATCGCGGTCGGCGGCTGGCAGGCGTTCGAGACTTCGCCCCAGTTCTTCCGGGTCGACCTCCAGGTCCGTCACGCGTCCCACGTTCAGGCCGTCGAACCGGCGCGTCAGTCTGGTTAGCGCCACGTCACCGTCGACGCGAACCTCCGCGACGATGTCGGCGGCGGTTCGCGCAACCTCCGCGGACTCCCGCGCTTCCCAGGCGAGCAGCGCATCGAGTTGGGCGTCGAACTGGGGGTCGGCTGTATTGAGGCGTCTAATCACGTGTCTCGTCGGGCGTTGTCGCCTGGATGGTTACGGCATGAATGGCACCCGAGGCGATCAGCTCCCCGATCACCGCGTACACAGCCTGCTGCCGCTTTACCCGATTCAAGCCGTCGAAGGCCACCGACACGATGTGGATCTCGAATCGATTGCCTTCACCAGCAACGGCGACTTGAGCATCGGCGAAGGCTTCCTCCAGGCGCGATTTCAGGTCGTCGATCATCGTGGCTCCGCCCTCGGCGAACGCACCTTAGCACGGCGTCAGCGGCTCTGTGCACGGGACACCCGCGCGGTCGAGGGCGACCGGTTACCAGCGGATGTTACTTTGCGTAACATAACCCGGACTTCGGGAACGGGACGCAGCACGGCCCATGGGGCTGGACACACTACATACCCTCATTGCGACCTATCCGTTCCTGACCCTCATCATCGGATTCATCGTGCTCGGCTGGAGCGCCGATCGCTTCGTCAACGCCTCGGCTGCGGCGGCTAAGAATCTCGGGGTGTCGAAAATCGTCATCGGCCTGACGGCGATCGCCGTCGGCACGTCTGCCCCGGAGATCATGGTCGGTATCCAATCGAGCCTGAACAACCTCGGTGAGATCGCGATCGGCAACGCCATCGGCTCCAACATCGCCAACATGGGTCTGGTTCTCGGCATCACGGCGTTGGTCAGCCCCCTGCCGTTTGCGAACACAACCTTGAAACACGAGATGCCTTGGCTCATCGGGGCCACGTTGTTGACGCTCGCCTGTCTGTTCAACCTCTATCTCGGCATCTTGGACGGTCTGGTACTGCTTGCCGGGCTCGGAGCGATCCTCTACCTGCTGGCGCGCAAGAACCGCGCGGTGCCGGGGGATCTCGACGCGGAACTCGCCGAACTCCCCGACATGACGGCGTTCAAGGCCTTGGCGTGGTTCATCGTCGGCCTCGTCGTGCTGCTCGCCTCGGCGCATGTCCTTGTCGTTGCCGCCGAAGCCGTGGCCGTGGAATTCGGTGTCAGCAAGCTGGTTGTCGGCTTGACGATCGTGGCGGTGGGCACGAGCCTGCCGGAACTGTCCGTGACCGTGGCGGCGGCACGCCAAGGCCATCCCGAGCTTGCCATCGGCAACGTGGTCGGCTCGAACATCCTGAACATCCTCGCAGTTCTCGCGATACCCGCCCTGCTCGACCCGCAGCCCATCGGCGTGCACGTGCTCTGGCGGGACTACGGCATGATGTTCGCCTTGACGGCACTCCTGGTCCTGCTCGCCTTCGGCATCGGTTCGCGCAAGGTGATCACCCGGTTCGAGGGTTTCGTGCTTCTCGCGGCATGGATCTGCTATACGTTCATCCTCTACCACCAGGGATGACGATGAACCGTCGCGTTACCACCACGTCGGTACCGGACGAGTTTCTTCGTCGCCTACGGAACGTGCGCCTGCTCGGGCTCGATGTCGATGGCGTAATGACCGATGGCCGCTTGTACTACGGACCGAACAGCGCGGAGTTCAAGGCGTTCCACGCCCTGGACGGCAGCGCCATGAAGAGACTCATGGCGGCGGGTGTGCCCATTGCCATCGTGACGGGCAGAACATCCGAAGCCGTCGCCCGGCGTGCCTCGGAACTCGGCGTCCCCTATCTCTATGCCGGCGTGGCCGACAAACTCGCGGCACTCGATGAGCTGGCCGCCAGGAGCGGCGTTGACGTCAACGCCATGGCCTTTGTCGGCGACGACCTCGCCGATCTCGTCGTGTTTGGGCACGTGGGGGTGGCGATCGGCGTACCCAACGCCCACCCGGACTTGATCCACCAAGCCGACTACGTGACTTCCGTGGCCGGCGGCTTCGGCGCCGTGCGCGAGATCTGCGACCTGGTGATTTCCGCGCGATCGATCCGACGCTAACCGGCGCGACACCACATGGCACAAGCTCCAGCGGACCCGGATCCACCGAAGACGATCGTCAGGTGGGGCGTCGTGGCCGTTGCCGTGGCAGGCTTCGCGGCCATCTCGATGTACCTTGGGCCCAGCGACGACGACGAGCCTGCCCTGCCGCCCGAACTGGCCGCTGAACCCGATGTTTACATCGACCAAGGCACCATCACACGGTACCGGGACGATGGCGCGCTTCACTACCGTCTGCTCGCCGACGAGATCAGCCATTTCGATGATCCGGTTCGATCCGTGTTGCTGGCGCCCGTCGTCGAACTGCACGACGTGAACCGGCCGCCGTGGCGTATCGAGTCGCACGCCGGCGAAGTCCGCAACGTTTCCGGTCCATCCGGCGAGGACGAAGAGCAGGTTCATCTGCACGGCGAGGTGACCCTGCTACAGGATCTTGGCGACGGTGCGTTCACCAGGATTCTCACCGAGTCGCTGACGATGTACCCGGACCGTCGGCAGGCTAGGGCGGAGCAAACTGCTATGATCGAAACGGACACGGTCAGTGCCCGTGTCGGCGGTTTCGACGCCGACCTGGCGAACGGCCACCTGGCTTTCTTCTCCTCGAGCAACCAGCGGGTATCCATCGTTGTTCAAGCGGACCAGCAAACCTCCTCTCGCCGCTGAGACGCCACAAAAGGGATTGGGGTGGCACCCGGGGGCTCTGCTTGTTGCGCTGGTCTGCGCACCGATACTGGCATTGCCCGAGGACGCCGAGCAGCCACTGCTGATCAATGCGGACAGCGGTACGTACAACGACGACCCAAACGGTACGATCGAGGTGTCGGGCAACGTCCAGATCCAGCAGGGCACTTTGCGCGTCAACGCGGAGCGGATGACCGCAACCAAGCGCGACGGCAAGCTGCATCGCGTCGTTGCGACGGGCGGGGAGGATGCGCCGGTACGTCTCCGGCAACGCATCAATCCCGGCGAGCCCGTTGCCCGCGCCCGTGCCCGGAGGATCGACTACAACATCGCCGAGCAACAGACCCAGTTGACCGGCGATGCGTTCGTGTCTGCGGGCGAGCGCGAGTACACCGGCGGCATCATCATCTGGGATATGAAGGAGAACGGGATCGATTGCCGGGAAGGCTGCCAATCGCGGCCCCGGCAAGCGGCGCCCGATTGACGATGTACCCGGGAGCCAATGACGGCGCCGCACGCCTGACGGTGACCGGCTTGTCGAAACGCTACCGTGGCCGCAGCGTGATCGAAGGGGTGGGCCTCGCGGTCGACAGCGGCGAAGTCGTCGGCCTCCTCGGCCCGAACGGCGCCGGCAAGACGACCTCTTTCTACATGATTCTCGGGCTCATCAAGGCGGACTCGGGAAGCATCCGGATCGACGACGAAGATCTAAGCCGCGCACCTATGCACAAACGCGCCAGGGCGGGCATCGGCTACCTCCCCCAGGAGGCGAGCGTGTTTCGAAAACTCACCGTCGAGGGAAACGTCCTGGCGGTGGCGGAATTGCGTCGCGACCTTGACCGGGCCGCGCAACGCGCACTCGTCGCGGATCTGCTAGGCGACCTGCGCCTTACGAACATCCGCGACACCATCGGCGAGCGCCTATCGGGTGGGGAGCGACGACGCGTCGAAATCGCCCGCGCATTGGCCGGCGAACCCCGGTTCATGCTTCTCGACGAACCCTTCGCGGGAGTCGACCCGATCTCCGTCGACAACCTGAAACAGGAGATCCGGGCACTCGCCGGGCGCAACATCGGCGTACTCATCACCGACCACAACGTCCGCGAAACCCTGGATATCTGCGATCGCGCCTACATCGTCAACGAGGGCCACCTCATTGCCGAGGGAAAGCCCGACTCCATACTATCCAACGAGACGGTACGACGAGTCTATCTCGGCGAGATGTTCGAACTGTGATGAAGCAGACGCTTGCCCTGCGCATGGGCCAGCAACTGGCGATGACGCCACAGTTGCAGCAGGCGATCCGACTGATGCAGCTCTCCGCCTTGGAACTCAAGACCGAGGTTCGCCAGACCATCGAAGCGAATCCGATGCTGGACCTGGTCGAGCAAGACGAGGAGGAGGCGTTGGCGTCGGACGAAGGCGAGGATCCGTTAGACGACAACGGCGACCCCGACGCACCCGGCGGCCTAGAGGATCCCGCCGCCACGGACGATGCCAGCGGCGACGAAGACGCGGACGCAGCGTTCGAGTCCGACGCCGACGAGACACCAGGATCCATCGAGGAGATCCCCGACGACCTGCCCGTGGATGTCACATGGGACGACGTCTACCAACCCTCGCGCGCAGCGGCATCCACTCCCATCCCCGCAGAAGACACCGGTTTCGAGGAGCGCAACAGCGCCGAGGACACCCTCGTCGATCACCTGCTGTGGCAACTGAACCTGGCACCGTTGTCGGAACGTGACAGGGTGGCGGCGCATATGGTCATCGGCTACATCGACGACGACGGCATGCTCATCGCCTCGGCAACCGAACTGGTCGACGCCATGGATCCAGAGATCGGGTTCGGCGTCGACGAGATGGAAGCGGTGATCAAGCTGGTGCAGACGTTCGACCCGCCGGGTGTAGCCGCCCGGGATCTGCGCGAGTGCCTGCTCCTGCAACTCAAGCAGCTTCCCCCGGACACGCGGATGCGAACCGAAGCCGTCGGTCTCGTCCGGGATCACTTCGCGTTGCTCGCCAACCGGGATTTCGGCGGCCTTGTCCGCAAAGTGCGGCTCACCGAGGGGGAACTCGTCGAAGTCATGACCCTGATACGTTCTCTCAATCCACGTCCGGGGGGCAGCATCGGCAGCGGGGGTATCGAGTACGTCGAGCCCGACGTGCTCGTCACCAAGCGCAACGGCCGCTGGACGGTGGAGTTGAACGGGGATTCGGCGCCTCGTGTGCGCATCAACGACGGCTACGCCAGCATGATCCGCCGCGGCGACTCGAGCGCCGCCAATCAGTACCTGAAAGACAACCTGCAAGATGCCAAGTGGTTCCTGAAGAACCTCGAGTACCGCAACGAGACGCTTCTCAAGGTCGCGGGAGCCGTCGTCGAGCGGCAGGTCGGGTTCCTCGAACACGGCGAGGAAGCCATGCAGCCGCTGGTATTGGCCGATATCGCGGCGGCCGTGGACCGACACGAGTCCACCGTGTCCCGGGTCACCACCCGCAAATACATGGAGACACCGCGCGGCATCTTCGAGCTCAAGTACTTCTTCTCGAGCCACGTCGGGACCGTGAACGGCGGCGAGGTGTCGAGTACCGCCATCCGGGCGCTGATCCGCAAGCTGACCTCGCAGGAGAATCCGCGCAAGCCGCTTTCGGACAGCAAGATCGCCGAGGTGCTCAAGGAACGCGACATCAAGGTGGCCCGGCGCACCGTCGCCAAGTACCGCGAGTCCATGGCGATTCCGCCGTCCAACGAACGACGCAGGCTCGTATAGCAGAGCCGGACGCCTCGGCGGCGTGGCGTCAGTATCCCGTCCGGGTGCCGTCTCCCTTCTGGACCAAGGCAACCAACTCGGGATCGGTGCCCAGCGCACCGTGTAGCGGGGGTCCCGGCAGGCGTCGCACCAAGAGCGCTTCCAACTCGACTCGTTCCCGTTCGGTGATGTCCTGATACACCGGGCTCGCCGCGAACTGCTTGTAGGCGGCGCTCATGTCCACCTTCGGCATTACGTACATCGGCACCATCGCCTGCAGCATCGCGGCACGCTTGTTGTCCGTGCGGTTGACGCCGGCGCGATGCCACGTGCGCGAGTCGTAGAGAATGATGCTGCCGCCGGGCGCTTCGACGATGTCCGCGTCGGGGCCGTTGTAAGGCAGGCCGTGCTCGGCACGGTAGCTGCGAGAAGCGTACCGAGCGGCGGTTCCCCAGTCGTCCGGGGGACCCTCGTTGCGGGCGTGGGATCCGAGCTTGAACGCCGTTGCGCCACCGACCTTGGTGAAGTCGGACACGCAGACGTTGCGTTGCACGCCGAGGCGGGATGCACCCGGTTGCACCGGCACCTGGCCCGGCGCGGGAACGCCCCAGTGATACGGATAGTCGGAATGCCAGCCCTGAACCGGGCGCTTGCCGTCGTCCTTGGTCAACACCGCCATGGCGGGCGTGTGGGCCATTGCGATGTCTCGGATTTGCATATATTGGCGGATCAGCCAAAGCGAGATGGGTTCTGCGGCGGTCTGCGCCACGGCCACGTGTTGGCTGATCGCGGCGCGCGCTCGGTCGGGATCCCGTTCGGCGTACTGATCGGTGCAGGCCACCCTGCGCAAGCCGTCGACGACTTCATCCGACAGGACCGACGTCAGGCAGACCCAGCCATTGTCCTCGAAGAACCCGAGGTACTCCGACGGGAGTTTCTCAGGGCCATGTGAGACCGCGAACCCCTCGCCGTCCACCTCGATCGCGCCGTCGTCGATCGTCAGCGAACGGCCGGTCGTGGTGTGCTGCACTTCGCCGTTGCGCTGGTCCCAGATGACCTTGTCGTCCGCGTCGGTAAAGCACGTCGGTTCGCCGTCATCGCCAATCCCGAGGAACCGGCCGTCGGCGCCGATGAGCAGTGTGTGGAACTGTCCGGGACGCTCGAAGCTGACGACCCGTTCGGCGAACTTTTCGGCCATGGTTGCGCCCCCCCTGCCTGTACTATACGTCCACCCCTGTGAACCCCGCCACGTCGTCGATAGGATCACCGATTCCATGAACACTCTTCTCGAACGCCGTCAGCGCCTCCTGGGACAACGCATGCCGCTTTTCTACGCCGAGCCCGTGCATATCGTCCGCGGCGAGGGTGTCTGGTTGTATGAGGCGTCCGGCAAGCGCTACATGGACATGTACAACAATGTACCGTGCGTGGGACATGCCAATCCCCGGGTCGTCGCGGCCATGCAGACCCAGGCGGGCACCCTGAACGTGCACAGCCGGTACTTGCACGAGGGCATCCTCGACTACGCTGAGCGACTCACCGGCCTGCACGCCGAGCCGCTCAGCCGTGCCGTGTTCTGCTGCACGGGCACCGAAGCAAGCGAAATCGCCCTCCTCATGGCACGGGCGGCCACCGGTGGGAGAGGCATCATCTGTTCGGATGCCGGGTACCACGGCAACTCCACGGAAGTCCGCCGGTTGTCCCGGCGGGGTGCTGCCGAGAGCCCGGAGATTCGTGCGATTCCGTACCCGCAGCGATACCGTCCACTCGAGTCCGCCTCGGAGGCCGAACTCTCCGAGCTCTACCTGGACCGGGTGCGCCAAGCCATCGCCGACTTCGCCGAGCACGAAGTGCCGTTCGCCGGCATGTTTCTGTGCTCGCTACTCTTCAACGAAGGCTTGCCGGACATTCCGGCCGGCTTCATGGCCGGTGCGGCCGAGATCGTCCGCGAAGCCGGTGGCGTGTTCATCGCCGACGAGGTGCAGGCGGGATTCTGTCGTAGCGGCAACTGGTGGGGTTACGAGACCTCCGGCTTCGTCCCGGACATCGTGACCATGGGCAAACCCATGGGTGCGGGGCTACCTCTGGCCGGCGTCGCCGCCCGACCCGAACTCGTCGACGTATTCCGCGACAAGACGGGTTACTTCAACACCTTCGCATCATCGCCCCTGCAAGCCGCGGTAGGCACGGCTGTGCTCGACGAACTGGAGCACAGGGATCTGCTCGGCAACACGATCGCGCAATGCCCTTGACGGGCTGCAGATGGACTACGAGTGCATGGGCGACGTCCGCGGCCATGGACTCGCGCTGGCCGTGGATTGGGTCCGCGACCGCGAATCGAAGGAACCGGATCGCGCCGGCGTCGGTTCGGTCGTCAACAGCCTCAAGGAAAAGGGGTTCCTGGCCGGCAGCGCCGGGTCTCTCGGCAACGTCCTGAAGCTCAGGCCCCCGCTCGTGTTCTCGAAGGACAATGCCGACACCTTCGCGAACGCGCTCACGGAGACGATGCAAGAACTGTATGGCTGAAGTGGACGCCGCGCTCCGCGCCCTGGCGGTTCGAGCGTTGGCCGAGTGGAACTTGGACGGCGCCCACCTTGAACCCATCGGGATCAGCGAAAACGCCTCCTTCCGCGTAGACGGACCCGGCAAGCCGTGCGTGCTGCGAATCCACCGCCCGGGCTACCACACCCTAGCGGAACTGGAGTCCGAACAGGTTTGGACCGCCGCGTTACTCGAAGCCGGGCTCGATGTACCCGTGCCGGTGCGCACCCGCGACGGCCGCGGCTACGCCACGCTGCCTTTCGAAGGGGGCGAGCGCCATATCGGCCTGCTCGAGTGGGTGGACGGCGAGTTGCTGGGCCGCATCATGGTCCGGCAACCGTCAACGTTCCCGGAGCACTTCCACGCCATCGGCCGGATCGCCGCCGCCATTCACAATCAGTCCTCCACCTGGACCGTGCCGTACGGCTTTCAAAGGCACCGCTTCGACGTGGAGGGTTTCGTCGGCGACGGGGCGTTCTGGGGTCCGTTCTGGGAGATCCCGCCGTTGGACGCCAAGCAGCGTGATGTGTTGGGGAAGGCCCGCCAGGCCATCGCCGACGAGCTATCGCGCCTCGAGGACCCGGCGAAGAGGTTCAGTCTCATCCACGCGGACCTGCACCCCCACAACGTCGTGGTCGGCAAACACGGCTTGCATCTGATCGACTTCGACGACTCGGGGTTCGGCTGGCACCACTACGAACTCGCGGTCGTCCTCTACCAATATCGCGAGCTTGATCCCTTTGGCGACATGCAGGCCGCCTTGCTGGACGGCTACCGCGAGCTACGTGCGTTCACCGACGCCGAGGTCGCCAAGTTGCGGCTCTTCTTCCTGATTCGCACGTTGATCCACCTCGGCTGGCGTGCCGACCGTCCGGAACACGGCACGGACCTCAGCGAGGACATCGAGTACGCGGTGCGGGAAGCGCGCGAGTGGATGGGATGACATCCGGAACGGATACATCATCGACATGATTGATAGGATGACAGGCGATCGATGGTCTTGGATCGTTGGGATCTGGATAGGGCAACATGCAAACCCCGAGGCACAGCGGACTACACGAACCGCGCCGGAGCCCTCGAGTCCTCTGCCCGGGTCTTGACGTCGATCAGCACCGTCTTGCCTTCAGCGTTCAAGCGCTTGGCGCTCTCCAACGCGGGGGCCATCTCCGCCGCCTCGGCAACGTGGATGCCCTCCGCGCCCATAGCTTTCGCGAGATCCGCGTAGTCGCCCTGCATGTGCGAGACGCCGAAACGCTCCCGGGCGGTCGGGAAACCTCCCGGGTAGGTCGCCATGATGCCGTTGTTGAGCACGATGGTGGTGATCGGGATACCCGCCCGGGCCGAGGTTTCGATGTCGAGCCCGGACATGCCAAACGCGCCGTCACCCATCAGGTTCACGCACATTCGCTCGGGTGCCGCCATCTTGGCGCCGATCATCAGCGGGATGGAGAAGCCGAGATGCGTGGTCTTGCCCCAGCCCACGTAGCTGTGCGGGGTTGTGGCCGTGTAGAACGGGACGATCTGGTCCCTGGGAGCCCCGGCGTCGTGGGTGACGACGCTGGATTCGCCGTCGAGCACCTGGTTCATCTCGTGGATCACGCGATACGGGGAAAGCGGGCCATCGTCGTTGGTGAGGTAGGGTCGCCACTGGGCCAGCCAGGCATCCCGTGCCGCCTTGACGCGGACCTTGGCGCCGGTGTCTCGGCCCGCCTCGCCGACGAGTCCCTTGACGGCATCGATCATGGCTTCAAGGGTCAGCTTGGCGTCGCCGACCAGGCCGATGTCGGCCGCCGTGTCCTTGTTGATCTCCTCGTCGGCGATGACCGAGTGGATCAGGAACTTGCCCCGGGAGAAGCGCTGGCCGTAGGGCGTCGCGGTCAGCGAAGTACCTACGGCGAACAGCACGTCGCAGGCATCCAGCCACTGTCGGGCCGGTCCCGCGACCGTCGAACCGCCCGCTCCCACCGACAGCGGGTGGCGTTCGTCGAACGCGGACTTGCCGGGCATGGACGTGTACACGGGTACGTCGAGCAGTTCCGCGAGGGTTCGGAGTTCGTCGGTGGCGTCGGCGGACATCACCCCCGCCCCCGCCCAGATCAACGGCTCTTCGGCGTCGACGAGTTTCCGAGCCGCGTCCGCAACCGCGCCGGCCGACGGCGCATAGAGGGCAGCACTGGGCGATGCGTAGGTCGGCGCGTTGTCGGAAATCGGCTGCGCGCATACGTCGCCGGGCATCTCCACGAGCACCGGCCCCGGCCTGCCGGAGCGCAATGCATGGAACGCCCGACGCATGATGTTGCCGGTCTGGTCCGGCCGGGTGATGACTTCTGCACGCTTGAGGACTCGTTCCCAGGTTCTCGCCGCGAAGAAATTGGGACGCACGAACAGCATATCCAACGGATTTCCGCCGGGTAGCGCGAGGATCGGCACGTTGTCGGCGTTGGCCTGGGCCAGGCCGCCAACCGAGTTCTCGGCGCCGGCCTGGGACTGCACGGCAACGACGCCGAAACGTTTGCGGTCCGAAAGGCGGGAGTAGCCGTCCGCCGCCATCACCGCACCCCGCTCGTGGCGGAACGCCACGGGTCGGATTCCCTCCTTCGCCACCGCTTCGATCAGCGGGTTGGACGGGTAGCAGGACATCCAGGCGACACCCTCCTCTTGGAGGATTTTGGCGACGTACTCGACGCTGTTCATGGGCGCTCCGACCGGTCAAGACGCGCCATATTACCCGACCAGGTCGTCGGTGCATCCCGGCGGTTCGGCTGACGAACTGACGCCCGTATGCCCCGATCGTCAAGATGTGAACGGATCGACTACCCGCAGCCCACCGAATGACTGTCCATGTTGGAGATCCTCCGTAACAAGACGAACCGCCCCGGCTTCCGTCGCGGTTTCGATCACGAGAGCGTCCCAATACGACAGGGTCGAGGTCTCCGATCGCAATGTGGCCGCCTTGACCGTGCGCACCCCGATGGGCTGGATGCGGAACATCGCCAAGTCCTCTATTTCGCCGCGTGCCGCTTCGGCACTCAGCGGCACGGCTAGTTTGCGGGTAACCGAGACATAGAACTCGCTGAGTATCTGTGTACTCAGGACGATCATATCGGCCTGTTCGACGATGATGCGACGTGCGACCTCCTGCTTCGCGGGAGCATCCGCATCGAACAGGTAGACCAGGACGTTGGTGTCGACGAAGTGCAGATCAACGCTCATGGAGCTCGTTGCGGGACCACTCCGCCCCTCCCCGTCGGGACGTAGCCCTTCGAGACCGCTGCCGGATTCGGCCCGCCGCCCCCTGGCAGGACCCGGTGCCCGCGTACCACTCCAAATGTGTGCGAAGCACAGCGTTCACGGACGTGTTCTCCTCGATGGCTCGTATACGAGCTTGCCGCAACGTCTCCCGGTTCACGGAAATAGTCAGGTTCATAGGATTCTCCCGAGAGAGCACGAATCCAGTGTAACACGAATATCGTGTCGCCTAGGTCGATCCAGCCCGGCCAGTGCCCCCGGGAATATTCCACGAAGGTCAAGCCCTCCTGCGATCGGTGTTCCGCCAGCCATGTTCGGCCGTGCACGCCAGCCGTCCCGAGACAGAGCAAGGGGTAGAAACGGGGTATCTCCGAACCGGCTGCTACCGATATGTCTTGACAAGCCATTGGCTACATCACAACGTTTTATGGGCTAGATCGCGTTCGCGTCCTAGTCAGAATCTAGGCACACGGTTTGAGGGGATCGGATGATGGAAAAGAGACAAGACAGCCTGCTGTTGCTGGCCGGAACCTTTCTCGCCTTTGGCGGCTTTAACCAGGTCCACGGGGAGGAATCCGAGGAGCAGACCACCGGCGATGACTCGATCGAAGTGATCGTGGTCACCGCGGAGAGGCGCGCGGAGAATATCAACGAAGTTCCGTTGACGATCAGCGCGTTCGACTCCTCGGCGATCGAAGAGCTCGGCATCGTCGACGAACAGGATCTCGAAGCGCTCACGCCCGGACTGCAGTTCGGGTACAGCGAGGAACAGACCGGCCAGGGCACGGTCATTCGCGGCATTGGCACGCGGGTGGCGGGGGCGAACCACATGGATATGGGTGTCGCGACCTACGTGGACGGCGTCTACAGTCGTACCACGACCGGCGTTGCCCCCAACCTGTTCGATGTCGAGCGGGTCGAAGTCGCGCGCGGTCCCCAGGGCACCCTCAATGGGAAGAACTCCATTGCCGGCTCCATCAGCTTCGTAACGAAGAAACCGTCGCCCGAATGGGACGCCCATATCTTGGGAGAGTTCACCGATCAAGCCACCCAGCGTTACAACGTCGCTTTTGGTGGGAGGTTGCTGGGCCCCTTGATGTTTCGGCTCACCGGGGGTGTCTACACGGGGGACGGCGCCCAGAAGAATATCGGCCTAGGTGGCGACTACGATGTACCCGATGAAGTGTCCTATTCGCCCCAGTTGCGGCTCCAGTGGAATCGGTTCGATGTGAACGTGCGCTATGCCCACACCAGTGACACCGGCGTACCCAGGACGAACTTGAGCCTCTTCGATCCACCGAGGGATCAACCCTGGATCTGCGATGGCGCGGCCAACTTTGCCGCCGACGCATTCAACAACATCACCGAGGACACCTTGACGGGAACGATCAACGGCGTGCCCTACACCTGCGAGGGAACGTTCGACGAACCGGAGAACATCTGGTACGGGTATACGGAGCCCGCGCCCGCGGTAGAGGATTGCGGCGGCATCATCGCCAACCTCTGCGATGAGCTGAAGAACGAGGTCAACCTGAATCGCCCAGGTATCAAGGACGTTACTCGCGAGGCATGGACCATAAACGTCGACATCGAAATCATCGACGGTTTGGTGCTCCAGTACACCTATGGTGATAACACCACCGACCAGTTTGGCTCCCGCGACTTAGACCTGACCAACCAGACGGAGCCCTCCGTGCCCAATGGGGTGTACGACGACCGGCGGAATATCTCGCCGTTCCTCATGGAAGACGCTTCTCACGAGATCCAGCTGCTCTCGAACTTCGACAGCAAGTTCAATTTCATACTCGGCTACTACGAGCACGAGGGCACCAATCTCTGGGCGGTTTCCGCGGACGGCTTTTCGCATGAATGGCGACTTGCCGATACGTACGACACTTGCGTCAACGACTTCGCCGGTTCCTGGGCCGACTACGAAGGCACGGAGTTTTCCTGTGCGACCGGTTCCGATCATACGCAGATGTGGTATTTCGGCACCGATTCCGCCTCGGAAACCGAGGCCTACTTCGGCCATGTTACCTACGACTACAACGACGAGTGGGCATTCTCCGGCGGTCTGCGCCAAACCAAGGACACGAAATGGCGAACGGTCCAATTCATCTGGTGGTCGAAGTTCGAGACGTACTTCGGGGCGAATCCGGTCGTCGCTCACTACGCCACGTCCGAAAAGCCCACTCAGACGCTGGGTGCCGAGCAACGCCCCAGTTGGAGCGACCTGATCTGGAACGTTGGCGTGGAGTACAAGCCGTCCGATAACCGCATGATCTATGGACGAATCTCAACGGGCTATCGCGCCGGCGGGTTCAACGACTCCAGCGGATACAACCCCGAGATCAAGAAAGAGACGCTGATCAACTACGAGCTAGGCGTCAAAGGGCTGTTCCTGGATCAGCGACTGAATGTACGCGCCGCCGGTTTCTTCCAGGACTACGACGACTACCAGAACGTGGCCAGCATGGACCCGGGTCTCCCCATCTGTGCGGGCGGAATCGCGGCCCCCTGCCTGGAGCCGACCGCCTCATCCCCGATACTCGAGTTCACCACCAACATACCGGACACCGAGATCTGGGGCTTCGAGGTGGAGGGCCAGTACTACGTCACCCAGCAGCTGAAGGTTGGCGGCTTCTACACCTACCTCGGTTCCGACCTCGGCGAGTTCGAGGCAACGACTTTTGCTGACCCCAATCCGACAGTGCTGCGATGGGACTACATCGACCTGGAAACTGGACAGCCGACGTCCGGCCCCTACCAAGCACCCCAGGTGTGGACCGGCGGCAGGCTGCCTCAGCAGCCCGCGCACAAAGCCGCCATAACGGTGTCCTATGAGAATTCCTTCGAGGGAGTTCCGGGGACGTTCCAGTGGTCGGGGTGGTTGAACTACACCGGGGAGCGGTACCCCTACGCGCAGAATCTCGATTCGCAGATCATGCGTTCCTACAATCGCCTGGATCTGCGCGCTAGCTGGACCTCTCCCAATGGGAAACTGTCCGCATCGGGCTTCATCCAGAACGTTATGAACGAGATCGGCCTCGTGGCATACCTGCCCCAAAATGGTGGCGCCAACACGCTCTACCCACCCTTGGGGACACTGTCCGACCCGCGGCGAATCGGCGCGGTCATCAGTTGGAGGATGTAGGCGACGAGTAACGAGGGGACAACGGCCGTAGGGGACGGGCTTGTCCCGTCCCCTTGCGCCGCGGGCGCCGGTGCGGGCCGACCGCGCGCCCTTCGGGCGCGTTAGGGTCGCCCCTACGGCGTTCGCGCCAACGCCGAGTTCAGCGCGCCCCAGCCTGTAGCGTGACGTAGTCCCGATATTGCCCGTCGGGTATCGCCATCAGTTCTTCGTGTGAGCCCACTTCCTTGATCTCGCCCTCCCGCAGGAAGTAGATCCGGTCCGCGTTGGCGATCGTGGACAAGCGGTGGGCGATGATTATGACCAGCTTGTCCTTCGCCGCTTCGTGCAGCGCGTCGACGAGATAGGCCTCGGTCTCCGGGTCGAGCGCCGAGGTCGGTTCGTCCAGGATCAGAATGCGCGCATCGCGTAATAGTCCGCGGGCGATGGCGATACGTTGTTTCTGCCCGACCGACAGCTTGCTGGTGACCGTGCCGAGTGCGGTTTCATAGCCGTCGGGCAGCGCCAGGATGAACTCGTGGGCACCGGCAATGCGTGCCACCTGCTCGACCTCCTCCCTCGAAGCGTCCTGCTTGCCGTAGCGGATGTTGTCCAGGATCGAATCCGAAAACAGCTGAGTTTCCTGGAAGACATAGGAAACCTGGTCTCGGAGGCTGTCGACCGAGACATCCCTGAGGTCGATCCCGCCGATCGACACCGTGCCCTCGGTCGCCTTGAGAAATGCCGGCACCATATACGCGAGACTCGTCTTGCCGGCACCGGTTGGGCCGACGAAGGCAACGATTTCCCCGGTTTGGGCCTCGAGGTTGATGTTGCGAAGGGCGCGGCGTCCGTCGGGATAGGCAAACCCAACGTTGTCCATCACGATGCCGTCCGAGATCCTCGGCATTTCAACGCCATCGCGCGTTTTCTCGGCCTGCACGTCCATCAGGAAGAACACCCGACGCATTCCCGCGATGTTCCTCTGCCATTCGGTGTACATGTGACCCCAGGCGCCGGCCGTCGCGTAGATCTGAAAGAAATAGACCAAGACGACGAAATAATCTCCGGCCGTGAACGTGCCGTCGATCACGCGTCCTGCCATCAGGATGAAGAACACCACCTGTCCCAGCATCAACGACAGGCTGTAGAGTTGGTTATACGAGAGAATGACGAACGACTCCGTACGAAAGCGCTTGAAGGATTCCCTGCTCGCCTGGCTGAATCGCCGGCCTTCCCGCTTGTTTCCACCGAGACTCTGCACCGCGAGCACATTGCTCATGCCCTCTTCGATGTTGCTGGTGGTACTGGAGCCTGCGGCACGACTGGCCTGGCTCCTTCGCCGCGCGACACGCGCAAGGGGGAGGACAAGGAGTAGCGTGATGGGAAATGCCGACAGGCCCACCACGATGACTTCGGGCGCATTGCCATAGTTGGTGACCATCATGTAGAGGCTGATCACCACGCCGAGAATTCCCGAGTACAACCCCAGCGTCAGTCCCTCGAGCAGCAGGCTGGCGCTCGTGGTGTCGTACAAAACCCGGTAGACGCTGTCGCCGATCCGTTGATCGTCCAATGTCGTCATCGGCAGTTCCTTGATGCGTCCGGCCAGTTGCGTTCTGAGCAGGTGATTCAACGATTGGCTGAGGCGTAGGTGCACCCTGAAATCGATCAGACCCAGGATGCCCCCCATCTGGCTACCGGCCCGGTTCGCCTCGTTCTCGGTCTGCGTGGCGATGTCGTGTCCCTGGGCCAGGGAGGCACCGGCCCGGGATCTGGCCCATCCGCCGCTCGCGCTCGAACCGAACACGATGACCATCAATACGCCCAGGAGCGTTATCCACAACATGATTTCCAACGGTCCCATGCCGTCCAGAAATCGCATGAAAGGCGCAAAGTAGGCCGGAAAACCGGCGATGCCCTCGGCGATGGGTTGGCCGAGGATCACGTGGTCGACGACGATCTTCGCCGGCCACACCACGATCATCAATCTGAAAGCCAGCTCCAGGGAGATGAAAACGAGCTTGGCGACGATGCGAGCCTTGAAGAGGCCAAAGTAGGTGATGACACGCAGGAATACGCGCAGCGTCTCCCGAAACGCGATGTCGGTGTGAACATCGAGAGGACTCGCCAACCGGTCGAGTTCACTCTCTTCCTCCCGTAACGGCGTTTTCGAGGCACGGGATTCGCTGGCCATCAGGCGTAGCCGCCTTCCGGTTGTGTCGCGGTACCCGCAGCGGCAGGTCGTTTCGTCAACCTGGCCTCGGTCTCGACGAGATTCCGGTAACGGCCACCCTCGACTTGCATGAGTTCGTCGTGGGTCCCGTATTCCGCGATCACTCCCTGGTCGAGGTACAGAATTCGATCCGCCTGCCGAATGGTCGAGATTCGATGCGTGATCAGGAAGATGGCTCGGCCCTCGCCCCACGCCCCCAGCCGTTCAAGCACTCGATGTTCGGTATGGGCGTCCAGGGCAGCGGTCGGTTCGTCCAGGATCAAGATGGGCGCGTCCTTTACCACCGCGCGGGCAATGGACAAACGCTGGCGCTGTCCCGTGGACAACTTGCCACCCCGGTCGCTCAAAACCGTGTCGAGACCATCGGGAAGTCCGGCGATGTACTCGTCGACGCAGGCGACATGTGCCGCCCGGCGCACGTCGTCATCGCTCGCATCGGGGACCACGTAGCGAATGTTGTCCCGCACCGACATTCCGAAAAGCACGTTCTCCTGCAAGGCGAAAGCGACGTTGTGGCGCAGGCTGTCCACATCCAGTTTGCGGAGATCGACGCCATCGATGGAGACGCTTCCCGAGTCCGGGTCGAAGAGTCTCGTCAGTAGGTTCATCAAGCTGCTCTTGCCCGATCCCGTCGGGCCGACGATGGCCGTGACCGTGCCCGGTTCGACGGCGAAACTGACGTCGCGCAGAATGGGACGTTCCTGCTCGTAGGCGAAATCCACGTGGCTGAACCGGATTTCCCGCCTCAAAGGCGGCATGGGAACGGCGTCGGGATCGTTCTTCACGTCGGGCTCGATGTCGAGGATGTCGAAGACACGATCTAGCCCCATGGCCATGTCCTGCGCCTGGGCCCAGAGCGTGACCAGGCTACGCACGGACTCGCTCGAGGCACCAAGCTGATCCTGGGCCCAGTTGTAGGCGGCCAGGTTCCATTTCACGAAACTCAGGCCCACCAGGCCGACGAGGACCGCCGCAAAGACCTCACGCGTTCCCTGGGCCCAGACGGCCATTAGAATCTGGCCGCCGAGAAGTGCAGCCGCAGCCAGCGTAAACGTCACGACGCCCACGATGGCCATCAGGTTGCGGACGCGAAAGGACGCGTTGAAGGCTGTTATGGAATCCTCTACAAGACGCTCTTGTTCCGCTTCCCCGGCCCCGTAGGCCTTGACGATGCGAACCGCGGCAAACGACTCCTGAACGCGTGATGTGAAGTCCGAGTTTGCCTCCCTGGAGGTCAATGACTTCTCGCGCATACGCGGCGAGTACCAACGACCCCAGAGAACGGCGAGTGCCACGACGCTCGCCGCCATCGTGCCCAGAATGGGGTCGAGCGCTGCGAGGAAGACGACCCCGATCACATACGTGTTCAGCAACTGCGCGGCTTGCGTGATCGTGCCGATGACGGCGGTAACCTGGGCACTGTCCTGGTAGATGCGGTAGACCGAATCGCCCACCCGGTGATCACTGTGATAGCGAATGGAAAGCCGGTGCCAGCGGTCCAGCAAACCCATCCTGAGATCCTGGTTCACCCGCTGCATGATGAAGATGTAGTAGTACGGCAGGAACATCGCCGCCGGGATCAGCGCGACCCAGGAGACGACCATGAATGCCGCGTAGACCCATTTGAGGCTGTGCCTCTGTTCGGTCGTGAGCAATTCCAGATCGACATTCGCGGCAGCGCCTTCGCGGGCCTCCAGCGCCCCCGGAGTTCCGTTAGCCAACTCCGGCCGGCCAATGAATTCCGCGAGAAACGGCGTCAACGGTTCGGCTTGCAGGATGGATTGGCTGATCAGGTCCACGGAAAAGAGCGCGATTACCATGGTGAGCACGGTCGTGGCCCACACCAGCGCGAAGTAGTAGACCAGATGGCTGCCCAGGCGGATGCGAAGCCGCAACCTGCCGCCGTCGATCCGGTACTGCAACACCCAGATGCAGACACACCCCAAGGCAACAAGCCCAACCTGTACGTTGTCGGCGAGCCCAGCCACGGCAAAGACCGCGAACAGGAGCGCCGATGTTCCGACGAGCGCGAGGGTGAGGGATACGCCTACATACGCCCGCCCCTTCACGAACAGAAGTGCCCAGGTGAGGGTCGCCATCAAGACCGTCGCGGCGAGCAGCAGGTCGTGTGGCCAATCCGTTCCGAACGGGAGCCAGCCCGTGAGCGGCCCGATCGCCGTCAACACCGTGACCAACGGCGGAACGTGACGGAAACTCCAGCGACCGGCGGCGGAATCCGGACCGGTGCTTCCTTCCGCTAAGTCGCGCCCATCGCGATCACGACTGCCGAAAGCCCGACTTCGCGGGATCTCGCGCCAGTACCCGATGATGTGGGGCAGCAGGTACGGCCACGTCCGCGCGAAGATCTTGATGATGGCGGC
>JAGWBM010000160.1 GCA_021295895.1 Pseudomonadales bacterium
ACGAGGCTCAGGATGCATTTTCGTGCCGAGCAGGTATTGCACAAGCCCGAGACCGGCGGGGTTATAGGTGACCTTCTCGAAGATCGGATCTTCCGAGATCAGGAACCGACGCTGGTCGTTGACGTTGCCCCAGCGGTCACTGTGGCTATCCAATGATCCGAAACGGTCGGCGACGCCCGTACCACGGCTTCCTTGACCGCTAGGTGGGACCCCGGCGGTCCGACCTTCTCCGGTGGCACCACGGTGAACCCGAAGGCCTCGAGTTCCACGACATTGGACTCCAAGCCGATCTGCCTAAGCTCCCCGTAGAGCAGCGGCAGCGCGCCCGCAGACTCCCAGTCTTCAATCCCCATCGTCTTCCCCTGGAAACCGGGAGACGGAGTTTGTCGGATGCGGCGCGTCGACGACAAGACCGCCGTCCCGGGGCTTAGAATGGGCCGCTGTTGAACTCAAGGAGGAAAGCAATGGCAATCGAGTTGCGGTTGTTCGGTCGAACCGGTGTCCAGGTCAGCAACCTGTGTCTGGGGACGATGTTGTTCGGTACCCGCACCCCGCGGGAAGAGTCCTTCGCCATCGTCGACCGCGCCATCGACGCGGGCATCAACTTCTTCGACTCCGCGAACGTCTACGGGCGTGGAAGGAGCGAGGAGGTCACCGGCGAGGCGCTGAAGCGCAACGGCAAGCGCGAGGGAATCGTGCTGGCGACCAAGTTCCACGGCGCGATGTCCGACGATCCCAACGACCGTGGCGCCAGCCGCCGGCACATCGTCGCCGCCTGCGAAGCGAGTCTCAAGCGGCTGGACACCGACTACATCGATCTCTACCAGATCCACCGGCCGCGATCAGACACCGCCATCGACGAGACGCTTCGAGCCCTGGACGACCTCGTTCACCAGGGCAAGGTGCGCTACCTCGGCACCTCCACGTTCGCCGCGTGGCAGTTCGTCGAGTCGTTGTGGACCTCAGAGAAATACGGCTTGAATCGGTTCGTGTGCGAACAGCAGCCGTACAATCTGCTCGACCGTCGCGTCGAACGGGAACTCATGCCCATGGCGCGCACCTACGGCGTCGCGACGATTCCATGGAGTCCCCTGGCCGGGGGCTTGCTCACCGGCAAGTACCGGCGCGGCGAGGCACCGCCCGAGGGAACGCGTTTCGCGATGGCGAACAGGGCCCAGTCCCGCCGCTTCAACGAGCGGGTCTTCGACATCGTCGACGGCCTCGAACCGCTGGCCCGCGCCCACGACGCCACGGTGTCGCAGGTCGCTCTTTCGTGGGTGATGGCGCAACCGGGCGTGACCAGTCCCATCGTCGGTCCCCGAACGATGGAGCAACTCGAGGACAACCTCGCGGCGGCGGACGTGGAACTTACGGACGATGATCGCCAAGCCATCGACGGGCTGATTCAACCGGGCCACAACGTCGCGCCCTACTACGAGGCGGATTTCGGGCCGCACCGGTTCCGGGTGTGATTCGCAGGCATGGGTGAGCGAGGCCCGTAGGGGCGGGCTTGTCCCCGCCCGAGTTGGAGAATCCCAGGCTGCGTTGCCGAGACCGACACGCCGAGGATTGGCGGGACGGGACAACAAGCCCGTCCCCTACGGCGCTTGGCCCCAAGGCCGGGTTCCGAACGTCGTAGGGGCGAGGCTTGTCCTCGTTCGATACGGACACCACCGGTCGTTCGGAGGACGGGATAAGACCGCCCCCTGCGGTCGCCTGTTCCCTGCTAGGCTGGCGTCAAAGAGGTCGAGGGTTAAGCGGTGTCCGATCCAGAGAAGCCAGACGCGCCGAAGATCGGCGGACGCTACGCGGGGTACGTCACGGTCGTCCTCGTCATCGTCTATGTCTTCAACTTCATCGACCGGCAGATCGTCACGATCCTCGCCGAGGAGATTAAGGCCGACCTCGGCATTTCCGACGCCCAGATCGGTTTCCTCTACGGCACGGCGTTCGCGGTCTTCTACGCCATCTTCGGCATCCCCCTGGGCAGGCTGGCGGACACCTGGACGCGCAAGAACCTTATCGCCATCGG
>JAGWBM010000060.1:0-1114 GCA_021295895.1 Pseudomonadales bacterium
GGTAGCGCCGGTACGACTCGTCGCTCTTGGCCTCGATGCGTTCCTTGTCCCGCGCCATTCCGCCTAAGGCTTGCACGGCGGCGACGTTGCTCATGCTCTCCTCGATGGCGTTCGTGGTGGCGGTGCCCGCGGCGCGGCTTGCCTGCTGCACCCGACGAATCAGACCGGACGCGGGCAGCGTGGCCAGGAGCCCCACGGGGACCAGCAGACCGGCGACCCAGACCAGGTTCGGCAGCGCCTGGTCGTAGCTGTATTGCAACAGGTAGAGCGTGACGACGACGCCGATCATCGTGAAGATCGGCTCCAGCGTGAGTCCCAGTGAGATCTCCGGCACGTCCGGCGCGTCGTACATGACCCGGTACACGGAATCGCCGATGCGGTGGTCGTCAAGGCGACTCATGGGGAGTTGCGCAAGCCGGTTGAACAAGCGCGTGCGCAAGGCGTTGGCCAGGCGCTGGGTGAGCCGGATGTTCACCCAGGTCTCGACGACCCCGAATACCCCGGATACGGCGCTGCGCCCGGCGTTGAGCTTGAGTTCCGAGGTGCTGGCGCTGTCGGCGCCCCCGCCGATCCAGACGAAGAGTCCGCCGCGGCCGAACAGGAGCAGCAGCGCTGCGGTGAAGCCGATCACCGCCAGCATGATCTCCATCTGGCCGAGACCCGAAACCGCCTCGACGAAGGGGACGATGTGCGGCGGGAACGGGATTTCTATCTCCTCGAAGGACTTGCCCAGGATGACCTGGTCGATCGTGATCTTCGCTAGGAACGGCACGATCAAGCCCGGGATGAGCGCCAGCGCCGCCAGCACCATCTTGCCGGCGAACAGCATCTTGACGTTCCTGAGCAGGATCAGCGCACGACCGATGAGTCTAAGCGCCTGGATATTGGTGATGTGCGTCGCGACATCGATGCGGTCGTCGAACGTCGCGTCTTTGCCGAACGACGCGAATCCCTTCCCGGACTCGGCGGTTGCCGGGTCGCTCACGGGACTTCCTCCGTCGGCACAGCATCGATTTCCGCCCTCACGAAACGCCGGTAGCCCCCGTCCGGTATCGCCATCAAGGCGTCGTGGTTCCCAATTTCCTGGATTCGCCCGCCGTCGAGGAAGGCGATC
>JAGWBM010000060.1:1231-12373 GCA_021295895.1 Pseudomonadales bacterium
GGCGTATCGCGCACGACCGCGCGGGCGATGGACAAGCGCTGCCGCTGCCCGGTGGACAGCTTGCCTCCCCTCTCCCCGAGTTCGGTGTCGTAGCCGTTCGCCATCTCGCGAATGAACTCGTCGGCACACGCAACCCGGGCGGCTGCCTCGATATCACGTCGGGTGGCACCCACACTGCCGTAGCCGATGTTGTCCGCCACGGTGGCCGCAAATAGCACGTTCTGCTGCAGCGCGATGGCGATGTTGCCCCGCACCTCGCCGATGGCAAACGCCCTGACGTCCACATTGTTGATCCGCACGCTACCCGCTCCGGGATCGTAGAGCCGCAGCAGCAGCGACATCAGGGTCGACTTCCCGGAACCAGTGGCGCCGACGATGGCCGTGACGGTCCCGGCCCGGGCCGTCAGGTCCACGCCGTCGAGCACGGTCTGGCCGGTTTCGTACGCGAATCGCACCCCGTCGTAGCACACCTCGTGAATCGTTCCCGGCACCGGCACTGGGTCGTCGGGCTCGGACACTTCCGGCTGCACGTCGAGCAGGTGGTAGGCCCGGTCGAGCCCTACCGCCATGTCCTGCATGAGGCTCCACTTGTTGATCAGGCCCCGGCCCCAGTCGAAATACTCCTGAGAGCGGCCGCTGGCCTGCTGGAAGGCACCGAGGTTCCACACGGCGAAGCCGACCAGGGTGATCGCGCCGGCAAGCCACGTTGTTTCCTCGTTCACGGTCCAGCCTGCCATCAGGTAGTCGGCAGTGAACATGGCCCCGGCGGCGATCGCCAGCACGATCATCCACAGCAGGATCATCTCCATCCGAACCCGCAGGGCGGCGCCGAGGGCGTGGTTCGAGTCGGCGTCGAAGCGGTTCATCACGGCGGTCTCCACCTGGTTCGCCTTGATTACCCGAATCGCGGCGAAGGCCTCCTGGATCCGCGAGGTCAGGTTGCTGTTGGCCTCCCTCGCCAGGCGCGCGAGACGCTGCAGGCGCGGCGTGTACCAAGCGACCGCGACGACAATAGGCACCGTGGCGAGGATGCAGATGAGCCCCAGAACGGGGTTGAACAACCACAGGATGAAGAACGCCAGCGCGAGCTTCCAGATCATGTTGATGGGATCGAGGATCGCGGTGTCGATGATCGACGTGATGGTGGCGCTGTCCTGGTAGACCCGGTAGATCGCATCGCCGGTCCGGGCATGGCTGTGGTAGCGCAGCGACAGGTGCTCCGCCTTCTCCACCATGGTCACCCGGAGCCGCTGATTGATGCGTTGGATGATCCAGGTGTAGTAGTAGTGCAGGAAGCCGAGTTGCAGCACCACCATGTTGAGGAAATAGCCGATGGTGACGTACAGCACGAAGCGGTCTCGCACGACATAGCGCTGTTCCGCGCTGAGTTCCTCGACCTCCGCGTAGCCCGCGTCGACCATCAACAGAGTTGTCTGGCCGGGCTCCAAGGGGTGGCCGAGCATGATCTTGTTGCTCAGCACATCGTCCACGAGGACCATCGCGAGGCCGACGGCGGTATACGACGTCAGTTGCAATACAAGCCAGCACAGGATGTGCAGGAACTGCGGTTTCAGATAAGGCCAAGTGCGGACGAAAACCCGCACGACACCCAGCAGACCGAACGTGGCGGGCGCTTGTGCGGATCGATCCGTCGAAGCCTCCAAGAACACCCGCCGAATTGAAAAGGAGCGCCGTTTAGTCTAGCGTATCCGGCCGCACAGGCAGCCAAGGGAGACACCGAAATGTTGCCGACTACGCATTGTGCGAATCCCAGTCACGACCACCGGTTCAGCCGGATTCCGGCTGCGGTGGCCGGCTTACTCCTCGCGATCCCGGGGGCGGCCCAACCAGGCACAGACGACCGGGTATACGAAACCATCATCGTCACCGCCGAGAAGCGCGAGGAGGACATCCTCAAGGTGCCGGTGACCATGACCGCATTCAACCAGGACATGCTCGAAGAACTCGGCCTGACCGGCGACGAGGACCTCGAGCAACTCGTACCCGGTCTGCAGTTCGCCTACGACTCCGAGGGCAACGGCATCACCATCCGCGGCATCGGCACGCAAAAGGCGGTGCAGTACAACGCCGACCTGGCGGTCGCGTTCTACGTCGACGGCGTCTACACCAACGATGTCTACGGTCTCGCGCCGAATCTGTTCGACGTGGAGCGCGTCGAGGTGGCCCGGGGTCCACAAGGGACGCTCAACGGCCGCAACTCCATCGCCGGTGCGATCAGCTACGTGAACCGCAAACCCAGCGACGATTGGGATGCCCAGATGCTCCTCGAGTTCACCGACACCGTCACCCAGCGCTACAACGGCGCCTGGGGCGGACCACTCACCGACGAGTTGAGTTTCCGGTTGACGGGCGGTTACTACGAAGGCGACGGCTGGCAGGAGAACACGGGGATCGGCGACAACTACGCGGCACCGGACCAATACACGCTCGCCCCCCAGTTGCGCTACACGACCGACCGTGTGGACATCAACCTGCGACGGCAGGTCGCGAGGGACCAGGGCACCAGCCGGGCAGCCGTGCGACTGATCGACGTCGACCGGGATTCGCCGACCTACCTGCTCGGCGGCATCTGGCCCGTGCCGAACTATCTCTACCTGTACCAGAAGCCGCTGCCGGGCATCGCAAACTGCGATCCCAGGCAGTTCCGGGAATTCGGCGGCCTCTGCGACGAGTTGGAGAACAAGGTGCTCAGCAACCGGTCCAGCGTCCAGGACAACGAGACGGACCGCTGGTCGTTGAACGCCGACGTCGATGTCGGCTACCTGCTCGGCAACGACTCGGGGGCGCTGACGGTTCGGTATACCTACGGCAGCACGGTGACCGACACGGCTGGCTCCCGCGACGGCGACAACACGGATCGAGTACCGAGCGCCGAGGATCCCTTTACGCCGCAGGATTGCGTCGACCAATTGGGTCTAGCGGAATGCCAGGCGCGCGGGGTCAGATACCAGGATCAGGAGGTCGCCTTCTTCTGGGATAACGACGAGAGTTCCCACGAACTGCAGTTGTTCTCGAACTTCGACGGCCCGTTCAACTTCGTCGCCGGCGCCTACGCCTACGAGAACGAATCCCACTGGCGGGGCAAGTACGGCGCCAACTACGCCGACCCCTTCAACTTCACCAGCGCGGAGGACGCCGTTGCGCGTATCGACCGCGACGGCGACGGCGCGCCGGACTACGCGAACTGCGAGGAGTTCTACAACACGTACGTGCTCGGTCCCGACGATCCGAGCACCGAGATCATCGAAGGCCGCAGCTTGTCCCCGGAGAGCTACCTGGGCTGCGAGCCGGGTGACAACCACCTGTTGAAGGGCGGCTCCGCCAGCGGCGCCGGCTACGAGACCCGCGCACTGTTCGCCAACGGCGAATACGAGTTGAACGAAACCTGGCGCGTATCGGGCGGCTTGCGTTGGACCGAGGACAAGAAGGATCAGCGCGGTGTCAGCGGTACCTTCGGCGTGAGCAATGTTCTCGGCGTACCCATCACCCGCTTCGGCGGACTCTCCAATCGCAACGACAGTTGGGGCGGCACCATCGGCCACGTGAGTCTCGAATACACGCCGACGGACAACCGCCTCTACTACGGGCGGATTTCGACCGGATTCCGCGCCGGCGGTTTCAACCAGATATCGGGCGGCACGAGCGCTGCGGACATCGCCAACAACATCGTCCCGGCGACGTTCGAAGAGGAAACCCTCGTCAACTACGAAGCGGGCATCAAGGGGCGTTTCCTCGACGACCGGCTGACGCTGCAGACGGGTGCGTACCTCCAGGTCTTCGACGGGTTCCACTTCAACGGCCGGCAGTTGATCTCGGAACACCAACGCGGCAACCGGGAGAGCCCGATTCTCGAGTACACCGCCAACGTCGACGGAACCGAGATCTGGGGCGCGGAAGTGGAGTGGGCCTTCTACGCCACCGACCGGTTCCGGATCTCCGGCTACTACAACTACCTGGACTCGTCCCTGGGACCGCACCAGGCGTACATCGACGGCGACCGCGACGGCGACACGCTGGGGACCTTCCTCCACTCCTGGATCGACCAGGAGACGGGGCAGCGAATGGAGACCGAACTCACCAACATGCGCGACAACACGGGTAACCGGCTGCCGCAGATGCCCAATCACAAGGGTGCCGTTACCGTCGCCTATACCCAAAGTCTCGAGACGGCGGGGTCGGTCGAGGCGCTGGCCACGTGGAGCTACACCGGCTCGCGCTACCCGAGCATCGGCAACCTCAGCTACCGCGTACTCGAGGCGTATAGCCGGGTAGACGTTCGCACGACCTGGCAGTCGGCGAACGAAGTATGGGCCGTAACCGGGTATGTACAGAACCTGCTCGACAAGATCGGCATCCAGGAGTACGCCTTCGATTGGGGCTGGTTGACCGAGCCGCGCCAGATCGGGATACAGGTCCGCTATCGGCCCCAGCTGTAGGGAGGCCCCGGGAGGATTGGCGCGCATAGTAGAAGCCCCAACGGTAGGACAAGGGCTTGAACATCAAGGGCGCTCAAGGAGCCTAGCGCGTCTCCGGAGTACCGGAGCCGTTCAAGAGCAGGTCGAAGCGCTTATCCATTCGCTGTGCGCTCTAGCGCTGCTCAGGGCGTGCGGTCGCCCGTCGCGATGAACCGCACGCTCCGGCTCAACCGACGCGGGCGGGGACAAGCCCTGCCCCTACGAACCTCGTCCATACGCGACCTTGTTCCCTGGACGTCCGCGCCCCGGCCCCGGGTGAGAACTCCCTTGAAAAAAATCACCCCAAAGCGAGCGGCAACGATCCGGCTGTGGGGCGCTTTGGCAATTGCCGTTGCCGTCGCCGGGTGTGGCGGCGGCGGGGGTGGATCGCCCGAACCGCCACCACCGCCGGAACCGCCCACGCCACCCGTCTCCGAAACCGGCATCCGATTCACCCGCGTACTCGATTCGGGGCTCGACCGCGACTTCGTAACGCGTTTTCTGAGCATCAAGGACCCCGAGCGGTTCAGCAACGGGATCGCCGCAGCGGATTACGACGCCGACGGGGACGTGGATCTGTATGTCGTCGGCGGCCGTACGCATCCCAACCACCTCTACCAGAACCAGGGCGATGGCACATTCGTCGAAGTGGCGGCGAGCGTCGGCCTCGACGCCACCCACTGGGGCAGCGGCCCCGTATTCGGCGACGTCGACGGCGACGGCGATCTGGATCTGTTCATCGGCTCGGGTGATGGCGACCCCGTCTACCTGTTCGAGAACCGATTGAATGCCGCCGAAGCACCCACGGGCGTCTTCGTCGACCGAACGGCCGACTCCGGGATTGCCATCACCACCGAGAACACCGTTTCCGCGGCATTCCACGACTACGACCGCGACGGCTTTCTGGATCTCTTCCTGGCGCATTGGGGTGCCGAACGCGCTGCGGGCGAAGACACCGAGACCGTATGGCGGAACAACGGCGACTTCTCGTTCACCAGCACCAGCATCGAGACTGGCGTCGCGGCAGCCCTCGTCACGGGCGGGCGCGACTGGTCGTTCACCCCGAACCTGTCCGACATCGACGGGGACGGCGACGGCGATCTCTTGATGGTCTCCGACCTGACCAACAGCCAGGTTCTCGTCAACAACGGCGACGGCACGTTCACGTCGAAGACGGACCGCAACGTGATCAACGACCAGGCGGGCATGGGAGCCGCCGTCGGCGACTACGACAACGACGGCGACATGGACTGGTTCGTGACGTCCATCTACACCTTGGATGTCGGCGGCGACCACTTTGGCAACCGGCTGTACCGCAACGACGGCGACGGCGTCTTCACCGACGTCACCACCGAGTCCCAGGTCGAGGACGGCGGCTGGGGCTGGGGCAGTTGCTTCGCGGACTTCGACAACGACGGCCATCTCGACATCTTCCACGTCAACGGCTGGCACTACGAACTCAACAAGGACTTCACCATCGACCAGGTTCGCTTCTTCCACTCCCGGGGCAACGGCATCTTCGACGAGCGCGCCGAGGAGGTCGGTCTCGTCAACAAGAGTCAGGGTCGCGGGGTCGCCTGCTTCGACGCCGAACGAGACGGCGACATCGACATCGTGATCGTGAACAACAGTTCCGACCACCTGGTCTACTACCGCAACGACACCGACACGACCAACCGCTACCTCGGCATCGAACTCGACGCCGACGGCACCAATCCCCAAGGCATCGGTGCCAGGGTCACCGTTAACACGGCCCAGGAAAGCCAGTTGCGCGAGTTGCGGGCCGGTAGCAACTACGTCTCCCAGAATCCGCTCGAGGTCCACTACGGGCTCGGAAACGCCCGTTTCGCCGACGTCGTCGTCGACTGGCCCGACGGTACGACCAACCGACTGCGCGCGGTCGCGGCCGATCAACTACTCACCGTGAGCCAAGGCCGGGACGTCGTGCTGCGCCTGAACATCGTGCAAGGCGACGGCGATGGCATCTATGCCGAGGGCGACGAGATTGCGATCGAGGCCGCTGCCCCGATCCGCAACTACCACTTCAGCCATTGGACCAGCACCGCAGGCGGCAGCTTCGTCGATCGCTATTCGGCGTCGACCCTGTTCACGATGCCGGGCAATTCCACCACGCTGATCGCCAACTACCTGCCGGGGGTCGCGTTGAACGAGGACGTGTCGGTGGCCCGGCGCTGGAACGAGGTGCTGTTGCAGTCGATCCGGAACGACTGGGCGCGCCCCACGGTCCACGCCCGCAATCTGTTCCACACCTCCGCCGCCATGTACGACATCTGGGCGGCCTATTCGGACGTCGCGGCGCCATGGCTGCTGGGCCGCTCCCGGGCGGGATCGACCTGCGAGTTGGAGACGCTCGTTGCACCGGGCGATGTGGATGCCGCCAGGGAAGAGGCCATCAGCTACGCGGTCTACCGAATCATCTTCCAGCGCTTCCGCCGTTCGCCGGGAGTCGGCCGCGTCCGCCGCGACATCGACACGCTGATGAGCGTGCTCGGTTACGACCCCGGCATCGATTCCACGGACTACGCCTCGGGTTCGGCGGCGGCACTCGGCAACCACATCGCGCGTTGCTACCTCGACTTCGGCCTGGCCGACGGCGCCAACGAGGAAAACGACTACGTGAACACGGTCTACGAGCCCGTGAATCCGGGCCTGGAACCCCATCTACCCGGCAATCCCAACATCGTCGACCTCAATCGGTGGCAGCCCTTGTCCCTGGAGACCTTCATCGACCAAGCAGGGAATCCGGCTCAGTCCGAACCGGAGTTCCTAAGCCCCGAATGGGGCATCGTCGTTCCCTTCGCGCTCGCCGAAGACGATGCGACGATCTACGAGCGCGACGGATTCGAGTACTGGGTCTACCACGATCCGGGGATGCCCCCGACCATCGACGGCACGCTGTCGGACAGCTACAAGTGGGGCTTCTCGCTCGTCGCCATATGGTCGTCGCACCTGAGCCCCGAAGACGGCGTCATGATGGACATCTCCCCGGCGAGTCTCGGCAACATCGACGACTACCCCCGAAACTTCGAGGACTACCCCGACTTCTACGACACCCTGCAAGGCGGCGACACCGGGTCGGGCTACGACACCAACCCCGTCACCGGCGCGCCCTACGCCCCGCAGATGGTCCCGCGCGGGGACTACAGCCGCGTACTGGCCGAATTCTGGGCAGATGGACCGGACTCGGAAACTCCACCCGGCCACTGGTTCACGATCCTGAACGAGGTCAACGACCACGAACTGCTCGCACGACGCTACCGCGGCACCGGCCCGGAACTCGGCCACCTGGAATGGGACATCAAGACCTATTTCGCCCTCGGTGGCGCCATGCACGATGCGGCCATCACCGCCTGGGGCATCAAGGGTTGGTACGACTACATCCGGCCCATCTCCGCCATCCGGGCGATGGCGGATGGGGGCCAGAGTTCCGATGCGGAACTCGCCGGCTACGACGTCGACGGTATCCCGCTTGAGGACGGCTACGTCGAACTCGTCCAAGCCGGTGACGATCTGGCAGGCGACGACGACGAGCACGTCGGCAAGATCAAGTTGCTGGCTTGGCGCGGCCCGGACTTCATCGACGACCCGGATACCGATCAGGCCGGGGTTGGCTGGATACTGGCGGAGAACTGGTGGCCGTACCAACGACCGACCTTCGTGACGCCGCCGTTCGCCGGCTACATCTCGGGTCACTCGACCTATTCGCGGGCAGCGGCGGAAGTGCTGACCGCGCTCACCGGCGATGCGTTCTTTCCCGGCGGCATGAGCGGCTTCGAAATCCGCGCCAACGAGTTCCTGGTCTTCGAGGAAGGACCGTCCGTGGACATGACGCTGCAATGGGCCACCTACCGGGACGCGTCCGATCAGACCAGCCTGTCCCGAATCTGGGGCGGCATCCACCCGCCCGCCGACGACATCCCCGGTCGGCTGATCGGCATCGAAGTGGGAACCGATGCGTTGGCTTTGGCGGAGACGTATTTCGACGGCACAGCGCAACCATAACTTGTGATAGCATCGGTTCATACCTGCACACATGATGAACAGAATGCGTGCGACAATCTCTTTGCCCGATGAACTGTCCGAACTAGCGCGGGTCGAGGCACGACGCCGGGGAATCAGCTTTTCGGCCGTGGTTCGCGAATCGTTGGAAGACAAGCTCCGCAAGCAGCCGCGCCTACCCTGGCAGGGCATCGTGAACGATCCCAAGCTTGTCGCGCAGGCAATGGACGAGGAGCTTGCCGCAACCTGGGCCGACGACATTGCTCGCCATCGTTGATTCCGGGCCGCTGCTGGCCACCGCGAATTCCGCCGACCCGCATCATGCGGCGTGCGTCGCCACGATGACGGGGCGTGGATTCGACCTACTGATTCCCACCCTTTGCGTTGGGGAAGTGTGCTACCTGTTGGGCAGTCGCCACGGTTCGGAAGCCGAGGCCCGTTTCGTCCGCGGGCTCGCCGACTTTCGGGTGGTCGCCCCCGAGCCGGCGGACTGGTTACGGATCGGGGAACTCGTGCGAACCTACCGCGATCTTCCCCTCGGTGCGACCGACGCATCCGTCGCTGTGCTCGCAGATCGCATGGGCACGAGACGCATCTTGACCTTGGACCGTCGCTATTTCTCGGTCGTTCGCAACAGTCGCGGCGAAGCATTCGAACTCCACCCATGACAGGCCTCCGTTGCACGTTTGATCCCTGCGAACCGGACGTGCGGGGAACAACAAGCCGTATGGGGCGGGCTTGTCCCGTCCCGGTCCCATCGCGCGCGCTTGACACGGGCGACCGCGCGCCCTCCGGGCGCGTTAGGGTCGCCCCCAAGGGTCGATTTGACCCGCGCCCGTGAGTAACCAAACGCCGGCATCCCGTGTCATCGCGCGGATCTCCTACCCGGGTGTATTGGCAATCGCGTTCGCCCTCTTCGCGGCGATGGTCGGCGCGGGACTGCACGTCACGCCCGCCTCATATGTCGCGGGACTCGCCGCCGCCGCGCTTGTCACGCTGCATGAGTTGAAGTACCCCTACCGGCGCCAATGGCGTCCGGCCATCGCAGACACCCGGGCTGACCTGGTGTTCATGCTCGCGGTACAGGTCGCCCTTCCCTACCTCCTGTCGATTACCCTGGTGATCTTCCTCGCCGAGCAACTCCGCGCGAGCGGCCTGTCAATCGACGGCTTCTGGCCACACGAACACCCGGTGGCCGCCCAAGCCGCGCTCATGCTGCTGGCCGCCGACTTCCCTCGGTACTGGTTGCACCGCGCATTCCACAAGTTCGCCTTCATGTGGCGCTACCACGCCGTGCACCACTCCCCGCACCGGCTGTATTGGCTGAACGTCGGCCGCTTCCATCCCATCGAAAAGGCCGTCCAGTTCGCCGTCGATACCCTCCCCTTTGCGCTGCTCGGCGTGTCGACGGAGGTACTCGCCGCCTACTTCGTCTTCTACGCGGTCAACGGTTTCTTTCAGCATTCGAACTGCGATGTGCGCTTAGGCGCGCTCAACTACCTCGTCAGCGGACCCGAACTGCACCGCTGGCACCATTCCGAGTTCGCGCACGAGTCGGACACCAATTTCGGCAACAACCTGATCGTGTGGGATTGGCTGTTCGGCACCCGTTTCCTGCCCGCCGACCGCGATGTCGGTCGACTCGGCCTCGTCAACCGCGACTACCCGACCGGCTTTCTTGCCCAGATGACCACGCCGTTCGTGCCCGGTCTGGACAAGCGCTGATGTCGCCGCGCGTCGGCCATCTACTCGCGAAGTCCAGTCTGGGCGCAATGCACGGGCACCGCTTCGCCCGGCTGATGGCCGCCGCCAAGACACCCGTCGAGTCGCAGAACAAGGTTCTCTCGGCGATCATGGCGGCAAACGCGGGAACCACCTTCGGCAAGCGCCACGCCTTCCGCGCGATTCGGCGCGCAAGCGACTACCGCCAAGCCGTACCCGTGCACACCTACGAGGATCTCCGCGCCGACATCGAAGCGCAGGAGTCGACCGGCGAAGCGCGGCTCACCCGGGAACGACCCGTCTACTACAACCGAACCAGCGGCACGGTCGCCTCACCCAAGAACATCCCCGTGACGGGAAGTGGATTGAAACGGATCCAGGGCCACCAGCAGCTTGCCGCCTACTCGTTCTCGCGGTGGCCGGGGCTTTTTGGCGGCAAGATGTTCGCGGTCACGGGCGCGGCGGTGGAAGGCCACATGCCCGGCGGGTCACGCTACGGGTCCGCATCGGGCCTGCTCTACCAGAACCAGCCCAAACTGCTGCGCGCCCGCTACGTGTTGCCGGCCGAATTGTCCTCCATGGAAGACTACGAGGAGCGCTACCTCGCCATGGCGGTATTCGCCCTCGTCCAGCCCCGGGTCACGTGTGCCGCCATGCCGAACTCCTCGACGCTGCTCCGGCTGCTCGACATCGTGAACCAACGCACCGACGAATTGCTGCGCTTCGTCGCCGACGGACGGTTGCCCGGCGGCGTTCCGTCGGCGGCCAGCGCAGCGCTCAAGCCCCAACCGCGTCGAGCCTCGGAGCTTGGCCGCATCCTCGACGCACACGGCAAGCTCAGCTATGCCGACATTTGGCCGAATCTCACCGGATTGGTAACCTGGACGGGCGGCAGCTGCGGCGTGGCGATCCGCAACCTGCGCCC
>JAGWBM010000060.1:12770-16045 GCA_021295895.1 Pseudomonadales bacterium
ACGCGGAGTCCGCGGGTTACACCCTCTATGTCGAGCCACGGGAACCCGGCGTCCGCGATCCCCGCCTCGCCGCGCTCGTCGACGCAGGACTACGGTCGAGCAATATCGAATACGACGGCAAGCGCGCCTCGGGTCGGCTCGAACCCCTGCAAGTCGGCTGGCTTCGGCCGGGTACCGGTGATGCGTTCCGGGAGCACCGCGTCGCCGGTGGACAACGGGACGCGCAGTTCAAATACCTGCATCTCCAACGCGTCGAGGAGTGTGGCTTCGACTTCGAGCCGTACCTTCACGCGGATTGAACTCGAAGATGCGCATCGACCGTCTTTCGGTGTTCACCTACCCCGTGCCGTTCAAGGTGGTGTTCCGGCACGCCTCGGCAAGCCGCGACCGCGCCGAGAATCTCATTGTCGCCGCCCGCACCGCCGAGGGGAGCGTCGGCTACGGCGAAGGCTGCCCGCGCGACTACGTCAGCGGCGAAACCGTCGCCGGCGGTTTGGACTTCATCCGCACCCACGCCGACGCGCTAGTCCGGGATGTGGAGGACGTGTCCAGTCTGCACACCTGGATTGCGGATCACGCCGAGAGCATCGATCGAAATCCGGCCGCGTTCTGCGCACTGGAGACCGCCATCCTCGACCTGCTCGGCCGCGCCTCGGGCAAATCCGTCGAGGAACTCCTCGGCCTGCCAAGACCACGCACCGCCTTCAAGTATTCCGCCGTGCTCGGCAACGCCCCCCGTCCCGCCTACCTCTGGCAGCTTCGCCGTTACCGCAAACGCGGATTCGCCGACTTCAAGGTCAAGCTGTCGGGCGATGTGCGACGCGACCGGCGAAAGGTGCGTGCTCTGGCCGGGACCGCCGAGCGGATCCGCGTCGACGCGAACAACCTCTGGATGACCGCCGACGACTGCATACGCCACTTGGCGAAACTGCCCGGCAAGGTGTTCGCCGTCGAAGAGCCGCTCGCCGCCGGGGACATCGAAGGGTTCCGCGCAGTCGGCGAAGCAATGTCGTCGCGGATCGTCCTCGACGAAAGCCTGCTCCGGGCGGAGCAGCTCGAATCGCTCGCCGATCCCGAGCGGTGGATCGCCAACATCCGGGTGTCCAAGATGGGCGGCATCCTGCGATCCCTGGCCGTCGCGGAGCAGGCCGCCGGGCTTGGAATCGGCATCATCGTCGGCTGCCAGGTGGGCGAAACCAGCATCCTCACGCGGGCCGCACTGCCGGTGATGCAGGCCGCCGGATCGAGCCTGGTCGCCGCCGAAGGCGCCTTCGGCACCTATCTGCTTCGTCACGATCTCACCGAACCGTGCCTGATGTTCGGCGGCGGTGGCCTTCTGGAACCGGGCGACGTTCCGGACGGCGCCGGGTTCGGGCTGACGGTCGCCGAGGACCGACTCGAGTCTCTGGGCGAACGATGAGCCGCACCGGACTTCCCAACGCGCAAGCTGGTCGTGCGGACGCGCCCGCAGGGCGCGCGCCCACCGCGGCCAGGCTGCGCAGCCTAGCGCTCGAACACCAAGGCCTCGCGGGCAGGCGCGGGTTCGGCACGGCCTTGAACGGCGTCGAGAAGACACTCGACCAAATCGGCCACGTCCAGATCGACACCATCTCGGTGGTTGCCCGCGCCCACCACCACATTCTCTACAACCGGGTGAACCGCTACGACGAATCGCTGCTGAACCGTCTGGTCAAAGCGCGCCGGGCGTTCGAATACTGGAGCCACGCGGCTTCCTACTTACCGATGCGCGACTACCGCTTCGTCCTGCCCATGATGCGCGGCGTGGCACGCGGCGAGTGGGGCTGGTGGCATCACGGTGCCAATGCACGGGTGCGCGCCTGGGTGCTCGATCGAATCCGCGCCGAAGGGCCGCTCTTCGCCCGGGACTTCGAGAACCCGGGCAACCGGCGCAGCGGCTGGTGGGACTGGAAGCCCGCCAAGCGGGCGCTCGAGCACCTGTTCATGGAAGGCGAACTGACATGCATCGAGCGCGAGGGGTTACAGAAGCGGTACGAACTCATGGAACGCTTCCTGCCGTCCGACGTCGACACCCGCGAGCCGGACATCGAGGAACACGCCGACTTCCTCATCGACACCACCCTGCGCGCCCACGGATTCGCCACCGCACGAACGGTCAACTACCTGCGCCGGGATGCGAAGGTGAAGGCCACCGTCCGGCACCGCCTGGCCGACAAGGTCCGAGCAGGCGACCTGGCGCAATACCGGGACGAGGCCGGCGAGACGATCTATGCACACCCGGGCACCTTCGACCGGGCCCCGAAACGGTTCGCGCACACCGTCCACATCCTCTCCCCCTTCGACAACCTGGTCATCCAGCGCCGGCGTGCCGACCAGGTGTTCGATTTCGACTACACCATCGAGTGCTACGTCCCGGCCGCGAAACGAATCTACGGCTATTTCGCCCTCCCGCTGCTTTACCGGGACCGCTTGGTCGGCCGGATGGACTGCAAGGCGCACCGTTCGGAGGGGTTGTTCGAGATCAAGGCGCTGTTCCTGGAACACGAGATTCCGGAGCCGTTCCTCGGTGCGTTCGCGTCCGCGGTTGTGGACTACGCGGCATTCACGGGGTGTCGGGAGATTGCGGTCCGCGCGGTGACGCCGAACGCCTGGCTGCGGCCCGTACGCGCACTGTGCCACTGACGGACCCTCGAATCCTCGCGGTGCGTCAACATTATCCTCCGAAGATTTCTTCGAGGCGATGGGTGAACGGTCCCAAGAGATTCCGGCCAAGCTGAAGCAGTTTCTGCACAAGGCGGATGATGGCGCGGGTAAGTCCGGTCCCCGGTTGCTACAACGCGCGTTTACTGCCATGGCCGGGGCTAGCAAGCGGGTCAACCATCGGCAGGAACCAAGCGCACGGTGAGCCGCGTACCGGTTGCTTCGGCGTAGCGCCGGAGGGTAACGAACGACGGCGACACCCGACCGCCTTCCAGCCGCGCGACTGCGGACTGGGTCGTGCCGAGCCGCTTGGCAAGCTCCGCCTGCGTCAGTTTCGCGGCCGCCCGGGCCCGGACTAGCGCCTCGATGAGCGCATACTCCTCGTCGACGCGCGCGTATTCCTCTCGGAACTCCGGGTCTTGCATGAAACGCGACTTAAGTTCCTTCAGCTTCGTCATGTCATCACCTGCTTCATCCTCTCTCGGGCGGTCGCCAGCGCATGGAGCGGGGTCTTGCGCGACTTCTTCGCAAAGACGTGCAGCACTACCACCCGCCGACCCGTCGCCGTCACGTAGATGCCCCGAGCGATACCGCCG
>JAGWBM010000061.1:0-1776 GCA_021295895.1 Pseudomonadales bacterium
ACTCCAAGCCGGATGCGCGGAGACGCCGCCCCTCGTGACAGTACATCGCCCTTTTCATTTGGCGTCCGGCGACCCCGAAGCTAACGGGACGCTCTCGCGACGTCGACCGCCGTGCAGCCCGCAGCGACTGGGCCCCGATTGAATGGGGCGATGTTGCTTCGAGCGGCACCTTTTCAAACGCGCGGATACCAATATCCTCCTCGCAGGTTTGAAAGGTGGCGATGTTTCCATTCAGAAGGCGCAGCCCCACCCCGCTCCCGTGCATCCGGCTCCGCCGTACGAAAACCCGCTACCGCAACCCTCGACCAAAGCCCCACGGGTTGTGCGTTTCCGCGCTTCGTCCACGGCGCCGGTCCCCAACGAAACCGAAGGCTCGGTGGACGAAGCGCGGGAAACGCAACTCGGCTCATTGAAAAGGGCGATGTTCCCTTCCCTAGACGCCCGACGAGCAATCGGGGACCTGCGACGTGCGAATCCGCCCGGTCTCTGCTGCTTCATCCCCGAGAAGGCCGAGCGATAGCCTCCACCATGAAACTTCCCGTCGACTCGGCAACCACATCGCCGTTGTCCGCACGCAGCACTCGGCCTTCGAGGATCACCAACCGACCCTTGCGACGGACCTGCCGGCCTTCTAGCTTGACAGGTGTCCCGACCGGCAACGCGCCCCGATAGCGGACCTCCGCCTTGGCCGTGTAGCAGCGTTCGCCGCGCAGGAAGACGTAGTTCGCCATGACGTCGTCGAGCAGGCTGAACAGGATGCCGCCGTGGGTGACCCCGTCGTAGCCGACATGGGCTTCGCCCGGGGTGAACTCGGCTCGGCAGACGTCGCCGTCTAGGCGAAAGCGGACGTTTAGCCCGATGGGGTTGCCGTTGCCGCAGACGAAGCAACGGTTGGCGGAGGAGGCAAGCGGATTCACGCGCGTATCAGGTCGAGGGGACACGGCGGTAGCATAGCGAAGTCGATCATGGCGGCGCGCGGCTGCATCGCGCCATCGCGCCGGTTTCTCGGTCGATGCGGCTTGACCAACTCACCGGGAACGTTCCAAATAGGCACGATGCTCGACTTGGAACGCATCCGGTGCCGCCTCGCGACACCCCAAACCGATCCCGCGATCCCCACCGACGCCCGGCAAGCCGCCGTGGCGGTGATCCTGCGCGACCGAAGTGGCCTTACCGAAGTCTTGTTCATTCAACGCGCAGTGAAGGTCGGCGATCCGTGGTCCGGGCACATGGCCTTCCCGGGTGGCCACAAGGATCCCGGCGACGTCGATCTTCTTGCGGCGGCGATACGCGAGACCGATGAGGAGATCGGCCTGGACATCTCGTACGCGCCGGTGATCGGTTCGTTGCCGGCGGCACGGCCGATGAGCGTCCGGCGGACGATGGTCGTCAAGCCGTTCGTGTTCGTGATCGACGGCGACCCCTCGTTCACGCCGAATCATGAGGTGGCCGATGTCGTCTGGACGCCGCTGGAACCCATGTACCAAGGCGAAAACCACGCGGTGGATAGCCCGGACGGGAGTGTCACACAGTTCAATGGCTTCCGGCTCGGGGGTGGCCATTTCGTCTGGGGCATGACCTATCGAATGGTTCAGACCTTCTTCGAAACCATCGATCCCGGTTACGAACGTCGGCCCGAGTGGTGATGCGTGTCGCGTCGTCCACGGCACAAGATCACGCAGGGTGGATGCTACGGTGCGGGACGGGCCGGGTGGCCGAGGGTGGTTGCCCTCCCCCGGCTCCCGCAGATCCGGACGTGCGCAATTCGCGCATCCG
>JAGWBM010000061.1:2046-13006 GCA_021295895.1 Pseudomonadales bacterium
CTCCCGCCGGCGCGGGCCGTGCCAGCGGGCCGGGACTGCTGTTTATCGCGGCCGTCCGCGCCGCGTCCCCGGTGGAGACCACGAGACCTCCCAGGTTCCTGGGCGACCCCTGCCTGCATGCACTTCCCCCTTCGCCAAGCTTCGCCTGGCGCAAGACAAGCCCGTCCCCTACGGGACCGGCTTCTTGAGCGCCGCCGCGCGCTTCCTGAGGTGGTTCGCGATTCGATCCGGCGCAAAGTCGAGCTGGACCATAGCCATGCCCGTATTGAACTGCTCCCGGTAGCAGGCGATGAGTTCGCCCTCGAAGTTGAATTGGCTCATCCCGTCGAACCGGACCGTCCGCCCTTCGACACCCGAGAGCTTCGAGTCGTAGCTGAAAAAATACCGCGCGTAGCCGATCCGGCCGTCGCAAACCGGGTCGAACATCCGCCAACGGAACCCCTCGGCGTGGCCCCAGAACTCCTCTTCGAGCATCCGGGCAATGGCGTCGCGGCCGACGTTGGCACCGTAGAAGCCGTCGTGATAGACGCCCTCCGGCGTGAACAGCCCCGCAAGCGCTTTGCCGTCGCCGGCTTCGATCGCGGCGGTGAAGGCTCCCAGGACGGCTTCGAAATTCACGGTCATTGTTAGCCTCTCGTTCAACGGGTCCCGGCGGGCGATTTCCCTAGGCTGGTCCCGCCGGTAGTTGATGGTAGTCCGCGATGGCGAGACCCGTCGCGACGCTGGTGAACGGGTCGTGGTCCACCACCCGGCCCGGAAAGAAGCCATCGAGCAGGCGGCGCACGGCGGGAATCAACGACGAGCCGCCGGTTCGCAGGACGATGTCGATCGCCGATCGGGGTAAGCGCGCCTGCGCGAGAGTGGCCTCGATGCCCTCCTCGATGCGTCCCAGCATATCCCCGATCATCGCTTCGAACGTCTCGCGGGATAGTCGGACATCGACGTCGATCTCCGGAATATCCAACACGGCCTCGTCCTCGTGGGACAGCCGCGCCTTGAACTCCTTGATGGCCTGGAACACCAGGTAGCCGAGGTTCTGCTCGATCAGTTCCCGCAACCGGCGGAACTTGATCTGCTCCGGGCCGCCGTGATCGATGCAGTCCTTGACGGCCGTCGTGTAGCGATTCTGGTTGAGCAGATAGGTAACCGGCCAGTTCACCAGGAACTCCTCGTACTCGTCGAAGGGGAACACGGTGTCGATGTCCGCGTATTCGCCGGGACGACGCCAGCGCTCGCCCTTGCCGAGCAGCGGGAACAGCAGTTCGCGGAATAGGCGCTGATCGATGTGGTCGCCACCCAAGCCGATGCCGTGGGTGTTGACCACGCGGAAGCGGTTGTCCGGCGTTCGTTCGAGAATGCAGAAATCCAGCGTGCCGCCACCGAAGTCGACGGTCAGCACATGCTCGCCCACCGCGTCCGGGTTGGCGTGCAGGAAGCTCACGGCCGCGGCAATCGGCTCCGGATAGAACCTCGGCTTCGCAATCCCCGCGTAGCTATACGCCTCGCCGAGCCGCGCGAGCGCAAGCTGGTTTCGATATTCGTCTCGGCCTTCGAAATTCACCGGATGTCCCACGCAACCATGATCGAAACAGCCGACTCTCGCGGACAACGCCTTGCGCATCCGGAGCAGGATCGGCGTCACCAGGGCCACCAATCGGAAGGGGTGGTCGAACACCATGAGCCGGCGCACATCGGACCTGCCCAACAGGCGTTTGGTGCCACGGAAAAGACGGCCGCGCATGCCGGTATCGGTCATGGCGTCTCCGTAGACGTCAACGGTCATGGTCTCGCCCGGATTGCGCGAACCGGCACTTGCGTACCCAACGGCCAGCATCGCCTTGCCGATGACCTCCGGCACCAGTTCGACCTTGCGACCGGTGTTGTCGTCGATGTAGCTGTCGATGGCGTCCTGCCCGGTCCGGGTCTGCAGGGCCCGGTCGATATAGGTCGCCGAGGGCATGATTTCCGCTTCGTGTTCCGACGCGCCGGTCGAATCCGTGCCGCGGTTCTCCAACGCGACCAACGCGACCTCGTCGCCGTCGAATACGGCCGCAACGGAGTTGCTGGTTCCGAAGTCGACACCGACGCCGACGCGCCTAGCGTTCAAACCGTTGCTCCGGACTTTGCACCGATGGTCAATGAACCAATCGCCAACGTGACGCGTAGGGGACGGGCTTGTCCCGTCCCGTGTCGAAACGGCCACATCGGCCCACGCGGGCGACTGCGCGCCCTACGGGCGCGTTGAGCGTCGCCCCTACGGACCTGTTCCCTGCAAGCGATCGACAGGTGGTGGGTCAACGTGTGCCCCGGTCGGTGGAAGTCGGCCAGTCTATATCGCCGCCGGCCCGATTCAATCTACTGTTCGTCGAGGCATTTTTGTATACTTCAGGTGTCGATCGTTGAACAGCCTGCCGGCGGCTGTCGAGTCGACTAACTAGGCTGGGAGTATTGGCACTGCGGGTGGGCCCAACGGTTCACCCGCATTTTTGCGCCGGAGCAGTTACCGTCCCGCCGCTCCCCTGAACTCGACCAGGGGCTCGATACCGCACGTCACTCCCGTGCCGCCCAGCCCGCAATAGCCGTTCGGCACTTTCGCCAAGTACTGCTGGTGGTAGTGTTCGGCGTAGTAGAACCTCGGGGCGCCTTCGATCTCGGTCGTGATCTCACCGTAGCCGGCTGCCGACAGTGCACGCTGATACTGCTCTCTCGAAGCCAAGGCAAGCTCGCGCTGGCGGTCGTCGTAGACGTAGATCGCGGACCGGTACTGCGTGCCGATATCGTTGCCCTGGCGCATGCCCTGGGTAGGGTCGTGCGCTTCCCAGAACACCTTGAGCAAATCCGCGTAGTCAACGAGCGCCGGGTCGAACACGGCGAGGACGACCTCCGTGTGCCCGGTGAGCCCCGAGCAAACCTCCTCGTATGTCGGGTTCTTGGTGTGTCCGCCCGCATACCCCACGGCCGTCGTCCAGACCCCCTCGGTCTCCCAGAATTTGCGTTCGGCACCCCAGAAGCAACCCAATCCGGCGTGGAAGCAGTCGTACCCTTGCGGAAAGGGGCCTTCGAGCGGGTTTCCGTTGACGAAATGGGCCGGCGGCACGGGCATTACCTCGTCACGCCCGGGCAAAGCCTCGTTCTCGCTCGGCAATCTCAACTTTCTCAGGAAGACCATGCCATGTCCCCGTGCGAGCCAATGCCGCAAGCATACCCGAATCCCGGTTGGCCGAAGGCGGATGCGCTACACTCTGACTGTGAATCTCGTTGTCGCAACAGTCTGGCCGGATCACGTGCTTCGCACCTTGATTCTCGCCTGCCTTCTCGCCGCGGGTTGCGCGACCGTGCCCGCCGAGCCGCCCCTGCCCTACGATGAAGTGGCGGACCTGGCCCTCGACGAACAGCCCATCGACGCGGACGTCGTAACGCGGATCAGGGAAGCGTTCCTGGCCACCCCCGATGTGGACGAACGCATCCGGGCCGTCACGCTTCTAGAGCAGGAAGTCGACGGTCTGCTGCAGGTGGAGCAGCCCCTGCGCCTTGGTCCCATCGGTTCCGCTGTTCTCGAGCACTACCCGGCCAGCATCACGGGTCACCAGGCGCTCGCCAAGTTCTACCGCCATGTCGACATGCCGGAGCAAGCCGCCGTGCACGAGTCGTGGATCGCTGCCATCCGTGCCGCGGTCGAATCGAGCGGCGACGGATCCTTTGAAACCCCCTACCCGGCCCTGTCGCCCAACGAAGCCCGGGGATACGTGCGGGCCCGAGGCCTGACCGCCGTGGGGTCGTCCTACCGCCAATCGCAGGAACATCCGTTCATGCTTTGGATTACCGCGTCCGATGAGAACCGGCCACTCCAGAGCACGTACTTCGACCTCGACACGCTCTATTCCGCAATCTCGGCATCCGTGGCCCGCAAGCCGACCACGGTCTTTCCGATCGGGCAACCGCGAACGTGCGCTGAGTTGCGGATTTGCGACAAGTTCAGCCACATGGCCTTCATCCAAGTACTTGCCGCCGGCAACGACCCCGCTGCCCTCGCTTTCCTAGGCTGGAAGGGTCTCAGCCAATTCAATGACGCCCTACATGCACTGCGCCTCGCCGCGAGGTCCGGGAATGCGGTGGCGAACCGAATACTCGCGGAGTTCTGGGTGCAAGCTGCATTCAACGGATCCCAAGAGCCGAAGGAGCGCGATGAGTACCTGGTGGGCGCCGAACAGAATTTCCGGGTGGCGATCCGTGCCGGCTTCGACGACGCCATGTTCGAACTCGGCAGGCTTTACCTAATCGGCGCCTACGGCAACGATAAAACCGCCGACGGGATGACGTTGATCACGCGCTCGGCAGGACTCGGCAACCCGGAAGCCCTCCTCTGGCTAGGCTGGCACCACGTACTGGGGGATTTCGTCGACCGGGATCACGAACGTGCCGAGCAGTACTTCCTGCGCGCCGCGGAGAGAGACGAGGTGGGCAAGCTGGAGTACGCCCGGTTCTTGATGCACCGGGAGGTCGACCGGGGGTTCAACGAGCAAGCGTACCGATGGGTCCGTCAGTTCGCGAGGAACGATAACGCCCATGCCATGGTGTTGATCGGGGACCTGTATGCCAGGGGCCTGCACGTGGGACGGAGCTTCCGTCGCGCCGGATCCTGGTTCAAGAATGCCGTCAAGGCGGCACCCGACGATCCCTACCTCGTGAACCAAGTCGCTTGGCGCCTGGCGGTGACCAACCTACCGAAGCTCCGCAACGAACGCTTCGCGCTGGAGATCATGGAGCGAATCATGGCGGAGAGCGCGGAAGCGCGGCGCAACCCGGCCTACCTCGACACGTGGGCGGCCGCCTACGCCGCCAACGGCAACTTCGATCGGGCGGTCGCCGTGCAGGAACAAGCCGTCGAGGAGGCGCGGGCCTCTTCCAACGACGACCTGCCGATCCTGCTCGAGCATCTCGAAGCGTTCCGCGCCGGCGAAGAGATCCGCGAGCAAGTTCCTTAACCTCAGACGCGCGGATCTCCGCGCCAAATGACGTGTCCCTGTTCGCCGTCGACGACTACGCCAACATCCTCCGCGACGCCCGTCCGTTGATCGATGTGCGCTCGCCGGTGGAGTTCCACCGCGGCGCGGTGCCCGGTGCCGTAAACCTGCCGCTGCTGACCGACGACGAACGAGACGCCGTCGGCAAGACCTACAAGGCCCAAGGGCACGAAGCCGCCGTCGCTCTCGGGCACCAACTCGTCGCCGACGACACCAAGGCGTCGAGAATCGCGGCTTGGCGGGCCTTCGCCGATGAACACCCCCAAGCCCTGATCACCTGTTGGCGTGGTGGATTGCGCTCGCAAATCGCCCAAGGCTGGCTCGCGGACGCGGGCATCGACCTACCGCGCGTTGCCGGGGGATTCAAGGCGCTGCGTCAATTTTGCCTCCACACCATCCAGTCCGCTGCAGCGGCGCGACGATTCGTTGTGGTCGGCGGGCGGACCGGTTCCGGAAAGACCCATGTGGTGCGGGCAGCGCCCGCCTACGTCGACCTCGAGGCCATCGCGAACCACCGCGGATCCGCCTTCGGGGGGTTCCCGACTCCCCAACCGCCGCCAGTGACCTTCGAGAACGCGGTCGCGGTGGCGCTCCTCAAGCTGTCGCCGGACGAGCCCGTCGTGGTCGAAGACGAGAGCCGTACCATCGGCCGGCTCGCAATACCCGCCACGCTCTACAGCGCCATGCAGCATGCACCGATCGTGCTATTGGACGTGGACGACGCGGGTCGGATCGACAACATCTTTCGCGAATACGTCGTCGATTCCCACGATCCGGAGCCGCACCTGACCACCGCCCTATCGCGGATCGAACGGCGCCTTGGCGGCGTCCGTTACCGAGAACTCGCGGCCTTGATGGACGCCGCCTTCCGAGCCGATGCGCCCCGCCGCGCCGACGCACACCGTCTATGGATCCGGCGTCTTCTCGAGTATTACTACGATCCCATGTACGACTATCAACTGGCGGGCAAGAAGGACCGTATCGTGATGCGGGGCAACCCCCACGAGGTGGTGGACTACCTACGAGCTTGCGCGGCAGAGACAACGGGTTAGCACCGCTGATTACGAGGTCCCGGGCGGTGGCTTGGGCGGGCGACCGCAAGGGTCGTCCCAACGACCTGCGCCGCACGGACGCGTCGGGGACGGGCTTGTCCCGTCCCGCTCTCGGCGAACCGATGCGGTGGCCAAACCAGAAGACGGGTCGCGACAAGCGCCTCGTCTACGCGGCGCAGGGAACCATCTCGGGTGAACGGGCGCGATAGGGTCGCCCTATACGAAGGTCGCCAACTCTCGAAGCGGGTACTTGCCGATGTCGGGCACCTCGGCATCGCGGCTCGGATAGCCGGCGACGAGCAGAAGAAATGCCCGCTCGTCCGGGGGACGGTCGAGCAGGTCGTTGAGGAACCGCATCGGGCTCGGCGTATGGGTCAACGTCGCAACGCCCGCGTAGTGCAAGGCAGTGATCAGCATCCCGGTGGCGATGCCCACAGACTCCGCGGTGTAGTAGTTCTTCAGCCGCTTGCCCTCGGCATCGAGGTTGAACCGGCGCAGGAAGATCGCGATCAATACCGGGGCGGTCGTCAGGAACGGCTTGTCGGCGTCCGTGCCGAGCGGTTCCAAGGCCTCGAGCCATTCCTTGGAGGCGCGTCGGGAATAGAACTCGCGCTCCTCCTTCTCGGCCGCCTCGCGGATCGCCGCCTTCTTGGCGGCTTCGGTGACGACGACGAAATGCCATGGCTGCCGGTTGGCGCCACTCGGCGCGCTTCCCGCGGCGATGAGCGCGTGTTCAATGACATCGTCGGGAATCGGTCGCGCATCGAAGTGCCGAACCGTTCGGCGGCGGCGCATGAGTTCACTGAACAATGCCGCCCGCTCGCTCATCTCCGCCGCAGGCCGTTCCGTGAAGTCCAACGGAAGGAAGCGGGGCACGGTCACGACGAACGGTCCTTGTTCAGTCGGTAGTGTTCGAAGGCACGCTCCACCATCGGTCGGCGTCGACCCTTGGGTACCTTGAGCGCGTAGCCCGGGTCACGTTCGCCCTCCGCCGATGCCATGTGCATGAGGTGGGCCGCCGTAATGTGGGCGTGAAATCCCTGGGTGTCCTGGACCTGGTTCACGGCCATCTTGATCATTCGTAGTTGGAACGGATCGTTGCGGGCGATGCGTTCGGCGTATGCGACGACCTCTTCGTTCAGCCGTTCCTCGGGGAAGACCCGGTTGACGAGTCCCAGCGCCAACGCCTCCTCGGCATCGATGAAACGGGACTCGAAGAGCAGTTCCTTGGCGCGGCGGGGATGCATGTCCCACGGCACGGAGAAGAACTGGAAGTTCGATCCCAGGAACATGGCGTTGTCGGCGGCATAGAGGATGTCCATCGCGCTCGCGACGATCCACCCGCCGTAGATGCAATAGCCCTGGATTCCCGCGATCGTCGGTTTCGGGACGTTTCGCCAACGCATGGTTTTGTCCACGAAAAGGTCCCTCGAGCGCTCGAAACGGCCGCGCAGACCCTCTTCGATGGGACGTTCCCGCTGATCGGCCATCTCTTCCGGCGTGCCGAGATCGTGACCACCCGAGAAGTGCTCCCCCGCGCCGAACAACGCGACGACGTGAACGTCCCTGTCCTCCGCCGCCGTGCGGAAGGCGTCGTCGAGTTCCTCGAGCAGGCGTCGGCTCTGGGCGTTGCGGTAGCGCGGCCGGTTGGTGGTAATGCGGGCTACGTTGTTGACGACTTCGTAGGTGACGTCGTGATGGGTCATTCGCTCGATTCCCGATTCGCGAAGGGTGCCGATCAGGCGACCGGTACGCTCAAGAATTCCTCGATCACCGAGATGCACTCGTCCAACTGGTCGTGGTGCGTCCAATGTCCGGCATCGTCGATCTCCCGCAACGTCACGTTCTTGAAGTGACGCAACGTGTTGTCGTGGCCAATTCGATGCGGATAACCCTGCCGGGAATTAACGATCAGGACCGGGCAGTGAACGCGTTCCCAAAGCGCCGCCAAGTCGGCGTTGGGGATGTCGTAGGGGCGCGGCGTGCGCGTGTAGTTGTCGAACTTCCAGGTATAGGTGCCATCCTCGTTCTGGTTGCTGCCGTGGATCGTCAGGTGGCGGGCTTGGTCCGGCGCTAGGTGCGGGTTGGTCTCCTGCATGCGGTGATAGGCATCTTCCAAGCTGCCGTAGCGACGTGGCACCCGGGCCGCGAGCGAGTAGTTGGCATCGATCCACTGTCGCAGACGCTCGCCCGGCGAGGCGCTGTCCGTGGGATAGAGTCCCACCCCCTCGATGATCACCAGGCGGTCGACGGACTCCGTGAACGTTCCCGCGTAGATCGACGCGATGGTGCCGCCGAGGGAATGCGACACGATCGTCACCGGGTCAAGACGCTGTTGGCGAACCAGTTGGGCGATGTCCTGGACGTACTCCAGGTACGAATAGGGACTGCCGCGGGTCCACTCGGAGTCACCGTGGCCGCGCAAATCCGGTGCCACCACGTGGAACCGGTCGCGCAACGGTTGGGCCAGCCAGTCCCAGGAGTGGCAGTGGTCGTGGACGCCGTGAATCAGGAGCATGTCCGGCGCGTCGTCGTTTCCCCAATCCAGGTAGTGCAACCGGAGTCGCTGGGAGAAGTAGCTGTGGGACGTCGGATTCTCGCGGTCGGCCATTAGCACACCGAATGGCGTTCAAGATGCTTGAAAACGATTCTAGCAGTCTGCCGGCTGGTGGCGTCCCCGCCGTTTGCGAAGCCGACCCTCATCTCGACATCCGGCGTGCCCGAAAACGGTGCACTCGCAGCGTGCAAAAAAAGTTGCACGTTACCTATTGACACGGGTGTTACCTGAGGTAACATGCGGCATATGAACTGGTTCCCACGCGACAAGCGTTGGAATCAGGCGCAAGACCCCTCCCCCTAGTAGGCTGCGCCGAGGTCACAATCCCAAGACCTCGCCAGCCTACACCTTTGTTCGATTTACGCCACGAGGCGACAGATCCGTGCAAACCTGCGCCGTTGAAACGCGTAGGGGACGGGCTTGTCCCGTCCCGTGCTTCGTACCGCCGGCGCGCCTCGGAACCCCGGGCGGGCGGGGACGCCCCCCGGGCGTTAGCCGCCCCGACGCGCTTGCGCCGCAACCCCTACAGGTCCAACTCCAACTCCGGGGTCAACGATCCGGCGCAGCAGATCATCACGGCCCCCTTGTTGCGTTCTTCGTCGCTCAAACAGAAATCGCGGTGGTCCGGCTCGCCGGAAACCACCCGTTGCCAGCATGCCCCGCAGATGCCAACACCGCACGCATAGGGAACCAGCACATCCTCGCCGAGGAGTTCGAATAGGATGGAACCGCCTTTGGGCACGAACACCCGCTTTCCCGAGCGAGCGAGCTTCACCGTGAAGCCCTCCGCCACGGCCGTTTCGTCAGCCATGCCGTTACTTCAGCTTCGGCTCGACGAGGCCGAGTTCAATCATGGTTTCGCCGGTGCTGCGCAGGGTGTCCTCGATGGCGTGGGTTTCAAGGCCCAGTTCCTCGCGAGCCTTGTCGCAGTGGGCGCGGGGCGCGTTGTAGGGTGCGCCGTACTTCTCGACCATGGCCTCGTACTCGGGCGTCACGCCGCCGACGTCGATCTCGGGAAAGAGCGCCTGCAGATGCTCGTGAAGTTGCATGGCGGTGATCTCACCGGAGTCGTTCGTGGCGCAGAGCATGTAGCGCGAGCCGTTCTCGCACACGTCGGACTCGATCATGAGCGCTTGCGCTTCACCGCAGTCGCGCACATCGACGATGTTCCACAGCGCCTGCCAGCCGCGTTGGCAAGGGTGCCCGGCGAGCATGCGGCCCAGGAAGAACTGCCACGAGCCGCGCAATTCGTGAACCGGGCTCAACAACGGCCCGAGCACGACGCACGGACACACCGAGATCGCATCGAAGCGGCCATCCTCGGCGGCAAGGCGGTTCACGAGGTGCTCGCATTCGACCTTCGCCATGGAATAGCCAACCTCGCCCTTCTCGATGAGGTTCTCGGTGTTCCAGTTCTTGTCGTTGTCGCGGTTGTCGGACGCCCAGTCGGCCTCGGTGTATTGGTAGCCGGGCGGCGACGGATGGCCGATGGCCGCGAAGGAACTGGTGTAGACCAGCCGCTTGACCGACCCGGAGTTCGTCACGGAGGCAACGATGTTGTGGACCCCGTTGATGGCGCCGTCGTAGACCTGTTGCGGATTGTTGGCCCCGCCGTAGCCCATCGGCGTACCCACGTGCAGCACCGCACTGCAGTCCTTGAACGGCGCGTCGTAGCTGCCTTCTTCGAGCAGGTTCGCTTCGTGCAAGGTCACAGAGCCAAGCTGCTCGTCGTTCAGGGCAAGCAGGAATCCCGTCTTGTCGGGGTTGGACAGGTCGGTGACGCAGGCGCGTACGTCGTAGCCCCGTTTGAGAAGCGCAATGACGGTGTGGGCGCCGATGTAGCCCGAGGCACCGGTGACGGCGACCGGGCCGTCGGCTGCCGTGACGGATGGCATCTCTTTGATCTCCCTCGATTCGAACAAACGCGCAAGTGTACGGCAGCGGCACCGAGAAAGTCCGTCGCGCGGGCGTTGGCAACTCCGAAAGCGCCACAACACGCCGTGTCCCAGTGGCGGCGGTTCTTGCCCTCGCCCAAGCCAACGACGTTGGCGCACTTGCCGCTTGCGCGGGAAAACCGCCACACTGACCCAACGCAGCGCCGGAGGTTCCGTGACCGTCGACATGCAATACGACAATCTCAAGGTCGAGAAGGACGGCCACGTCGCGATCGTGACCTTCAACCGTCCTCACAAGGCCAACGCCCTCGACCACGCCCACCTGGTCGACATCGAAACCGTTGCGCTGTCGTTCCGAGACGATGTCGACACCCGTGTGGTGATCTTCACCGGCGAGGGCAAGCACTTCTCGTCCGGCGCCGACCTCGATGG
>JAGWBM010000061.1:13024-13654 GCA_021295895.1 Pseudomonadales bacterium
TGGCCCGCATCGGCGAACGGGCGACGCTGGCCGTCTACGACATGGATCAGATCACGATCGCCGCCTGGAACGGCGCTGCAATGGGCGGCGGGGCCGTACTCGCCACCGCCATGGATCTGCGCGTCGGCGCAGACGACTGCTTCATGCAGTACCCGGAGATCGACATCGGCGTGAACCTGATGTGGAAGGGACTACCGCTCGTCACGCACATCGCCGGACCGTCCCGGGCCAAGCGCCTAGTCATCGGCGGCGAACGCATCCACGCCGGGGATCTCCGCGAATGGGGCGTCCTGGACGAACTGGTACCACGCGCCGATCTCATGGCCACGGCCAAGGAATGGGCCCGACGCTACGTCGCTAAGTCGCCGATCGCGGCCCAGATGATCAAACGCAGCGTCAACGCCCTGGTCTCCGCCCTGGACATCGCGGTCATGCACATGGACGTGGACCAGAACCTGTTATCGGCCATGACCGAGGATCGGCGGGCCGCGATCGAAGCCTACCTAGGCGGGAAAGAACCCGAATTCAAGGGCGACTGACACTATCGAGGACAGCCCGGCTCGGGCGGCGGCGCGCCATTCGCCCGGAACAACGCCACGGCACCCCTCGTGACGGGTACTTTCGACGTCG
>JAGWBM010000061.1:13834-19889 GCA_021295895.1 Pseudomonadales bacterium
GCATTGGGGCGCTCCTGGCGCTACTCGCGCCATCGCTTGTGTGACCAAAGCCAATCCGCCGGCGCCCGATCGACGTCCGCCTGGAGTTTGGCGACGTAGCGTTCGACGATCGAGCCCTGGTCATGCGGCGGATCCGCGATCTTGTCGATCCGACAGTGGTAGCGGCCCGGTCCCAGGCGCTGACAGGACAGGTAGTAGACGGGCCACTTGAGCGCCTTGGCCAACCGAGCCGGTCCCGCGAAGAAGGCGGTCTGACGACCACAGAACTCCACCGTATGGCGATCACGCCCGCCCGGTCGCTGATCTGCGACCAAGGTCCAAACCGGTCGTTCGTGGCGACGTCTCAAGAACTCGCGGCGCATGTCCTTGACCGGCACCAGCGTGACCCCGAACCGCGCCGCGACGGCCATGATGTGCGCACGTACCGCCGGCGTATGCGGTGGTTTGTAGACGATGGCGACAGGCGCATCGACTTCGCCGGCGAGGGCGGTGATGGCCCAGATGAGGTTGCCGTGATGGGCCATGAGCAGCAGCGCGTTGCCCGCATCGAGCGCTTCCGCTCCCTCGAACGTTACGCGTTCGCGCAGTTCCTCCGCCTCCATGCCGAGTGATCGCACAACCTCCACCCAGGCTTGGCAGAACCCGTTGTAGAACTCGCGCTTCAGCTCTGCGGTGTCGTTGTCCGGAAACGCGCGCCGCAGGTTCTCGTCCACCACGCGCCGACGATAGGTTGCACGCAACAAGGGCTCGACGAGGCGTATACCGCCATGTAGGCGCGCCAGCGGCCATCGACTCGTCGTCTGTAGGATCGAAGCGAGCATCACTGTCCAATCCGGCACGACCCTTCTTCAAGGGCTACCATAGTCGGACACGCCAGCGACGCAAGTACCCCGTTAAGTTGCAAACAGGGGCTCGTGTTTCGTTGCGTGCACTTGGAGAAACGCATGACTGAATTCCGTTTTGGGACGCTCGGGGCAGCGAACATAACGCCCCAGGCCCTGCTCGCCCCCGCGAGCCGCAACGACGACGTCTCCGTGGTCGCCATCGCCGCCCGGGACCGCTCCCGGGCGCAGGCAATGGCGGATCGAGGCCATATCGAGCACGTCGCCGACGACTACCAGGCCGTGATCGACCATCCCGACGTCAATGTCATCTACAACCCATTGCCCATCAGCCATCACCGTGAATGGACCTTGAAAGCGCTCGCGGCAGGCAAGCCCGTCCTGTGCGAAAAGTCATTCGCGATGAACGAGGCCGAGGCCGTCGAGATGGCGGAAGCTGCCGACCGGGCCGACCTACTCTTGATCGAAGCGTTCCACTACCGCTACCACCCCGTGTTCCTGCGCACGTTGGAGATCTACCAGTCCGGGACGATTGGCGATCTGGTCCGGGTATCCGGTTTGTTCCACGTCGGCGGGGAACAGGGCGTCCCGTCGACGAATATACGCATGATCTACGAGACGGGCGGCGGCGCCACCATGGACATGGGCTGTTATCCGATGTCCTGGGTCCGGCACCTGACCGGCGAGGAACCGGAGGTCGTCTCCGCCGAGGCGGTGGAAGGACCTCCCGACGTGGACTTGAGCCTGGTGACCGAACTCAAGTTTCCGAGCGGCGCCACGGGCAGCACCTCGGGTTCCATGAAGGGCGAGCCGTACCGTGCCGAACTCCTCGTCGAAGGGACGAAGGGGACGCTCATGGTCGACAATCCACTGGTGCCCCACATGGGTCACGAGATCAGACTGACGATCGATGGCGAGACAACCACCGAGACGCTGACCAAGCGCACCACCTACGACTTCCAACTCGACGCCTTCGTGGGGGCACTCGGAACGGGCGAACACCTGCCGACCGATGCCCACGACGCCATCAAGCAGATGCACTTCATCGACAACGCCTACCGGGCCGCGGGGATGAAGGTCCGTGGCACTTAGTAGCGGAGGCGCCATGAGCGTTATCGAGACAACGATCAATACTGCCTGGGAGCGTCGGGATGAGGTCGGCTTCGACACCCAAGGCCCCGTTCGCGAGGCCGTCGAACAAGCACTGGACGCACTCGATTCCGGTCGCGCCCGGGTTGCGGAGAAGCTCGGCGACGAATGGGTCGTCAACCAATGGCTCAAGAAGGCGGTGCTCCTGAGCTTCCTCCTGAACGACATGGAACCGATCAGCGGGGGACCCGGAAATGCGCAGTGGTGGGACAAGGTACCGTCGAAGTTCGATGGTTGGGACGAGGCCCGGTTCCGCGCGGCCGGTTTTCGAGCCGTACCTTCCGCGGTGGTCCGACACTCCGCTTATGTCGCACCGTCGGTGGTGCTGATGCCGAGTTTCGTGAACCTCGGCGCGTACGTCGACAGCGGCACGATGATCGACACCTGGGCGACGGTCGGTTCGTGCGCCCAGATCGGCAAGAACTGCCACATCTCGGGCGGTGCTGGAATCGGTGGCGTGCTGGAACCGCTGCAGGCCGAACCCGTGATCGTCGAAGACAACTGTTTCATCGGGGCCCGTTCGGAAGTCGTCGAGGGGGTCATCGTCGAAGAAGGCGTCGTACTCGGCATGGGCGTATTCATCGGCGCTTCCACCAAGATCGTCGATCGGGACACGGGCGAGATCACCACCGGCCGCGTCCCGGCGTACTCCGTGGTCGTTGCCGGCTCCCTGCCGCACCCGGCTGGCGAGCCGAACCGACCAAGGCCGAGTCTCTACTGCGCCGTGATCATCAAGCGCGTGGACGAGCGCACGCGATCGAAGACGTCGATCAACGAATTGCTGCGGGATTAAACACGTCGGAATCTGGGGGACAGGCCGTAGGGGATGCCTTCGTGGCATACCGGCGGCCGACCGACGCCTCGCGTTCACCGAACGCAGGCGACCACGAGGGTCGCCCCGACGAGACGGAGTCGAAAAAAACGGTTGACACATTTCTCGCCGGTTCTATAATCGCGCGCCCTTGATGAATTCACCGGTCTCTTGCAGGCGGAATTGATGAGTGCCAGACAAGCAGCACAACGCACGCAGCCCACGTTAAACGTGGCGCTGCCATTACCTATGCAGCCGCAGTTTGCGGACTGCGGCGACCCCCTCGTGGGTAACGAGGGAGCGTACTTGCGCTGACTTTCCGGACATGTCCTGGAAGGCGGCGCGGATTCACTAGCCTTCCAGGGAAGACAACAAAGCCCTGGTCGGTTTATCGAACAGGGCTTTTTTGTTGTATGGAGAAAACCAATCGAGCCGCGGCGAGCATTCGTCGCGGCGGCGGCGGGAAAAATCCCGTCCAACCGAGGTTGGGCGGCGTGCGGCGTTCCGTGGTTCGGGCTTTGGTCCCGTCCGGCGCACTCACGCTACCCATCGCACGGTGTGTACCGAGCGTATTGTGCGCACCCAACCATGACTTGGAATTAGCTCAGTGGCAGAGCTCCGGTCCATAAACTGGTAGCCGCCGGTTCGACTCCGGCATTCCAAAGACGGCCTGCAAAGCCGCACGGCTGATAACCGTGATAAACGCTGGTGACGTGCGTTAATCGTCACAGGACGCGTCCGTTCCCGGCGCTTTCCGCAAAAGCGATTTGCGAATAAGCGCAGCAACGACGTAGCCGGTCGGCGGGTCGGCACCGAGTCAATCGGACCGACGCGCCGTCCGTTCCGGCGCAACGCCCGCTGGCATCGCCGAACGCCAAATCTTCCGAGTTGGCAACCGGCGCTGTAGCGCGCGGTGCGTTCGATCGGTCGGCACCGTCGGCCCGCAACGACGTTGTGGGAACGGACGCATTAATTACTTTGACGAAAAAAGGAGAACGCGAAATGTTGTTCTATCGAAAGTTCATCGTGCGCAAACACGAACGCGGGCTCCTGTTCAAGGACGGGGACTTCGTCCGCTTCCTGGGACCGGGGACCTACCGCTTCCGCGAGTGGCGCAAACACTGCGAGGTAGAGCGCTTCGACCTGACCGAACCGGCTTTCTCGCACCCGTTGGCGGACTACCTGGTTGACGCCGAGCGTGAGGACGTGGGGCGCCTGTTCACCGTCGTCGCCACCGGCGAGAGCGAGGTCGCCGTCGTCTACTGGAACGAACGCGTGGCCGAGGTCGTCCGCCCGGCGGAGCGCAAGCTCTACTGGAAAGGCCCGGTGGAGATCCGCGTGGACCGGTTCGATCTGGACGAGGGTCTTGCAATCGACGCCAAGCTCGCTAAACGGCTGCTCGCCGAGCCGGGGCTTGCGATGGCTTCGGCGAATGTCGGTGGGTTGCGGCTGCCGGGCCCCAACGGCATCTACTCGCGGGAAATCGCCCACGGGCATGTCGGGCTGCTCTACGTCGGCGGCGAACTGACCGATTCGCTGGAACCGGGCTTGCACGCCTTCTGGACGTACGGGCCGAGCGTTGTGATCGAGGTCGTGGACCTGCGCGTGAAGACTCTGGAGGTCCAAGGTCAGGAGATCCTGACGCGCGACAAGGTGAGCCTGCGCATCAACCTGACGGCAACCTACCGGTTCGAGGACGCCGAGAAGGCTGTGGGCGCCACCAAGGATCCGCTGGACCATCTCTACAAGGAGATCCAGTTCGGTCTGCGCGGCGCCGTCGGCACCCGAACGCTCGATGCGCTGCTTGAGGACAAGTCGGCCATCGACCGCGCGGTCGCCGACCGGGTTGGTCCGAAGTTCGCCGAAATCGGCATCGCCGTGGAAAGCGTCGGCGTCAAGGACATCATCCTGCCGGGCGACATGAAGGAACTGCTCGGCCGTGTGGTGGAGGCGGAGAAGGCAGCCCAAGCCAACGTGATCCGCCGTCGCGAGGAAACCAACGCCACGCGTTCGCTCCTCAACACGGCCAAGGTCATGGAGAGCAACGCCGTCGCGCTGCGTCTCAAGGAGTTGGAGACGCTCGAGAAGGTCACCGAGAAGGTCGGCAACCTGTCGGTCTACGGGGGACTCGACGGCATCCTGAACGAACTACGGAGCCTGTCGGACCTGCGGCGTTAGCCGTTAGGTCCGACGGGTGCTCGGGCGGCCTGGGCTGGGGCAGGATGCGACGACCGATTGGTCGGCGGATTCTGTGGCGTTGTTCGGCTGAAGCAGTGAGTTCGGACCTTCGGTCGGCGGCGGGTGTCTGCCACCCGTCGCCGACCCTCGGGGATTCCCCGGCGCGATCGAAGCGCTATGATTAGGCGGATGTGCGTTCGTGCTTGAACGAGATGCCATCCGACCAGAGTTCCTCCACATCCGGGCGCCTGCCCACCGTCCCCGACCACGACGAAACCGTCGCACGCCTACGCAAGGAGAACGCTCGTCTTAGAGCCGAACTCGCTCAGTTGCGCACCGACCGGGAAGCGTCCGCCGACACCAGCTGGGAAGCCGAGATGCGGCAGGGAATCGTCTACGCCGACGGTCAATCGCACACCAGTTCCCTGTCCGCGGGCAGACTGCTCAAGCAACTCGCCGGCCTGTCGAAGGAGCGCATGAAGGCCGGCCTCATCAAAGACAGCAGCGAATTCGAGTACCTGCCGAAACCCAGCACCGACGAGGCTCGACTCGAAGCGGACTTCGTTCGTTGGGGTTACTGCCTCGTGAAGGACGCCATGTCAGCCGCGCAGGTGCAAGCTCAAGTGGACCGGTTGGTGGACCAGGCGGAGGTGGAGAAACGCCTCGAAGTCGGCATGATGACCAGCCGCAACGAAACCGCGCAGCTCGTCAACAACCTCGTGCTCAAGGGCGCCGTGTTCCGGGACGCCGTGGAGTTCAAGGAATCGGCGGCCCAACGCGGCCCGTTGGTGGACCGCCTGCTCACCAAGGTCATGGGCCAGGGCTTCGGCTTGGGCTGCGCCCACGGATCCATCGTCCACCAGGGAGGCGGTCTGCAGGAACTGCACATCGATCAGGGCGGCATGCCCATGCCCTATCCGCCGTTCCCGTATGGCTCCCTCATCATCTGGTGCTATACGCAGTTCGACCTTGCCAACGGCGCCACGTACTGCGTGCCCGGCTCGCACCGAAGCGCCACCGGCACGACCCGCTTCCAGGACGGCACCGACCTGGTGCGGCTGGTTGAGGGCGAACC
>JAGWBM010000061.1:19966-20601 GCA_021295895.1 Pseudomonadales bacterium
CGCTACGCCATGCGCTGCCACTACAACCGGTATTTCATGCGCGCCCTGCACGAGCAGTCGACGGCCAACGTACACGTGCCCGACGACGTCTACGAACTCCTCTCGCCGAGGCTGAAGCAGATGATGGGCATCACCGTGAACAATCACGAGCCCGTCGGCGAACTGCGTCGCGACGGGGCATGATTCGCGCGGTAGTTTTCGAACGCCGACGCCGCGGGTCCCGCGCAGAGTCGCGCATTTCCTTCGCGGTCGTTGACTAGCCGCTCTCCGCGGCCGACGACGTGTCGCCGTGCCGAGCAGGCGACTCGACCGCCCGGCGTCGGTGAGCGAGCCCCATCGTGGCCGTGCGAATCGCGGCCACATCGATCTCGACGGCTCGCAGGCGGTTGTCGAGAGCCTTGATGTCGGCACCCAAGTCGTCGCGTACCTTCTCGATATCGGCTGCGAGACGCGAGTGCGCCGTCTGCATCATCGCTCCCAAGGTCAACAGTGCCGCCAGAGTGGCCAAGGTTCTTCCGTCGAGCCACGAAGTCCAGGTACGAATAGTCGGTGCGCCGCGGGCCGTTGATTGATCTTGCGTCGTCATGTCCCGAAGTGATCTGGCTCCTCACGAACACCAGTATTCGCTAGTGGAA
>JAGWBM010000061.1:20648-21927 GCA_021295895.1 Pseudomonadales bacterium
TACAAATGCCGCCAGGACAGAGCCCGATGCCCCAGGAGCGCTCCCTGGTCTGCGCGGGCGCGAATCCCCTCGGAGCCTCAACACCGCCAAGGTGGCCGGGCGCGGCATCTCGCATCCGCCACAGCCGCTCCCAGCGCCCCAGCCCAGCGACGCCCCGGTGCTACTCGGAGAAGACCCCCGTCAGGCTCCGGTCTGCGCCACGGTCATCGAGAACACCAGCCGCTTGCCGTCGATGGCCGTCTCCGTCGCCCCATCGGCAACGTCCTCCGGTTCAAGGGACAGAGCCAGGGTTTCGCCTGCGATGTAGTCGCCGTGGGCGCCAATCGCTTCGGCGACGTCCTCGTCGGCGTCGTACACGACGTGAATCCGGTCGCTGACCGCGAAACCACTGTCCTTGCGGGCACGCTGAATGCGGTTGACGACCTCCCTTGCCACGCCCTCACGCAGCAGTTCGTCGTCCAGCCGACAGTCGAGTTCGATGGAGACGAATCGATTCGAGACCGTTTCCGTGCCTTCCTTGGCCTCCCTGAACACGTGGATGTCGTCGCCGTCGAAGGTTTCGCCGTCGATGACAACCGAGCCGCAGGCCTGGAATGCCTCGATGGCGTCCGGGTCGAGGGCCGCGATCTTCCCCTGGAACTCCTTCATGCGCCGCCCGAGCCGCTTTCCGAGAACGGGAAAGTTGGGCCGCGCATACAGGGCGATGTAGCGTGCCTCATCCGTCTCGTAGCGAACTTCCTTGACGTTCAACTCGGCCTTCAGGTAGCTCTCGAGTGACTTGATCTCCTCGAGGAGGCCGGCGTCCCGGTGGATGATCGTGAGCGTTCGCAGGGGAGTGCGCAGGTTGATCTTCACCCGTTCGCGCTTGGACCGGCCGAGTTCGATGACCTGCTGCATGCGCGACACCGCGTCTTCGAGAAGCGGCTGGCGAAGCGAAGGCTCCGCTTCGGGGTAGGTGCAAAGGTGCACGGACAGCGGGGTCGGCGCCTCGTCGGCGAGGCGCGCAAACGAAAGATAGATGTGTTCCGACAGGAACGGCGCGAAGGGCGCCATCGCGACGGACAATTCGTACACCGCGGTATGCAGCGTGCTGTAGGCGGCGATCTTGTCGGCGGTCACGCCCTCGCTCCAGAACCGCGCGCGGTTCAGGCGGATGTACCAGTTGGTGAGGTCGGCGATGAACGAGAACAGTTTCGGCACCACGTTGTAGAGCCGGTAGCGTTTCATCTCCGCGCCGATGTCCTCCTTGAGCGTCTGCAGCCGGGAGATGATCCAGGCA
>JAGWBM010000062.1:0-6205 GCA_021295895.1 Pseudomonadales bacterium
AATTCGCTACGCGAATTCTCCCGGCATCGAGCGCCGCTGACTACCAGGCAACAACGGCGTGTTTGTTTCATGGAAGGGGCGGGGACACCGAGCGAACATCGCGGATGGTTACCAATGAGCGTTCGAGCGGCCGTGCGGTGTTGAAGATGAACGCGGGCGACCACGAGGGTGGGCCCAACTCGAACGACCAAGGGGGTAGCCCCTAGCGGGCGACCCCAAGGCTCGCCCCACCGTGCTCAAGCTTCGCGTCGCCTCGGCCTTGGCAATGGCGGTCGTCATGATCGCGGCCATCGTGAACCTGCCGACGCCCTGGCTGGCGGCTTTCCTGTTGGTGCTCTGCCTGCTCGCGGCACGGGAATGGGCGCAGTTGGCCGGCATCGTCACTCGTGCCGGTTGGCTGGTGTATGCAATCACCGTGTCGGGCGCCGCGACCGTACTTTGGGTGGTCTCGGCGGGTTGGCCATCGGTCGTCGTCGTCTCGCTAGTCGTCGCCGCGGCTTTCTGGGTCCTTGCACTTGGCGTGGTGTTGACGTATCCGCGAAGTCGGACCGTGTTGCTGTGGAAGCCGGGAATGATCGTTGCCGGTGCCGTGGCTTTGCCCGGTGCTTGGCTGGCGCTCGTGCAGGTGGCCAAGACGCCGCATGGCCCCGGACTGTTGATCTGGCTGTTGGCCGCGGCGGCCGCCGCGGACATCGGGGCGTACTTTGTCGGCCGGCAGTTCGGGCGCCGCAAACTCGCGCCGCAGGTAAGCCCCGGAAAGACCTGGGAGGGCGCTATCGGGGGTGCCATCGCGATCCTTGCTTGGGGAGTCGTGGGTGCGGCGTACTTCAGCGGTGACCTGGCGTCGTCGTTGCCGCGATGGTTGGGCGTGACCGCGATACTGTGTTTGGCATCGGTGACGGGTGACTTGTTCGAGAGCGCTTTCAAGCGGGCCTGCGGTGTGAAGGACTCCGGCGGCTTGCTGCCCGGCCACGGCGGCATCCTCGATCGCGTCGACTCGATCATCGCGACGGCGCCGGTCTTCGCGGTCCTGGCGCCGGTGTTCCTGGCGACGTATTGACCGGCGGACAGTCTGCTGCGGCCGGCTGTCAACGAGTCGCAATTCTTGGACATCGGTGGGAGAATGCGCCCACTTCCCCCCACACGCGTAGGAGGCGAAGCGCCCGGCAGGGCGTGCAGTAGCCGTCGAAATCAGTCGTGGACTATCTTTACTACGCCTTCTTTCTCCTAGTGACGCTGATCGTGCTCGTGACCTTCCACGAGTTGGGTCACTTCCTGATGGCTCGGTGGGCTGGATTGCACGTCGTGCGATTCTCGGTGGGGTTCGGCAAGCCGCTATTGTCTTGGCACGACGGCCGCGGGACCGAATTCTGCATCGCGGCGATTCCCCTTGGGGGCTACGTGCGGATGTACGATCGGCGCGATGCGGACGCGGCGGCGCATGCGCCTCGCGTCCCGGCGATGTCCTACGACGTACTCTCGCCCTGGTGGCGAATCGCGGTCGCGCTTGCCGGGCCGGGAGCGAACTTCGTGCTGGCGTTCCTGGTGTTCTGGCTGCTCTCCGTGATGGGGGTTTCATCGTTCGTACCGATCATCGGGAGCGTTGCCGAGGAAAGCGCGGCCGAACGGGCCGGCCTCCTCCCGGGCGACGAAATTGTCGCCGTGGACGGCGCCGACACCCCGGCTTGGACGGACGTCGCGCTGGCGCTGGCCGGGCGGCTGGGCGACACCGGTGCAATCGAGATCCGTACGAAGCGTGCCGACGCCCCCTTGACCCGCACCATAGGGATTGAGGATTGGCTGGGCACCGTGCAGGATCCGGACACCATCGGGGCACTGGGTATTGGTCTCGAGCAATTGGCCGTCATCGGCGGCATCGTCGAAGGCGAGGCGGCGGAGCGCGGCGGGCTTCGCCCGGGCGACCGAATTGTCGAGGTTGACGGTGAGCCCGTATCGCTATGGAGCGAATTCGTCGCCCGTGTCCGGAAAAGCGCCGAGCAGTCGCTTGTTGTCACGGTGGAACGCGGTGGCGCGGAGGCGAGGGTGCGGGTGACGCCCGCGCAACGGCGTGCCGAGGACGGCACCGAGTCCGGCTATGTCGGCGCCTGGTTGGACACGCCGACCCGGCTGGTTCGCTACGGGCCGATTGAAGCCCTCGGGCGCGCTGCCACCGAGACCTATGCCAAGACCGCGCTGACCGTCGACTTGCTCGGCAAGATGTTGACACTGAATGTGCCTGCCACCAACCTGGCCGGGCCCATCACCATCGGCAAGGTGACCGGCGACAGCGCCCGGGCCGGGTTCGACCGGTTCTTGTGGATTCTGGCGCTCTTGTCCATAAGTCTCGGAATTATCAACCTCGTGCCCATCCCGATACTCGACGGTGGTCACGTGGTGTACTCGTTGGTTGAGATCGTCCGGAGCAAGCCGGTGTCCATGCGCGCCCAGGCCGTGGGTGCCCAGATTGGACTGGCGATCGTCGTCGGGCTCATGTTGTTCGTGTTCTACGTCGACATCGCCCGTTGGTTGCCGGGTTGAGCGTGGCGTTTGAGGAACTAATCACGTGATGCGAGGTCAAAGCATGGACTCGCCGCGGGGTCCAAGGGGGAAGCAATGAGCAGGTTCTTGGCCGCGATTCTCGCCGGGGTGCTAACCGTTTCGGTTTCGCAAGCGCAGGATTCGAGCGTCGGCGAACGTTTCGTCGTGGCGGACATCCAGTTGCAGGGATTGCAGCGTGTCTCCGCCGGCACGGTGTTCAACATCCTGCCGGTCAACGTCGGCGACACGATGGATCCCGTCATGGTCCGGGAAGTCATCCGGGGTTTGTTCAAGTCCGGGTATTTCGACGACGTGACGCTGTCGCGCGACGGTGGCGTGCTCATCGTTCGGGTCGTGGAGCGTCCGGCGATCGAGAGCATAGAACTCGACGGCAACAAGGCGATCAAGACGGAGAACCTTCTCGAGAGTCTCGCGGAGGCGGGTCTGCGCGAAGGCGAGATCTTCAAGCAGGCGACGCTCGAGCGCATCAGCATCGAACTCGAACGGACGTACTTCGCCCAGGGGCGCTACGACGCGACGATCGATGCGCGGGCTGCCAATCTGGCGCGCAACCGCGTTCAGATCAGGATCGATATCGAGGAAGGCCAGAGTTCGGGCGTCCGCCACATCAACATCGTGGGCAACACGGTGTTCAGTCAGCAGGAATTGCTCGCGCAGCTAGAACTCAGCCACCCGACGTTGTTCTCGTTCATCCAGGGCAACGACAAGTACTCGAAGGAAAAAATGCAGGGCGACTTGGAGACCCTGGAGTCCCACTACCAGGACAGGGGCTACGTGGAGTTCTCGGCGCGCTCGGTACAGGTCAGCGTGACGCCCGACAAAAGTTCGGTCTACATCACCGTCAATGTCCAGGAAGGTGACCGCTACGTCGTCGACGACGTGCAACTCGTCGGCGAACTATCGGACGTCGACCCCGACCTGGTGAACCGGCTTTTCCTGGTCCGCGAGGGCGATGTGTTCAATCGCGCCCTCGTGACGGCCACCGAAGAACGCATCGTGAACGCGTTCGGCAACGCGGGTTATACGTTCGCCAACGCAACGGGTGTACCGGAGGTCAAGGAGAACGGTGTCGTCGATGTCCGGTTCGTGGTCGACGCCGGCAAGCGCGCCTACGTACGCCGTATCGGCTTTGCCGGCAATTCAGTGACCCGGGATGACGTGATGCGCCGCGAAATGCGCCAGATCGAAGGCGGCTGGGCTTCTACCCAGGCTATCGACCGGTCCAAGGTTCGACTCGACCAGCTCGGCTATTTCGAACCGGAGTCGGTCAATGTCGAAACGACACCCGTGCCGGGTACGGACGATCAGGTCGATGTGGACTTCTCCGTCGAGGAGGTGCCGACGGGCAATATCAATGCGCAATTGGCGTACGCGGAGGGGCCGGGACTCATGCTGTCGCTCGGATTCCGCCAGGAAAACGTCGCCGGCACGGGCAACCGCCTCGGTGCATCCATCAGTTGGAGCGACTATCAGAAGGCGGCCAGCTTCGATTTCCACGACCCCTACTACACGGTCGATGGGATCAGCCGGGGCTACAACATCTATGTCCGCGAGACGAACTTCCACGCCATCAACGTCGCCCGGTTCTCGACGGATTCCTACGGGGCCGGCATCAACTTCGACTTCCCCGTCGGGGAGGAGCAGCGTCTGCAATTCGGCGCGCTGGTGGAACAGACGAGCCTTGGTACCGGTTTGTTCACCTCCCAGGAGATCTCGGACTTCATCGCGGCCTCGGGCGACAGGTTTCTGAACGTCAAAGCCCTGGGTCACTGGTCGAAGACCACGCTCAACCACGGACTGTTTCCCACGGCGGGCGGGCGATACCGGCTAGGTGGCTTGATCGCAGTTCCCGGCAGCGACCTGGAGTTCTATCGTCTGACGCTGTCCGGCGAGCGCTACTTCCCCATCGGGCGTCGGTTCGCCTTGGGGCTCCGCAGCGAAATAGGATACGGCGGCGTCTACGGGTCGACGGACACCTACCCGTTCTACGAACATTTCTACGCCGGTGGTTTCGGATCGGTAAGGGGTTACGAAAAGAGCAGCTTGGGGCCGCGCATCGATGATCCCGGGTACTTCTCGGACCGGGGTCGTCCATTCGGGGGCAACCTGCTGTTTGAAGCCTCGGCGGAGTTCATCTTCCCGCTGCCGTTCGCGGACCGTTTGCGCGGCGTACGATCGACCTACTTCGTCGATGCCGGCAACGTTTTCAATACCGAGTGCCCAGAGACCGGCGCACAATGCCTGGGCTTCGATGCCGGGGAGATCCGGGCGTCGACCGGCCTCGGCGTCACCTGGCTGTCGGCGATGGGACCGATGAGCTTCGCGTTGTCGTTGCCGATCAATGACAAGCCGGGTGATGAGGTCGAACGCTTCGCCTTCGAACTCGGCTACTCGTTCTAGGACTTTAGGCTCTCCGCGCGTTGGCCAGCAGGGCCGAGTCCGGATAGACGCGGCGCGGGTATAATGTGGGCCGTGGCGCCGCGGACCGCGGGTACGAGTTGGTAGTGGAACCGGATAGGGGTTTTCAGTGATGAGGTTTATGACATTTGCCGCGGTGGTCGTGTTCGCTGCACTAACAGCGGTGGCGGAGGACGCGGCCGCCCAGTTGAAGATTGCCGTGGTGAACTCGGACGCCGCGATTGGACAGAGCGAGGAGTTCAAGACGTTCCGCGACGCGTTGCTGGAGGAATTTTCCGAGGAGCAAGGCGAAATCCAGACGCTTCAGGAGGCTATTGTGGCGCTCCAACAGCGCATTGCCGACGAACGCGACGTGATGGCCGAGGCGGAAATGCGCGAAGTTCAAAAGGAGATCGAGAACAAAAACCTGGATCTCGAGTTCCGCGGCAAGAAGTTCGAAAAGGACGTCAATGACCGGCAAGTCGAGTTCTTCCAAACGATGACGCCCAAGTTCCGGGCCGTCGTAAACGACCTGATCGAGATAGAACGCTATGACTTCGTGCTAGAGCGTCGTCAGCTGCTGTTCGCCAACATGAAGCACGACATCACCGCGAAGGTCACCGAGAAGCTCAACGAGCGGTTCACGGAACAGCAGGCTCAGGCCGGCGGCTAGCGGCGAGGTCCGCACGTTTGGAGAACCGAACGCGTTTGGGGATCCAAGCGGGTTAGAGAACCGAAAGCGTTCGCGTGCCGACCGTCAACGACATCGCCGAGGCAATAGGCGCCGCGGTCTCCACCGATGTGGAGGTGCGCGGGGACGGCGAAGTCGAGATCACGGGCTTGGGTCCCATCGACGTGGCGACGACGGGCCAGATCACCCACCTTTCGAGTCCCGCCTATCGGCGCTTCCTGCCTGAGACCAACGCGTCGGCGGTGCTGTTGCGGGAGGCCGACGCCGGGAGTTGCCCGGTGGCGGCGGTCGTCGTGTCGGACCCCTACCTGGCATTCGCCCTGGTTTCCCGACTATTCGACGACGCCCCACGCCTGCCCGTGGGGATTGACGCCACGGCAACCATCCATCCCACTGCCGAACTGGATCCCTTGACCGCCGTCGGTGCCAACGCTTCGATCGCCGCCGGCGTCGTGTTGGGTCCGCGGGTCGAGATCGGCGCCGGAGCCCGGGTGGGAGACGGAACCCGCATCGGTGCCGACTGCGTCGTGCATCCGAACGCCACGCTCTATCACGGCG
>JAGWBM010000062.1:6361-10691 GCA_021295895.1 Pseudomonadales bacterium
TACGGTGGTGCGCGACGGGGTCAAGATCGACAACCAGGTGCAGATCGGGCACAACTGCGACATTGGCGAGCACACCCTGATCTGCGGTCGGGTCGGGATCGTGGGCAGCACCAAGATCGGCCGACACTGCGTATTCGCGGGCGGCGCGGGCGTAGCGGGAGACAATCCCATCACGATCTGCGACAACGTTCAGGTCGCGTCCGTGACCACGATAAGCCGCTCCATCGACACGCCGGGTGTCTACGCGGGCAGCGTCTTGCATAATACGGTGCAGCGTTGGCGGCGCAACGCGGTGCGGTTCGCGGAACTCGACGACATCGCCAAGCGCTTGGCGCGTCTCGAGAAGCAACGTCGTTGAGTAGGGGCGACGCTATCGCGCCCGTGAGGGGCGTGCCGGATTGCCGAACGGTAGGTTAGGGGTCGGCGCGTGCCGCTGCTGACAGCCACCCAGTCTGACAAAGGGGGGACCAACCAGGTGCCATTGGATATCGACGAGATTCTGCAGTTCCTGCCGCACCGGTATCCGTTCCTGTTGCTCGACCGGGTGGACGAAGTCGTCCCGGGCGAGCGAATCGTCGGTCGCAAGAACGTGTCCGCCAACGAGCCGTACCTGCAGGGACACTTCCCCGGCAATCCGATCATGCCCGGCGTGCTCGTCGTCGAGGCCCTGGCACAGCTTTGCTGCATCCTTGCATTCCAGAGCCGCGGCAGGAGTCCGTCCGATGGCTTCCTGCACTATCTGGCCGGCGTCGACAATGCCCGTTTCAAGCGACCGGTTCGGCCGGGGGATGTGCTGGAACTGCACGGAGAGATTCTGAGCGAAAGGCGCCAGCTCATGAAATTCGACTGCGAAGCGCTGGTCGACGGCGAACTGGCTTGTTCGGTCACCCTGATGTGCGTCGAACGGAAGTCGACTCGGCTCGTCGACGAACGTGCCATGGTCGACCCCAGGGCCGAGTTGGGGAACAACGTCTCGGTGGGGCCTTGGTCGACGATCGGTGCGGATGTCGTCGTGGGCGACGACTGCGAGATCGGCGCACACGTCGTATTGCGGGGCCCGACCGTGCTTGGTCGTGGCAACAAGATCTTCCAGTTCTCGACGGTCGGCGAAGGGTCCCCGGCGTTCGCCTACAAGGGTGAGCCGACCACCCTCGTCATCGGCGACAACAACGTGATACGGGAGGGCGTGACCATCCACCGGGGTCTCGCCACGGATCGAAGTCGCACCGTGGTCGGCAACGACAACCTGTTGATGGCCTATGTGCACATCGGCCACGACTGCGTACTCGGCGACCGCATCGTCATGGCCAACAACGCCTCCGTCGCCGGCCATGTGACGGTCGGCGACGAGGCGGTGCTTTCCGGCTACGTCGGCGTACCCCAGTTCCGCAGCATCGGGCCCTATTCCTTCGTGAGCGCCATGTCGCTGGTGACCAAGGACGTTCCGGCCTACGTAGCGGCCGACGGCAACCCGGCGGGTGCGGTAGGCCTCAACATCGAACGGCTGCGGCGCCTGGGGCTTGAGGAAAACGTCAAGAAAGCGCTGCAGGACGCCTACAACACCGTCTACCGGCGCGGCCTGACCTTGAAGGAAGCCTTGGACGAACTGCAGGAACCGGCCGAGGCACATGCTGAGGTGCGTTGCTTCGTCGACTCCATCGAGAAGTCGGACCACGGCATCATCCGGGAGCGGCGGCGCCTCTAACCCGGATTGGTCATGCGAGTTGCCAACCCGCGGCCCGTCGCTGACGTGCAGGCACGGGTCGTAGGGGACGGGCTTGTCCCGTCCCGTTGTCCAGGCACCGGCATGTGTGTCGCAGGCGACCCCGTGCACTGACGGGGGTGATAGCGTCGCCCCAGGGGTCGATGCAAGCCGGTGCCCGGGCTATCCGTCAGCGTTCGTAGGCCGGGTCCACCAAGGCCTGCAGCGCCGGTTTCGGCTTGAGGTCGCGGTCGAACAGAAGCGGGTGGTTGGAGCGCCGCACGGGGAAGTTATTGAGCCAGGATTGGCCGTCGTGCAGGCCCCAGGTCAGCACGGCGTGGACGCTTGGGCGATCCTGCGCCACGGTGAAGACGGCGCGGTAGAGATTCGCCTGCTCCGCCAGGAATCCGGCCACTTCGGCTTCGGCGAGTTCCGGTTGGCAGTCCGTCTGGTTGACGTAGCAGGATCCCGGATCGTTGTACGCGGAGACGTCGAGTTCGGTGATGTGGCTCACCAAACCGGCTTTTGCCACGGCATCGAGAGCTTCGTGAATTCCGGTGATCGCCTGGCCGCGACCCAGGTGGAACTGATGCCCAACGCCGTCGACCGGGATACCGCGATCGGTGAGGTCCGCCACCACCGCCAACACCCTTTCCAGCTTCGCCCTGCGCTCGGTCCCATAGTCATTGAGAAACAGGAGGCAGTCGGGGTCGGCCTGACGGGCCGCCTTGAACGCCCAGTCGATGTAGTCCTTGCCGGTGGCGCGGTACCAGGCGTTCTCGCGGTAGGTGCCATCGGAGTCGCCCGCCGCCTCGTTGACGACATCCCAGGCGAAGATGCGGCCCCGGTACCGGGTTACGACATCGCGGATGTAGGTTTCGAGTCGCGTGCGAATGACTGCGGGATCGCCGCCCTCGAGAAACCAATCGGGCGTCGACTGGTGCCAGACCAGGGCGTGACCGCGAACGCGCATGCCGTTGGCCTCGGCGAACGCGACGATGGCGTCGGCCGCCGACCAGTCGTACGCGCCTTCCCGCGGGGCGAGGACGTTGGCCTTCATCTGGTATTCGGAGACCACCATGCCGAAGTGCCGCGCTATCAGTTCGCCTTCGGCCGCGCGGTCGAGTTGCGCGGCTTGGACCGCGACACCCACTCCGAAGGCGTCGGCGTAGGTTTGCTTGAGCGGGGTTTCGGCCGACGCGCCGAGGGCTCCAAGCAACGCGGTGAATAGGGGCAGGCGCTTCAAGAGGATGACCTCGGGCGAACGGGTCGACGAGCATAGCCCGGGCCGATTTGCGCGGCATCGTCTTTTTCCTTACGGTCGGCGCAAGCGAGGGGGGAAGAGAACATGCGCTGCGCCCAACGGGTCGTCTTGCCGGCCCTGATCCTGTTGTTGTATGCCTGCACGCCTGGGCCCGATTCGCCGCCGGTGGACGGCGACGTGGATTGGGCCGCCTACCTCGGCGATTCCGCTCGTCAACATTACTCGCCGCTCACCGAGATCAACCGGGGCAACGTCGACCAACTCGTCGAAGCCTGGGTATACCGCTCCGGTGAGCCGGCCGGCACGATGTACACGAGCCCGCTCGTCGTCGACGGCATCCTCTACGGCCTGTCGCCGCAACTGGTGGCGTTCGCACTAAACGCCGCCACCGGCGAAGAGCTATGGCGCTTCGACCCGGAATTGGGCGGTGCCCAGCGGGGGCTGATGTACTGGGAGCGCGGCGAAGACAGGCGCATTTTCTTTAACGCCGGCAAGATCCTGCTCGCGCTGAACGCGGCCGACGGAACGCCCCTCGAGTCGTTCGGCGAACACGGTCGCGTCGACGTTACGCCACGGGAGGTGGAGCGAACCGGCTATCTCTCCGTGACGGCACCGGGCGTTGTCTTCGAAGACAAGCTGATTCTCGGTTTCACGACTACCGAGAACGCGGACTCCTTCCCCGGCTCGGTTCGGGCATTCAGCGCGGTGGACGGTAGCCTGGTCTGGCAGTTCGACACCATTCCCAAGCCAGGCGATCCAGGCGCCGAAACATGGGCTCCGGGTGCCCTCGAGAAGGCGGGCGGCGCCAACGTCTGGACGGGAATGGCACTCGACGAGCAACGCGGCATCCTGTTTGCTCCCACGGGCTCGGCGACGCCGGACTTCTACGGCGCGAACCGCTTGGGCGACAACTTGTTCGCGAATTCGCTAGTGGCCATCAACGCCCGGACGGGGGAGCGCATCTGGCACTACCAGGTGATCCGCCACGACCTCTGGGACCGAGACAATCCTTCGCCGCCGACCTTGGTTCGACTGGTCCGAGACGGCACGACCATCGATGCCGTGGCACTCACCACGAAGTCGGGACACCTCTATGCCTTCGACCGGGAGACCGGCGAGTTGATGTATCCCATCGAGTACCAGTCCACGCTGCCGAGCACGCTGCCCGGGGAGATGCCGGCACCGCTGCAGCCGGTCTCCACGGTGACCATCAGCCGCCAGGAGTTCGAGATCACCAATCGCAGCGAGGAAGCCGCGGCGAGCGTCCGCGAGAAGATAAAGGAATGGGACCAGCGCAAGTGGGCACCGCCCCGCGTGGGAACGGTGCTGTTCTACCCGTGGTACGACGGTGGCGCGGAGTGGGG
>JAGWBM010000062.1:10783-16827 GCA_021295895.1 Pseudomonadales bacterium
TATGCGACCCACTGCGGAAGCTGTCACGGCATGGAACTCGAAGGCACCGAGACCGGCCCGGCCTTGGAGGGCATCCTCGAACGAATGAGCTACCAGGACGTCGGCGAGGTCATCGAGAAAGGCGCCGGGCGCATGCCGGGTTTCGCCCACCTCTCGGACTTGGCGCGCGAACGGGTGCGCGGCTTTATCGTGAACCCCAAGCGGGTCAAGGACGAGCCAACCGAGGAGATCGGCTACGCCCACTGCTGCTACGTGTACCTGCGCGACCACGAACAACTACCGGGCAACACGCCGCCGTGGGGTACGCTCAACTCCATCGACCTCGCCACGGGCGAGACCGTATGGCGGGTACCGTTCGGCAACTACCCATCGCACCCGGATCTCGGATTCGGCGCGGTCAGCTACGGTGGACCGGTGGTCACGGCATCCGGTCTCGTATTCATTGCCGCGACCCCCGACCGGAAGATCCGGGCCTACAACTCCGACAACGGCGAGGTACTCTGGGAGGCGGACCTCACGGCCGCCGGGTTCTCGACACCGGCCGTCTACAGCGTGGACGGTAAGCAGTACGTCGTGATCGCTGCGGGGGGCGCCCGGATGGGGCCGCCGTCGGGATCGGAGTACTTCGCGTTCAGCTTGCCCGACTGAGTGGCGACGTGAACGGGTTGTCGGTCGCGCCACGGTAACGTCGACCATGCCGCGAGCGCTCAGGATCGGGATCGTCGCCGGCGAAACGTCGGGCGACATCCTCGGTGGTCGCTTGATGGCGGCGATCCGCGAGCGCGCGCCGGATACGGAGTTCACCGGGGTGGGCGGTGAGACCATGTTGGCCGAGGGGTTGCGAGGTTTGGCCCCCTTGGACGACCTTGCGGTCAACGGCTTCAAGGACCCGATGCTGAGACTGCCTAGCCTGGTTCGGCTGCTGCGGCGGTTGCGCAAGCACTTCGTCAGCGAACAGATGGACGCAGTGGTCGGGGTCGACTTCAACGTCTTCAACCTGATGATGGAGCGCCGGGTGAGGAAGCGCGGCATCCCCACCGTGCACTACGTCAGCCCATCGGTGTATTTCTGGCGCCAGGGCCGCGTCAAGCGCATCGTCAAGGCGGCGGACGTCGTGCTCGCACTGTTCCCTTTCGAGCCGGCGTTGTACCACGACAGGGGCGGTCGCGCGGTATTCGTCGGCCACCCGCTCGCGGATGACATCGGCGAAGAGGACGGTACCCAGGCGGGCAAGAAACGCGCCCGGAAAGCGCTGGGGGTTGTCGATGATCGGTTTGTGATCGCGCTCTTGCCGGGTAGCCGGGCGTCCGAGATCGACTTCCTCGGCGGCTTGTTTCTCGATGCCGCGTCGTTGCTTGTCGACGAGTTCGACAATCCCTTGTTCGTCCTGCCGACACCGACCCGCCAGGTGCAGGAAAAGGTCGCCGAGGTGCTCGCCACGCGCCAGGTGGGGCGTGGCCTCGACCTGAGGATGATCGACGGACAATCCCGGACCGTGATAGCGGCTGCGGACCTCGTGCTGGTGAAGTCGGGGACAGCCACGTTGGAGACGCTGCTGCTGCGCCGCCCGATGGTCGTGGCATACCGCTTGGGAAACCTGACGGCTTGGCTCGTCCGGCGCCTGCAGAAGTCCCCCTACGTGGCACTACCGAACATCCTTGCCGGGCGGGAACTGGTTCCGGAACTGCTCCAGGAGGACGCTCAACCGGCTCGGCTGGCCAAGGCCCTCGTCGACCAGTACAAGCGATCCCAATCGGACGGCGACTACCTGCGCGCCTGCGCGCGATGGCACAAGAAACTTCGCCGGGATGGTGCTGGCAAGGCGGCCGAAACGGTGCTGGCGCTGATCGACGGTCAGGAAGTCGGGAACGCCGGTTGAGTCCTTGTAGCGTATTCACGCCAGCCACGGGACCCGTCGCCCTCGGGGGCGCAATGGGCCTTGTAGAGCGAACCCATCGCCGCGCCGACATTTTCCTCGCCGGAGAGCGACATCGGCCACCCCGGGCATTACAATCGGTGTCGATAAGTCCACGGAGGGGCGATGGGGGATCTGTTCGGCGAACTAGGCGTAGGCGCGAACGGAGTCGGGGTAGCCGGCGTCGACGAGGCGGGACGCGGTCCGCTGGCCGGACCGGTGGTCGCGGGCGCGGTTGTCCTCGACCCGGGCCGAGAGATCAAGGGACTCAAAGACTCCAAGGAACTCACGCCCGATCAACGCGTGGAATTGGCGGCGGCAATCCGCGACCGCGCGATGGCTTGGGCACTAGGGCGTGCCGAGGTCGGCGAAATCGATCGCATCAACATCCTTCGGGCGACACTGGTTGCGATGCGGCGAGCGGTCGACGCACTGGCTGCGGATGTTCGCCTGGCCTATATCGACGGCAACATGGCGCCTGCGATCGACGGTTGCGCGACGGTCACGGTTGTCGGGGGCGACGCCAAGGTGCCGGCCATCAGTGCGGCGTCCATCATCGCCAAGGTCGCCAGGGATGCCGAGATGGTCGCCGCCGCCGAGCGCTTCCCGGGCTACGGTTTCGAGTGTCACAAGGGCTATGCCACGGCACGGCATCTCGCGGCACTGAAGAAACTTGGCCCGACGCCGCTGCACCGGCGATCCTTTGCGCCGGTGGGCGAAGCGGGTGCTCAGCCGGCGCTATTTTGACGAGGGGCGCCCAGACGACACGGGCAACAGGGCATTGAGCGAAGTCGACGACATCGAAGCCGTCGGGGCGGAGCAAGCTGAACGCAGGGATTCTGCGAACGGCGACGACACCGTTGCCGCGCCGCGTCCGCTCTACCAGACCGGCGACGAAGTCGAGGTGGGCGAATTCGTCCATCTCGCCGTCCACAGCGAATACTCGCTGGTTGACGGTTTGGTCAAGGTTAAGGATCTGGCTGAGCGGGTTGCCGAACTCGGCATGCCCGCCGCCGCCCTGACCGACCGCGCCAACCTGTTCGGGCTCGTGAAGTTCTACAAGGCCTGTCGGGACGCCGGCGTGAAGCCAATCGTGGGCGCGGAACTGGACTACGAGGACGGCGACCGCCCCGGTTGCCGATGCCGTTTGCTCGTGGCGTCGAGGACCGGCTACGACAACCTGCTCAGCCTGGTGTCCGTCGCCTACACCGCTTCGCCTGCCGACGCAGCCAAGACGGTCACCGAGGGATTGGGCAGTCGCCATCGGGTGGCCCACGGTCGCGTTGCACGCCAGGCCGTACTAGCCGCCGCCGACGGACTCATCGTGCTGCTCGGGACAGAGAGCGACGTCGGCGTCCGGATCGCCGCCGCCGACGCTTCATCGGCCGAGCGGCGTCTTGCCGACTGGCAACAGGCATTCGGCGATCGGGTCTATCTCGAAGTCGCCCGCATCGGACGGGAAGGAGAGGACCGATTCGTTGCCGACGCCGTCGGCTTGGCGGCGGTTGCGGGAGTGCCCGTCGTGGCCTGCAACGAAGTTCGCTTCCTGGGGCCGGACGACTTCGAGGCCCATGAAACGCGTGTTTGCATCCAGGAAGGCCGGGTTCTCAACGATCCACGGCGAGAACGGCACCACAGCGTTGAGCAATATCTGCGCTCACCGGCCGAGATGTGCGAGTTGTTCGCAGATCTCCCGGAGGCCCTGGCGAACACGGTGGAACTCGCCAAGCGATGCAGCCTGGAACTTGCCCTTGGCGAGCCGCGCCTGCCCGAGCCGCCGATCGGCAAGGACACGACCTCGGAGTCGTTGCTGGCAACGAGGGCCCGCGAAGGCCTCGAGCGGCACCTCGGGGACCTTGCGGGCTCGGCTAACGAAGTCGACCGGCGTCGCTACGAGGATCGCCTCGACTACGAACTCGGCATCATCACCGAGATGGGGTTCGCGGGCTACTTTCTGATCGTCGAAGAGTTCGTGACCTGGGCCCGTGCCAACGCCGTGCCGGTGGGATGCCGCGGTTCCGGCACGGCATCATTGGTCGCTTTCTGCATCGGCATAACGGAACTCGATCCGCTCAAGTACGACCTCCTGTTCGAGCGCCTGTTGAATCCGGAACGCGTATCCCTACCCGATTTCGACGTCGACGTCTGCATGGAACGCCGGGGGGAAGCGCTGGCCCACGTGGCCGACCTCTACGGGCACGACGCCGTCAGCCAAATCGCGACCTTCGGCACGATGGCAGCGCGGGCGGTTGTCCGCGACGTGGCGCGGGTCCAGGACAAGCCCTTCGGGCTCGCCGACCGTTTGTCGAAGATGATTCCCGCCGAAGTGGGCATGACCTTGTCGAAGGCGCTCGACCAGGAACAGGAACTGGCCGACTTCATCGAGCGTAACGAGGACGCGCAGGAAATCATGGACATGGCCCGCAAGCTGGAGGGTACGGTCCGCAATGTCGGCAAGCATGCCGGGGGCGTGGTAATCGCCCCGACCACGCTCACCGACTTTGTCCCACTCTACGCGGATCATTCCGGGGGTACGGTCGTTTCCCAGTTCGACCTCTACGACGTCGAGGAAGCCGGCCTCGTGAAGTTCGACTTCCTGGGGCTGCGGACGTTGACGATCATCGATTGGGCGGTTGCCGCCATCAACGCCGGGCGGGAGGAACGGGGCGAGGACGCGATCGACGTCGAGAACGTGCCGCTCGACGACGCGGCAACCTACGAGTTCCTGAAGACCGCCCACACGACGGCGGTGTTCCAACTCGAATCGGCGGGCATGAAGGAGTTGGTGGCGCGACTCAAGCCCGACTCCATCGAGGACATCATCGCCCTGGTCGCGCTGTTTCGCCCCGGACCGCTGCAATCGGGGGCCGTGGACGACTACGTGGAGCGCAAGCACGGCCGCAAGGCCGTCCGCTATGCCCATCCCCGGCTGGAGGGCGCCCTGGCCAGCACCTACGGGGTCATGCTGTACCAGGAACAGGTCATGACCATGGCCCAACTCCTCGCCGGGTTCACCCTCGGCGAGGCGGACTTGCTGCGCCGTGCGATGGCGAAGAAAAAGCCCGAGGAGATGGCCAAGATGCGTGCCACGTTCCTCGACGGGACGACGAAGGAAGGCGTCGATGCGCGCGTGGCCAACGACATCTTCGACCAGGTGGAGAAGTTCGCGGGCTATGCCTTCAACAAGGCCCATGCCGCCGGATATGCCCTTTTGGCCTTCCGGACGGCGTACCTCAAGGCCAACTACCCGGCGTATTTCATGGCTGCCGTTCTGTCTGCGGATATGGACAAGATCGAGAAGGTCGTGCCGCTCGTCGACGAGGTTCGACGCATGGAACTCGACGTGCTGCCGCCTGATGTCAATCGCAGCGGCTTTCGCTTCCGGGCCACCGAGGGGGGCATCCGGTATGGCCTGGGCGCGGTCCGGGGCGTCGGTGCCGGCCCCGTCGAGACACTCGTTCAGGAACGCGGTCGCGACGGTCCATTCCGAGATCTCGACGACTTCTGCATGCGCGTGGATCCGCGGCGCGTCAACAAACGTCTGGTCGAGGCCCTCGTCCGGGCCGGGGCCATGGACTGTTTCGCCTTGCCGGACGAATCAATCGATACGACGCGCGCCAGGCTACTCGATGAATTGCCCGATGCGGTGCAAGGCGCGGAGCAGTCGGCAAGGAACGCGGAACTGGCCATCGACGACATGTTCGGCGGCGTCCCGAAACCGTCGAAGATCACGAATGGGCGTCAGGTCAAGTCCCTGTCCAAGCACGACCGCCTGGAAGGCGAACGAGAGACCCTCGGCTTGTTCCTTACCGGGCACCCGGTGGACGAGTACCTCTCGGAGATCCGTCGATTCTGCCGAATCCCGATCGCCGCGCTTCGACCCAGCGACACCCATCAGACCGCCGCCGGGGTGGTCGTGTCCAATCGTACGCGGCGAGGACGGCGCGGCGCGATGGGGTTCGTGGAAATCGACGACAAGAGTGGCCGCATCGAGGCAAACCTGTTCGGCGAGATCTACGACCGCTACCGTGCCAAGTTGGAGAAACACGCCATCCTGGTGATTGAAGGCACGGTGCAAAGCGACGAGTTCACACAAGGTCACAAGCTACGCGCGGAACGGGTGATGACC
>JAGWBM010000062.1:16885-19558 GCA_021295895.1 Pseudomonadales bacterium
TTGAAGACAATCCTCGGCCGGCATCGCAATCCAGACGGTTGTTCGGTGGCCGTCGACTATGCCGGCGCGGGTGCGCTCGGATGCGTCGTCTTGAGCGATGCCTGGCGGGTCGACGCCACGGATGCACTGCTCGACGAGTTGCGCACCACGTTCGGCGAGGATGCCGCCGTCCTGGACTATGGCTCCTGACGGCGTCGAACGGGCTCTCGCCGAGAGCCGAACCCTCAACGCATTTCTCGATGGAACACGCGCCGAGGGACGCTTGTGGGTGGGTTTCAGCGGCGGTGTCGACTCCACCGTCCTGCTGCACGCCTTGCGCGACGTTCCACGCGCCGTAGCAATCCACATCGACCACGGCCTGGATCCCGCGGCACCGGAGTGGGTCCGGCATTGCGCCGCAGTCGCGCGCGAGTTTGGCGTGCGCTTCGAATCGCGTTCCGTGCGCGTGGACTCGCACGGCAGCCGTGAACAAGCGGCGCGCGCGGCACGCTACGCGGTCTTCGGCGAACTGATTGCGCCGGGTGATGTGCTCGCGCTGGGCCATCACGCCGACGATCAGGCGGAAACCCGGGTGTGGCAATTGTTCACCGGACGCGAGCCCGGCGGCATGCCCACGGAACGCCGCCTGGGCGCAGGCTGGTTGGTCCGTCCGCTAATCGGCGTGCGGCGCCGGCAGATCCTCGGCTACGCGCATCGGCACGACCTTCGCTGGATCGAGGATCCCGCCAACGCCGATCTCGGTTTCGACCGCAACACCATACGCCACGGCGTTTTGGCGCGACTCGAGGAACGCCATCCCGGTGTCCTGGAGGCGCGCCGCGGTCGAATGCCTGCGGCCGTTGCCGGTCGACGAGGCTACCGATCGGGGAATCGAGGCGTGGCTACTCGCCGCGGGCCTCCCAACGCCCTCGAAGGCGGTCGCGGAGATTCGCCGTCAGAGCGCTGCGGCCGAGGACCGCAATCCGCGCATACGAGTTGCTCCGGGTACGTGCGCTTGTCGCTACGAGGATCTCTGGCACATCGTCGCGGATCGCGACGAGTCCGCGCCGAAACCGGATGGCGCGGTGGTGGGTGACGACATCGCGCTACCCGACGGCCTGCTGCACTGGCAGCCGGCGGAGTCGGGATTACCCCCGGGGCGGTCGCTCTCGATTCGTCGACGCCGGGGCGGCGAACGCATTCGACCCCTTGGTCGCGGCCGCACCAAGACCGTCAAGGCGCTGTTCCAGGAAGCGCACATTCCGCCTTGGCGGCGTGCGGACTGGCCGCTGCTATACGAGGAGGAAGAACTCCTAGCCGTGCCCGGCCTGGCTCTGGCGGCGGAGGCGGTCGTCGCGAACGGATGCGAACCACTGTGGTTGCCCCGGCAGTAATTGAGGATCCGTCCACGGCTACCTATGCGCTAATCGGGTTCATGGAGCTACCCGTTTCGAGGGATCGTCACGTTCACCGAAGATCTGTCGTACGCCCTGCGCGCAATTGGCAAGGGCTCACAGGTGGTGCGGCTGGGACCCGATGGACGCCGCGTCGGCCGAGGTCGGTGTAGACTGGCCGAGGCATGGGTCCGGGGCACAGGTTCGGGCACGGGATGGTCGACAACGCAGCACACAATCCGTTTGCTCCCGGGAGCGGCCAGTTGCCGCCCTATCTGGGCGGAAGGGAGGATCAGCAGCAAGCGCTTCGGCGCATGCTGTCCTACGTCGAAGCGGGGCGGACCACGCCGAGGGATGTCGTGCTGATCGGTCCGCGCGGCAACGGCAAGACCGTGCTGCTGCGCTGGTTCGAGACGACGATCGGCGACGAATCGCCCGATGTGGACGTGGTCTGGTTGACGCCGAGCGCCATACGGAATCTGAACGATCTTGCCACCGAACTAGCCCCCCCGCACCGTTTTCGCAGGTTGCTTCCTTCGCAGTTGTCGGTGTCCACCGGCGTCGGCAAGCTGGGTTGGGAGATTGGCAACGAATCCCGGCCTTTGGAGCGACTGCTCGTGGCGCGCTGCCGGGCGAGGCCGCTCGTGGTCCTGCTGGACGAAGCGCACACGCTGACAAAGGACATCGGACAGCCGCTGCTCAACACGAGTCAACGGGTACGCGCCGAGGCGCCTTTCCTGCTCGTGCTCAGCGGGACGCCGGGACTTTGGACGCACCTCTACACGATGGATGCCAGTTTTTGGGACCGATGCGAGTGCATCGGAGTGGGCCGGCTCGCTCCAGATGCCAGCGCCGACGTGCTTGTGAAACCCCTGGCGCCGGAGATCGTCTTTGAAAGGGCCGAACTGCAACGCGTAATCGAAGCCAGCCAGAGGTATCCCTTTTTCCTTCAGCTACTTGGAGAGGCATTGTGGGACGAAGCCGCCCCCGCAGGCAGCACGACCATAGACGCCGCCGTGGTCGACCGTGCTCTTGGAGTATTCGAACACAAGAGAGACACGTTCTACCAGATTCGCTACGGAGAATTCGGCAGGTCCGAGATGCTGTTGTCTGCCGCCGAAGCCGCGGCCGCCGCGTTCCGGGGTCGCGACTCCCTGACCGAGTGGCAGTTCAATAGAGTCATCGCCGATAGCATGCCACCGGGAACCGACAGCGAACGGTCTATCGCCCAAGCCGACCGGCTGAAGGCCCTTGGTTTCGCATGGATTCCCCCGGGTTGCATGGAGCTGGAACCGGGCAT
>JAGWBM010000062.1:19599-30351 GCA_021295895.1 Pseudomonadales bacterium
TTGGCTCAGGCGAACAACGCCCCGACGCTCTCGCCGGTATGGATCCGCCGGATGGCCTCGGCCATCAAGGGCGCCACCGACAGCACGGTCATCTTGTCGAGTCTCTTCTCGGGGGCGACGTCGACGGTATTGGTGACGGTCAGCGCCTCGATGGGCGAATCGCGCAGGTTGTCGATGGCATTGCCCACCAGCACGCCGTGCGTGGCGGCCGCCAATACCCGTCGTACGCCGGCCGCCGCCAGCGTGTGCGCGGTCTCCACAAGGGTGCCGCCGGTGGAGATCTCGTCCTCGAAGACGATGGCGTCCCGGTCACGGACGTCGCCGACGACGTGGCCCTGGCGGACCTCGGTGTCGCTGACCCTGCGCTTGTCGATGATGGCCAGCGGTAGGTCCAGGCGCGTCGCGAACTTGCCCGCGCGTTTGGCGCCGCCGGCATCGGTGGCGACGATCACCGCGTTGTCCATGTCGCAGGTGTCGCGGATGTGGGCCGCCGCGATGGGTATCGCGGTTAGGTGATCGACCGGAATACTGAAGAATCCGTGAACCTGTTCCGCATGCAGGTCCATGGTCAACACGCGGTGGGCGCCTGCGGTCCTCATGAGGTCGGCGATGAGCCGCCCGGCGATGGAGATGCGCGGCGCGTCCTTCTTGTCGGAACGGGCATAGGAGAAGTAGGGAATCACGGCGGTGATGCGCCGTGCAGACGCGCTGCGCAGGGCATCCAGGGTGATCAGCAGTTCCAGGATCCGGTCGCTGGCGGGCTCGGTGAATGCCTGCACGACGAAAGTGTCGCGTTCCCGGACATTCTCGTCGATCTGGACCGACAGGTTGTCGTTGGAGAACCGCGAGATGGTCAGGCTGCTGCGCTCGATGTCGAGACACGCGCAGATCTCGTCGGTCAGGTCCGGGTTGGATCGTCCCGAGAAGATTCTCAGTTCGTCGTTCATTCCACTACCTTTGCATGAAACAAGTGCTTCGGTCGTTCCAGGCGGACCGCGACGCCGCGAAGCGGTCGCGTCTCATTGCCCGTCCAGGCGTGACAGTTGATCCTTCAGCGCGCCGAGTTCGCCCAGCAGGCGTTCGTGCTTGTTGCGCTCCTTGGCGACCACCGCCGGTGGTGCCTTGGCGACGAAGTTCTCGTTGGCGAGTTTGGCCTCGACGCGTTTCAAGTCCTTCTCGCCCGCGTCGATCGCCTTGGCGAGACGCGCGCGTTCGGCGTCGACGTCGATCAGGTCGGCCATCGGCACCATCACCTTAAGGGCCGGGCTCGTCGACTCGCCGGCGTTCCCGCCACCGACGACTTGCACGGAGACGGGGGGTGGCTCGGCGTCGTCGTCCAGCCAGCGTACGGCCTCGACTCGGGCTAACCGGCGCAGCAGCGACTCGCATTCGCCGAACCGGCGCCGGTCTTCCGATCCGCCCGCCTGCAGCAGCAGATCGATCCTCCTGCCCGGGGCGACGTTCAACTCGCCGCGTACGTTGCGAACCGCGTTGACCACCGCCTTGAGCCACTCGATGGTGCCTTCGGCGTGCGCATCCATCGGTTGTTCATCGGCCTTGGGGAACGACTGATGCATGATCGTGTCGCCCTTCGAGCCCTGGAACGGCGCGATGCGCAACCAGAGGGTCTCGGTAATGAACGGCACGATGGGATGCGCGGCCCGCAACAGGACTTCAAGCACGTCGAGCAACGTCTTCTTCGCGGCCCGGGCCTCCTCCGGGCGATTCGCCGCCTCGAACAGAACCGGCTTGGTCAACTCGACATACCAGTCGCAGTACTCGTGCCAGGCGAACTCGTAGACGGCGTTCGCGTACAGGTCGAATCGGTAGCTGGCGATGGACCGGTGGGCCGTATCGACGAGTTGCCGGGTCTTGGAGCGGATCCAGCGGTCCGCAGGCCCCTCGTGCGCCGGTCCATCGAGTTCGCCCGCGTCCTCGAGGTGTCCGAGAACGAACCGCGTGGCGTTCCAGAGCTTGTTGCAGAAGTTCCGATAGCCCTCGATGCGTTTCAGATCGAACGCGAGATCCCGGCCTTGGGATGCCATGGCGCAGAACGCAAAGCGCAGCGCATCCGTTCCGTAGGCCGGGATGCCGGCCGGATACTCCCGGCGGGTGCGTGCTTCGATCGCCTCGGCCATTCGCGGCTGAGTCATGTTGGCCGTGCGTTTGGCGACGAGGCCATCGGTGGTGATGCCGTCGATGATGTCCATCGGGTCGAGGCCGTTGCCCCGGGTCTTGGACATCTTGACCCCCTCGGCATCGCGCACCATGCCGTGTATGTGGACCTTCTTGAACGGAACCTCGCCGGTGAACTTCAAGGTCATCATGACCATTCGCGCGACCCAGAAGAAGATGATGTCGTACCCGGTCACCAGTACGTCCGTGGGGTGGTAGGTCGCGAGTTCCGGCGTCGGCTCCGGCCAACCGAGCGTACCGAATGTCCACAGCGCGGAGGAGAACCAGGTGTCGAGGACATCCTCGTCTTGCTCGAGGGGCACGTCGTCGCCGAGGTCGGCGCGGGACCGGACTTCGGATTCCGTGCGGCCGACGTGGATGTTGCCGGATTCGTCGTACCAGGCGGGAATCCGGTGACCCCACCACTGCTGGCGGCTGATGCACCAGTCCTCGATCTCGCGCATCCACGAGAAATACATGTTCTCGTACTGCTTGGGCACGAACTCGACATCGCCGCCTTCTACCGCCTTGATTGCGGGCTCGGCGAGGGGTTTGATCTTGACGAACCACTGATCCGTGAGCCACGGCTCGATGACGGCATCGGAGCGATCCCCCCGGGGCACCGTCATGGTGTGTTCCTCGACTTGCGCCAAGAGCCCGGCTGAGCGCATGTCGTCCACTACGCGTTGGCGTGCCTCGAACCGGTCGAGACCCCGGTAGGCTTGGGGCACGTTGTCGTTGAGAGTCGCATCGGCCTCGAGGATGTTGATCATTGGGAGGCCATGTCGCGCGCCGATGGCGTTGTCGTCGAAGTCGTGAGCCGGCGTGATCTTGACGCAACCGGAGCCGAACTCGGGGTCCACGTGATCATCCGCGATGACGGGAATGCGCCGGCCCACCAGGGGCAACAATACCGTCTCGCCCACTAGGGATTGATAGCGACCATCGTCCGGGTGCACGGCGACCGCGGTGTCCCCGAGCATGGTCTCGGGACGGGTTGTGGCGACGACCACGTGATCGCGGCCGTCCGTCGTCGTCGTGCCGTGGGCCAGCGGGTAGCGGAAGTGCCACAGGTGGCCCGCCTCGTCGTTGTTGTCCACCTCGAGATCGGAGATCGAGGTCTTCAGGACCGGATCCCAGTTGACCAGCCGCTGGCCGCGATAGATCAGGCCTTCGTCGTAGAGTCGGACGAAGACTTCGATCACGGCCCTTGAGAAGCCGTCGTCCATCGTGAAGCGCTCGCGGCTCCAGTCCACGGACGAGCCCATCCGGCGTATCTGCCGGGAAATGTTGCCGCCGGTGGTCCGCTTCCACTCCCAGACCCTGTCGATGAATGCTTCGCGCCCGATGTCGTCGAGCTTGATGCCTTGGTCCAGCAGTTGCCGCTCGACGACCATTTGCGTGGCGATCTGTGCATGGTCGGTGCCGGTCTGCCACAGCGCGCGTCGGCCGTTCATCCGGTGATAGCGCATCAGCGCGTCCATCAGCGTGTGCTGGAAGGCGTGACCGATATGCAGCCGATCGGTGATGTTGGGGGGTGGGATGACGATGCAGTAGGGCACTCCGTTGGCTCGGGGCGCGAAGTGTCCCTCGCGTTCCCACTGATCGTAGAGGCCGGCCTCGATCGCCGCAGGGTCGAAGCTGCCTTTAATGTCCATCGTGCTCGGGAATGACGCTATTCCCAATTGTCCAGTTCGTGGTGGAACAGGGGATACCCGCCGTCGCGGTAGCGCCTGTACTTGTCTCTTCCCGCCGCGCGTTGGGTGGCGAGTACGATCTCCGAGACTCGTTCGAATCGATTGAAGAATCCGGGAATCTCGGTCCCGAGGTTGATCAGGACCTCGTCGTGGGTCGGTTCTTCGTCCTCGGTGCCGAGGGTCACCGGTTCTCCTCCAACGACGCCGAGCCGCGCGTGGGGCAGGAAGTGTTGGGTCGGGTACTCCCACAGCAGAGCGTCGACATCGTCCAGGGCACAGTCGGTGGTTCTGATGTGTACGCGCTTGCCGCTCACCGCGGCCTTGTGCGCGAGACGGCAGCTAAAACGGTGTCGGGCGATCTCGTCGACATCCGGCAGGATGTAGAAGTCGATGCGCGTCATGCTCTTAGGATGCCGCCTTGACGAGGTATTCGAAGAGTGCCGGAAGCGGACGACCGGTGGAGCCCTTGCCCGATACGTAGGCACTGCCGGCGATGTCGAGGTGTGCCCACGGGAAGTCCTTGGCGAACCGGGACAGGAAGCAGGCGGCGACGATCGAACCGGCGGCCCGGCCACCGACGTTCTTCATGTCCGCGAAGGCGCTGTCCAGGGCGCTCTGATAGTCGTCCCAGAGCGGCATCCGCCACATGCGGTCGTCGGCTTCGTCGCCGGCGGACGCGAGCGCGTCGGCGACGGCGTCGTCGTTGGCGTACAAGGCACTGGCCTGGGGGCCCAGGGCCACGACCTGTGCGCCGGTCAACGTGGCGATGTCGACCACGGCAGCGGGTTTGAAACGCTTCACGTAGGTGAGCGCGTCGCAGAGCACGAGTCGGCCTTCGGCGTCGGTGTTCATGATCTCGACCGTCTGGCCGGACATCGTCGTCACGATGTCGCTTGGCCGGGATGCCCTTCCGCCGGGCATGTTCTCCGCGGCGGCGGCAACGACGATCAGGTTGATCGGCAGTTCGGCGGATATTGCCGCCTTCATCGCACCAAGCACGCTGGCGGCACCGCACATATCCCATTTCATCTCGTCCATACCGGACGAGCCCTTGATGTTGATCCCCCCGGTATCGAAGGTGATGCCCTTGCCGACGAGAACCACGGGCTTGTCACCGGGATTGCCGCCCTTGTAGTTGACGATGATCATCTTGCCGGGGGTGGCACTACCCCGTGTGACGGACAGGAACGCCCCCATGCCGAGTTCGGAAATCTTCGACTCGTCCAACACGGTGGTCGTCACGTTGCCGACGCCGCGCGAGAGCCGGCGCGCTTCGCGGGCGAGAAACGTGGGATTGCAGATATTCGGCGGCTGGTTGCCGAGATCCTTCGCCAAGGTGAGGCCGTCGTCGAGCGCTTGGGCGTGTCCGAGGGCGCGGCGAGCTTTGGCGCGCTGCCGGGACAATACGCCGACCCGGCGCAGCTTTGCGGCTTGCGTTTTGGTGGACTTGTAGGGAGTAAACCGGTACGCGGCGTGGGAAACAGCGGCCAGCAAGGTGCGGGTCTTCGTATAGGCGTCCGCCTTTCCGGCGTCGAAGTCGTCCACGCATACGGTCGCGTCGGCGACATCGAGGGCGGCGATCGCTGTTGCCGCCGCCTTCGCATCGCGCCGGAACGCCGCCAGCTTGGTTTCCGCGTCGGCGTCCTTGTCGTCCGCGCCGACGATCAGCAAGCGCGAAGGCCGACCCTTGAGATACGCCCTGGCAACGCTGCCCGGGGCGCTCGTCGTGCCGTCGAGCACCAGGCCGACGTGCTCGGTTACGCCCATCGCCGCGGCGACTTCCCGTGCGGTCCTGCGAGGGACGACGAGGCAGTCGGTCGCCACCGACGCCGCGTTCCCCGTTTTCGATGCATACCGCATAATCGGCTCCCCCCGTTCGCCCGCGGCATTCTAGCGGAATAGTCATGTGGCCGTAGCAATCGTGCAGTCGAGATCACCGTTCGGACCGGTCGCCGCGCGCTACGTGGCGAGGGAATTGACGCTGGTGTTTCTCGGCGTGTTCGCGCTGCTCTTGATCATTGGCTTGAGCGCCCGCTTCATCGGATTCCTGCAGGGCGCGGCGGATGGCCGGTTCACCGCCGAGGCCTTGTGGCTGCTGCTCGCCCTGCGGATTCCCGAGTTCGTGCAGGTAACGGCGCCGTTCGCGTTGTTCCTCGCCTTGTTGCTTACCTTTGGCCGCCTGCATGCCGAGCGCGAATACGCGGTGCTGGCGACTGCGGGCGCCAGCCCGGGCCGGTTCGTCCGCTGGCTCCTGGCGATCGTCCTACCTGTCGCCGCAATGGTCGCCGTGATGTCGTTGGCCGTTACGCCCGAGGCGCGCAGGCTCTACGCCAACCTATCCCTCGAGCAACTCGTCGATAGCGAACTGGATGCGTTGGTTCCCGGCGCCTTCCACACGCATGACGAGGGTCGCAGGGTCAGCTACGCCCAGTCCGTGGACCGCGCGGCGAATCGGTTGGAGGGGGTGTTCCTCGCAGAACGCCAGGGATCGATGGACGTCACGGTCTGGGCCGAGAGCGGTCGCCAGCACCGCCATCCCATCACCGGCAGCCGGTTTTTGGAGTTGCGCAACGGTGTGCGTTACGAGGGGCGTCCGGGCGAGGCCGGCTACCGGGTGGTCGAGTTCGAGAGGCTAGGGCAACGCCTGGACCGCGAAGCCCCGGTCCCGCTCGTCGATGTTCGCAGTTTCCCATCCGTGGAACTCGACACCGACGACCCGAAGCAGGTTGCGGAAATGCACGGCCGGATTGCCTGGCCGCTGATGACGGTAATCGCCGCGCTGGCCGCGTTCGGCATGGCCAGACCGCAGCCGCGTGCGGGTCGGTTTGCCCGTACCGTGCCCGGAGTCGGGCTCTTCGTCGCCTACTATCTCGCCCTGGTGTTCGCCCAGGATGGCATCGCCGAAGGTGTCGTACCCCCCTTTCTCGGCCTTTGGTTCGTGCACGCGGCCATGCTGGGTGTCGCGGTTTGGTTGATCCACACCGGGACGCACCCGGCGGGCCGGCGTTGGTTCGCTCGACGATGATCGGCGGACAGATGGACCGCTACATCGCGGTCACGATCCTGAAGTCGGCGGCGGTGGTGATCGCCTGCCTGCTCACGCTGGTGACGATGTTCACGCTCCTCGACGAGTTCCGCGACATCACGCCCGGCTACACGAAGGGCCACGCCCTGCAATACGTCCTGTTCAGTACACCAAGACAACTCTACGATCTCATGCCGTACGGCGTGTTCATCGGTGCGCTGGTGGGACTGGGCGTGCTGGCGAGTCGTAGCGAACTCACCGTGCTGCGCGGTGCCGGGACGTCGATGGCCCGGCTATTCGGCGCCGCGAGCATCCCCGTTCTGATCCTCATCGGATCGAACCAGGTACTTGGCGAACTCGTCGCGCCAGCGGGCGAGACCGCCGCCGGTTCGCTCAAGCTAACCGTCCAGCGAGGCGACGGCGACGGGCGAATCGTCTCCTCGCACTGGTACCGGGAGGGGCCGTTGATCACCAACGTCGGCGGTTTCGACGACAACGGCGAACTGATTGGCATCCGGCAGTACGAATTCCGGGAAGGCAGGATGACCCGAAGCCGTCAGGCGGATCGTGCGGGCTACGTCGACGACGGCGGTTACTGGCTGCTTCTGAACGTGGTCGAAACGCGGTTTGACGCACAGGGCTCGAGTGTCCAGCGCTACCCCGAAATGCCTTGGCGCATCAGCGCGAACCCCGAACTCCTGAGTGCGAAAGCCTTGTTCGATCCCAGCAAGCTCTCGTTCGCGGATCTTCGTTTCCAGATCGACTACATGACGCGAGAAGGACTCGATCCGACCCGCTACCAGGTGTCGTTCTGGAGCAAGGCGCTGCAACCGTTGGCCGTGCTCGGCCTGGTGCTGGTGGCATTGGCGTTCGTGACGGGACCGTTGCGCGAGGCGGGTCTGGGCGCCCGGCTTGGCGCGGGCATTGCCGTCGGATTGGCGTTCAAGTACCTGGTGGACGTGTTCGGACCGATGAGCGTGGTGTTCTCGATCCCCGCTTGGCTCGCCATGTCGGTACCGGTGGCGGTGTGTTGGATTGCGGGGATCGTGCTAGTACGCCGTGTAGCTGCGTGACCGTCGTAGGGGCGACCCTGGGGCGACCCTTGCGGTCGCCCGCCCGACGATCCGACGTTTCGTTGAACGAAAACGGGCGAGGGCGCAGCCGAAAGGCGCGATAGCCTCGCTCCTACGGTGACTTCGCCAATACGGCCTGTCGGCAAAATACACCCGGCGCGCTCCAGGACTCTAGTCGCGTATTCGGACGACGATGCTGCGCGAGAGCCGGTCCGACCAGGTCATGCGATCGCGGTCGAACCACATCCAGAAGAACCCGACGCCCAGCGTTGCGAAACTCGCCATGCCGCCGACAAAGCGGCCAAGTCCCTGGATCGGCGTGAAACGGCCATCCGAGCGAATCCGGAGGTGCCACGCCAGCATGCCTAGGGTTTGTCCACGCCCACACCAGAACAAAACCAGGAAGGCATACATCTCGATGAACAACAGCGACTGAACCCAGGCGCCCACCACCGCGTCGCCGATGAGGGTCACCAACGCCACGACGGTGAACACCCAGATCGCGAGGATGATCAGGGTGTCGTAGAGGATGGCCAGGAGTCGGTAGCGCAGGGGGGCGACCGTCTCGCGGCCGTCGGAGTGGATTTCCTCGCGCGGTTCCGGACGGAAGTGGGTGTGCTTCTTGCCTCCCATGGAATGAATACGCAACCTGTTGAATTACTTTATCAAAAACCGCAGGGGCGACCCTTGCGGTCGCCCGCATCAGGGACGTGCCGTCTCTCGGGCAACGGGACGGGACCCGTCCCCTACGGTCCCGTTTTTCCCTGCACGTTCGCGGCTCGACGCCGGGAGGGAAACTCGCATGGACCGAACACGGGTTAAGCGTAACCACTTCCCGCTGGAATTGCTTCGCCAAGCAGTTACCATTCTCCGGCTGCACGGGGAGGCAACATGACCGACAGAGTCGACCGCCACGGTCTTAAGGTGGCGAAGGAACTGGACGACTTCATCGCCGAGGAGGCGTTGCCCGGCACGGGCGTCGACGACGGGGCGTTCTGGTCCGGATTCAGCGCCATCGTCCGCGACCTGACGCCCAAGAACCGGGCCCTGCTGGCCAGGCGGGACGAACTCCAGGCGAAGATCGACGCTTGGCACCTCGAACGTCGGGGCCAGCGTCACGACCCCGACGCCTACAAGGCGTTCCTCGCCGAGATCGGCTACCTGGTGCCCGAGGGGGACGACTTCGAGATCGCCACCGCCAACGTCGATGCCGAGATCGCCACGACGGCGGGGCCGCAACTGGTGGTGCCGGTCATGAACGCCCGCTTCGCGCTGAACGCCGCCAACGCCCGCTGGGGCAGCCTCTACGATGCCTTCTACGGCACCGACATCATTCCCGAATTACCGGGACGCGAGAAGGGGACGGCCTACAATCCGGGCCGCGGCGAATTGGTCATCGAACGCGCCGCGCGGGAACTCGACGCCGTCGTACCCCTCGACGATGCGAGCCATGCGGATGCCACGGGCTACGAGATTCTCGACGACGGCGATGGCTACGCCCTGCGCGCCAAGACGAAGGCCGGTGCCGCGACGTTGGCGGATGCCGAGCAGTTCGTCGGCTTCGTGGGTGGAGGATCCGGCGAGCCCTCGGCGGTGCTGCTACGCCACAACGGCTTGCATATCGAGATTCAGATCGACCGGTCCCACGATGTCGGCGCCGCCCACCCGGCCGGGGTCAAGGACGTGCTGCTCGAGTCCGCCATCACGACCATCCAGGACTGCGAAGACTCCGTGGCCGCCGTGGACGCCGAGGACAAGACCCTCGTCTACCGCAATTGGCTGGGCCTGATGACCGGCGAACTCGAGGAGACCTTCGAGAAAGGCGGCGAGACCGTCCACCGCACGTTGGTAGCCGACCGCACCTATACCGCAACCGACGGGAGCGAACTGTCGCTGCCCGGTCGAAGCCTGCTCCTGGTTCGCAACGTCGGCCACCTGATGACCAACGACGCGATCCTCGACGCCAACGGCGACGAGATCTTCGAAGGCATTCTCGATGCCGTGGTGACGAGCCTGTGCGCCGTTCACGACTTGAGGGGCGTCGGCAGGTTCCGTAACAGTCGTACGGGTAGCGTGTACATCGTCAAGCCCAAGATGCACGGCCCCGAGGAGACCGCCTTCACCTGCGAACTCTTCGGTCGCGTCGAGGACATCCTCGGGATTGCCCGCAACACCCTGAAGGTCGGGGTCATGGACGAGGAGCGCCGGACCAGTCTCAATCTGCGCGAGTGCATCCGCGTTGCCCGGGAGCGCATCGTGTTCATCAACACCGGATTCCTGGATCGTACGGGCGACGAGATCCACACCAGCATGAGAGCCGGCGCCATGGTGCGCAAGGAACCGATGAAGCAGGAGACCTGGATCCTCGCCTACGAGGACGCCAACGTCGATGCGGGGCTCGCTACCGGCTTTCCGGGCCGTGCACAGATCGGCAAGGGCATGTGGCCGAAGCCCGACGAGATGCTGGAGATGCTGAACACCAAGGCCAACCACCCGACGGCCGGTGCCGACTGCGCCTGGGTGCCGTCGCCCACGGCGGCCACGCTGCACGCCCTGCACTACCACGGCGTCGACGTGGCCGGCCGCCAGGACGAGCTGGCGAGCCGCGCGAGGGCGAGCGTCGACGACATCCTGACCATTCCGCTACTCGCCGGCGAGAATCTCGCCACGGAGGACATCCAGCGCGAACTCGACAACAACGCGCAGGGCATCCTCGGCTACGTGGTGCGCTGGATCGACCAGGGCATCGGCTGCTCGAAGGTTCCGGACATCAACGACGTGG
>JAGWBM010000003.1:0-36425 GCA_021295895.1 Pseudomonadales bacterium
TGAGGTTCACACACTGGTTGCAAATGGAAATGCGCTTCGAACCGCTCTTGAACGGCTCCGGTACTCCGGAGACGCGCTAGCCCGATGCCTTGGATGCGCGTTAGCGCCAGCGCCAGTGCGGAAAACGCCGACGAAATCGCCGCACGGCTGACCACGGCAGGTGCCGTCGCGGTTACGTTGTCGCCAGGCCACGAATCGGCCGAGGATGTGCTGGAACCGGCACCCGATGCGACGCCGATGTGGGACGCGGTCCAGGTCGAAGGCCTGTTTCCCATCGACGCCGACCTTTCGTCGCTCATCGGGGTGGCCCTGCAAGTCGACTTCCTGGGGGATCGGGATTGGTCCGAGACCGGGCACGAGGAAACCGAGCCGCTGCGGTTCGGGAGACTCCTCGTGGTGCCGAGGAAGTCGGGAATCCAACCCTGTCCAGATGACGTCGTCGTGCGACTCGATCCCGGACTCGCCTTCGGTACCGGCACCCATGCAACCACGGCACTCTGTCTCGAACGGTTGGCGCGACTGTCGCTAGCCGGCAAACGCGTTCTCGACGTCGGATCGGGCTCCGGCATCCTGGCCATCGCCGCCGCCCGCTTGGGGGCGAGCGTCCTCGCCATCGACCACGACCCGCAGGCACGTCGCGCAACCCTGGAGAATAGCCGCGACAACGGCGTCGAGGTCGAGATCGAATGCCGTCTCGACGCCGTCGATGCTTCGTTCGACGTCGTGCTCGCGAACCTCGTCGCCGGCACCATCCGGGGACTTGCCGGTGCCTTCTCCAACCGCTTGGCGACGGGCGGAGAACTGGTGCTTTCCGGCATACTAGCGGGGCAAGTGGAGTGGGTTGTGGACGCGTTCTCCAGTCAGGATTTTCGATTCGAGGTGCCGACCTTCCGGGACGGCTGGGCGATGTTGCGTGGGCTTCGATGTCCGAATCCGCCCCGCCGCTGATCGCCGCGTGTCCAAGTTGCCAAACGCGGTTCCGCGTCACTGTGGAGCAACTGGCCGTCGCCGACGGACGAGTACGATGCGGCGCGTGCTTGGCGGTCTTCGATGGCCGGGAAACGGAGGTACGGGAGGAGGAGACGGCCCTCGCCGGCGACGATCCGGTGGGTGTGGTGCTGGAAATCGACCCGGCAGCGGAACCGAGGTCTGGATTCGATTCGAAGGAAGGCATCCCGTTCCCATCCGAAGACGGCCTCGAAGAGGCGCTCGAACCCACACCGGACAAACCGCTGCACTCGGTCCTGTTCGCCACCGCCATCGCGGCGGCGCTGGTGCTGCTTGCCGCGGGCGTATTGGTGCTTCAGTACGAGGTCTACGTTCAGGATCCGGTGCTTCGCGAAGCCTACGAGAAGGTTGGCGTCGAGGTGCCGAGATACAAGGCACTCGAGGAGATCGACGTTGCCAATCCGACCGTCGACGAGCGGTTGGGTGCGCCGGATAGCTTGATCGTTCGGCTGGATCTGACCAACACCGCGCCGCGCTACCAGCGCTTTCCGACCTTGGCCGTACGGTTCCAAGGGGCTGACGGCGCTGTCTTGTCCGAGCAGCGCGTCGAGCCGGTGGTGTATCTGCCGAGCCCGACCCACACGCGTCGGATGACGCCTGACGACACCACCTCCGTCTTGCTGCCGCTCGTCGATCCGGGACCGGACGCGATCGGCTACGCGATTTCGTTGCTGTGACAGACGCCGTGGCAGCGTTGCGCACCGTCAAACGCGCCTTGCTGAGCGTCTCCGACAAGACCGGCGTCGTCGAATTCGGCCGGTCGCTTGCGGAGTTGGGCGTCGAACTCGTGTCCACCGGGGGTACCTTCGCCGCCTTGTCCCAAGCGGGCGTCGCAGTCACCGAGGTGGCGTCGGTAACCGGGTACCCGGAGATCATGGACGGGCGCGTCAAGACACTGCACCCGAAGATCCACGGCGGCATCCTTGCGCGGCGTGACGTGGATGACGAAACGCTGGCCCAGCTCGGGATTGCCGGCATCGACCTGGTGGCGGTGAACCTGTATCCCTTCGAAGCGACGATCGCCCGGCCGGACTGCACGCTGGAACTTGCCCTCGAGAACATCGATATAGGCGGCCCGGCCATGTTGCGCGCCGCATCCAAGAACCATCGCGACGTGCTGCCGGTGGTCGATCCCGCCGACTACCCGGACGTCATGAGCCGGCTTGAGGCGGGCGGCACCGCCTTGGACTATCGGTTGCGCATGGCCGTCAAGGCGTTTCGTCACACGGCGGCCTACGATGCGGCGATCGTCGCCTACCTGGAGAAACAGCCATGAGGGTGCTGGTCGTCGGCTCGGGCGGCAGGGAACACGCGCTGGCCTGGACACTGGCACGTGCGACGTCGGTGGAGGCGGTATTCGTCGCGCCGGGCAACCCTGGAACCGCCAGCGAGGACAAAGTCACCAATGTCGATGTCGATGGCGGCGACTTCGCAGGCTTGACGGACCTTGCCCGCAAACGCGGCATCGATCTGACCGTCGTCGGTCCTGAAGTGCCCCTGGTGGACGGCATTCGCGATCATTTCGACGCCTGCGGTTTGAACTGTTTCGGCCCGTCGAAAGCCACTGCACGCTTGGAGGGATCGAAGTCGTTTGCGAAGCGATTCATGGCGCGCCATGGGATTCCCACGGCGGCTAGCGAGGTATTCACCGACTTCGCCGACGCCGAGCGCTACATCCGCGACCGCGGTGCGCCGATCGTGGTGAAGGCGGATGGTTTGGCGGCGGGGAAGGGCGTCGTGGTGGCCCGGGAGGTTGACGAGGCTCTCGATGCGACGCGGGGCATGCTCGCGGGGGACAGCTTCGGCGCGGCCGGCCGACGGGTCGTCGTGGAGGATTTCCTGGCGGGAGAGGAAGCGAGCTTCACGTGCATTCTGGACGGCGAGAACGCCGTTCCGTTCGCTTCGTCCCAGGATCACAAACCGCGGGACGACGGTGACATGGGACCCAACACGGGCGGGATGGGCGCCTATTCGCCGGCACCCGTGGTGACCCAAGCCGTACACGACCGCATCATGGCGGAGATCGTCGAACCGCTGGTGCGGGGCGCCGCCGCGGATGGCATGCCGTACCAGGGCTTTCTATACGCCGGTTTGATGATCGCCCCCGACGGCGCACCGAAAGTGGTGGAGTTCAACTGCCGGTTCGGTGACCCGGAAGCTCAGCCCGTACTGTCGAGGCTACGTTCCGACCTCGCCATGCTCTGCCTTCGCGCCGTCAACGGGGAGGGCCTCGATGACGTCGTTCTCGAGTGGGACCCGCGCTCTGCGCTCGGTATCGTTCTGACGGCGGGCGGCTATCCGCTGGTCTACGACAAGGGTGACGTGATAACCGGACTCGACAACGACCTCCCGGATAGCAAGGTCTTCCACGCCGGAACGGCTATCGGCGAGGCGGGTGTGGTCACGGCCGGGGGGCGCGTGCTATGCGTGGTGGGGCTCGGCGACGACATCGCGGCGGCACAGCGGCGCGCCTACCAACGGGCCGCGAGCATTCATTGGCGGGCGATCGCGTACCGACGGGATATCGGATTTCGCGCACTGACAAGGGCACCTGACTGACAGACGTCCGCGCCGAAGGTCGGCACTCTTGGGTCGTCAGTGACCCAAGGAGAAGCGGTCGTGCTCGATCAACTCAGGACGTTCAAACCTTTTCGTACCCTCACCCCGAGGGCGCTTGGCGCCGTGGCGCAGCACGCCGATCGTCTGCGGCTGCCGGAGCAACGTTGGCTGCGGCGCCGGGGGCAGCCGTTGACCCGGGAACTGTTCCTCGTGCACGGCACGGTCGCGGTGCGCAGCGCCAACGCTGTGAAGCGCATCACCGCCCAGGATACGGGCGGCGAATCGCTGAACGCACTGGCCGGCGACGGGGCCGAAATATCCACCGCGACGACGGTCGACGTGATCGCAGTCGATCTCGATCCCATTCGGCCACTTCTCGAAGCCACCGGGTCTGCCTCGCCCCCCGAAGTCACGCCGCTCGACGGGTGGATGCTGGCCCTGCTCGAGGGTCCCGTGATGCGGTGGTTTCCGCCCTGCACATGGGTCCGCCTGTTGCGCGCCGGGGAAGCACGCAAGGTCCGTCAGGGCGAGTTGATCCTCGCGAGAGGTGAGGTGTCAGAATGCGTTTTCGTGGTCGGTGAAGGAATCGCGGCGAGCGGCACGAAACGCTTCTGCCCCGGGGATTTCTTTGCGGAAGAGTCAGCGCTAAGGAACCTTCCGGCTGCGGCCGACGTCATCATGGCGGCCGACGGCGTCGTCATCGCTTTCCCAAGGCGCGACATTCTCGGTCTCGCCGGCGAATACGACGCACCGTCCGTCGATCCGCCGCAGCGCGTCGACCTCGATCGCGTCTCGTCGGCCGACGAAGAGGCGGTGCTCGCGGGTCTGGTTCCGAAGTCGTCCGTTGCCCTGCGGGGTGGCGAGGCCGGCCGCCGGCTGGTGATCGCCGCACGGCTGATGCGCGAGGGCTTCACCGTGGTGTAGCTTGGGATGCGCCACTCCCGGAGACGGGTGTAAGCTCGGCGCGAGGATCGAGGGATCCCGGAGATACGAGATGACGTACTTCGACACCTTTCTGACCACGATAGACCGGGGCCTGCGCAGCGTCACCGGTGTCGTCAAGGCCGACCGCCCGAATCCGGCGGCGGACAACGAGTCGGCGTTGACGGACGACGAACGCCGCCATGCCGCGGGGCTGATGCGGGTCAACCATTGCGGCGAGATATGCGCCCAGGCGCTCTACGAGGGTCAGGCATTGACCGCGCGCCATGCCGAGACCCGGGAGTCCCTGGCGGCGGCGGCCCGCCAGGAAGAGGACCACCTCGCCTGGTGTCGGGAGCGCCTAACCGAACTCGATGGCCGGCCAAGCGTTCTCGACCCCGCGTTCTACGTCGCCTCCCTGGCGCTCGGTGCGGTCACCGGACTGCTCGGCGATCGGGTCAGTCTTGGCTTCATCGAGGCCACCGAGGACCAGGTCAAGCATCATCTCGATCGGCACATCGAGAAGCTGCCCGAGGGTGACGAACGCAGCCGTGCCATCCTGTCCGAGATGAGGGCCGATGAGGTGCGCCACGGCGAGGACGCGGTCCGATCGGGGGGCGTTGTGTTCCCCGAGGCGATAAAGGGTGCGATGGGATTGGTGTCCAAGGTCATGACGGAGACGACCTACCGGATCTGACGTGCCAGAGGCGGGTGGTGGATGACCTGCACCGTCGTGCCTTCCGGATCCTTGCAGTAGAAACTCCGCGCCCCGTCGCGATGGGTTCGCGGCGGCGCATCGATGGCCACGCCGTTCGCCGTCAGGTACTCGTACCAGCTGTCCACGTCGTCCGGTTTGTCGACAAGGAAACCGATGTGGTCCAAGCGCTGGCCGCTTTCGACGATCTCGCCGCCGGCGCGGTGGATCGCAAGGTTGTCCGTGCCGGAGGTGAGGTAGACGTTGTCGGCATCCGGTCGCCATTCCACCGCCATGCCGAAGAGTTCCGCGTAGAAGGCGAGTGTCGTCTCGAACCGGCGCGCTTGAAGGGCCACGTGGTGCAAACCAGCCAGCGGCGGTCGTTGCGTCATGCTTCGATTAGCTCGTAGTCGTGGGTCACGGCGACCCCGGCGCGCTCCAGCATGATGGAGGCGGAGCAGAACTTCTCGGCGGTCAGGTGGATGGCCCGCTCGACCTTCTTCGGATTCAGGCCACGCCCCGTCACTCGGAAGTGGAAGTGAACGCGCGTGAACACTCTGGGGTCGGCGTCGGCGCGCTCGGCCTCGATCTCGGTTACGCAGTCGACCAGGTCTTCCCGCCCCCTGCGGAGAATGTTCACGACGTCGAACGAAGTGCAGCCGCCGACGCCGAGGAGCACGAGTTCCATGGGGCGAACGCCCTGGTTCTGCCCGCCCAGTTCGGGTGGTCCGTCGATGGCGACGTGGTGGCCGCTTCCCGAGTGTCCGTCGAAACGCACATCGCCTGCCCAGTTCACGGTTGCCCGCATCGTGGCCATCAGCCGAACAGCCGCGCGAGTGCCATTCCGGGATCGGGTTCGCGCATCAAGGCGGTGCCGACCAGGAAGGCGTGGACCCCGGCGTCGCGTAGCCTTCGGACGTCGTCTCGTGTGTGGATGCCACTCTCCGTGACGACCGTGACATCGTCGGGAATCACGCTCAGGAGATCGATGGTCGTGTCGAGCCTCGTCGTGAAGGTGGAGAGGTCCCGGTTGTTGATGCCCACGATCTTGGGCTTCCGATCAAGTGCGGCTTCGAGTTCGCCCCGGTCGTGAACCTCGATCAGCACGTCGAAGCCCAACTCCTCGCCGAGGTGCGTGAGATCTCCAAGCTGCCCATCGCCCAGCGCGGCGGCGATCAGCAACAGGCAGTCGGCACCGAGCGCGCGCGACTCGTAGACCTGGTAGGGATCGACGATGAAGTCCTTGCGTAGCGCCGGCAGCTTGGTGGCGTTGCGCGCCTCGGCGAGGTGATCGTCGCGGCCCATGAAATAGCGTTCGTCGGTGAGTACGGAGAGACACGCCGCGCCGGCCCGCTCATAGGACGTTGCAATGCTGCCCGGGTCGAATTCGGCGCGAATGACGCCTTCGCTGGGCGACGCGCGCTTGATCTCGGCGATCACGGCGGGGTCGCGGGTCTTGATTGCCTCGGCGAAGCCGCGAGTGGCGGGGGCAGCCTCCGCGGATCGTCGTACTTCGGCGAGGGGTCGAAACCCGCACCGGGAAGCGACCTCGGCGCGCTTGTGCTCGACGATCTCGACGAGAATTCCGCCTGGTTGAGCCGGGTCTCGCTTCGCGAGGCTCATACCTCGCCCATCATTCGCGTGAAGTCGACGAACTCCTTGAGTTTCTCCGCTGCCTGACCCGATGCAATCAGGTCCTGGGCCAGGGCGACCCCATTCGACATCGTCGTCGCAACGCCCGACGCGTAGATCGCGGCGCCGGCGTTCAAGGCGACGATATCCGAAGCCGCTTCGTTCGACTCGCGGAGCGCAGCCCGAACGAGACTGAGGCTCTCCGCCGGCGTTTCGGCTCTCAAGTCGTCCACCGCCTGCTCGCGCATTCCGAAGTCGGCGGGCGACACCTCGTAGGAGTCGATACGGCCGTCATTCAATTCGACGACCACGGACGGTCCCTGGATCGAAATCTCGTCGAGGCCATCGCTGTGCACGACCAGGACGTGTTCCGAGCCGAGCGCCTGGGCGACTTCGGCCAAAGGCCGTTGCCAGGTCGGCGCGAACACCCCCAGCACCTGCCGTCTGGCACCGGCGGGATTGGTGAGCGGGGCGATCAGGTTGAAGATGGTGCCGATCCCAAGCTCGCGCCGAACCGGCCCCGCGTGGCGCATGGCGGCATGGTGGCGCACGGCGAACAGGAACCCCACGCCGACTTCGCGAATGCACCGGCCGACCTGGTCGGGTTCGAGTTCCACGTTGGCGCCGGCGGCGTTCAATACATCGGCGCTGCCGCTCGCGCTGGACGCGCCACGGTTGCCGTGCTTGGCGACGTGAGCACCGGCGGCCGCGGCGACGAAGGCGGCCGCGGTTGAGATGTTGAACCGCTTGGCGGCACCGCTGCCGCCGGTGCCGCAGGTATCGACCAGATTCGGCACATCGACGTCGACCTTGGTGGACACCGCCCGCATCGCCTCCACCCCGCCGGTGATCTCCTCGACGGTCTCGCCCTTGGCCTTGAGTCCGATCAGTACACCGGCGATCTGGGCGGGCGTGGCTTCGCCGCCCATGATGGCGTCGAATACCGCGCGTGTCTGTTGTCGACTCAGGTTCTCCCCGGCAACCAACGCCGCCATGGTTTCGTTCACATGCATTGATCCTCTCCTTCAACCCCCGGCCAGGAAGTTACCCAGCAACTGATGGCCGACGCGCGTCTTGATCGACTCCGGGTGGAACTGTACCCCTTCGACGGGATGCTCGCGGTGCCTGACGCCCATCACTTCGTCCGCTTCCCCGAGTTGTGTCGCCGTCCACGCGGTCACTTCGAGGCATTCGGGAATGTCGGTGACGATCAGCGAGTGGTAGCGCGTGGCTTCGAAGGCGGGCGGCAGGCTGCGGAACACGCCACGCCCGCCGTGGTGGATGGCGGAGAGCTTGCCGTGCATGACGTTGCGAGCACGGCGCACGGTGCCGCCGTAGGCCTGGCCGATGGTCTGATGCCCAAGGCAGATACCCAGTGTCGGGATGTCCTTGCCGAACCTCTCAACCACCGACAGTGAGATGCCCGCTTCGTTGGGAGTGCACGGCCCAGGCGAAATGACGATCCTCTCGGGTGCCATGCGCTCGATTTCGCCCAAGGTGATCTCGTCGTTGCGGTGCACGCAAACATCGGCACCGAGTTCGCCGAGGTACTGCGCAACGTTGTAGGTGAAGGAGTCGTAGTTGTCGATGAGGAGGATCATCCTCGCAACCCCGGCATTTGGTGCGAGGCGCGCAGCTTACAGACCTGCGCCAGGGGGCGAAAGGTGACCGGTTGCCTATACCGTGGCCCGGGATGGCCGGTTCCGCGCCGGGGTGTACGCAATCCTTTTGAACGGGATCGTAGGGGCGAGGCTTGCCCCCGTCCGCGTCCCAACACGAGGCGCCGGATAGGTCGGCGCCGGCGACCGCGCGTCGCGTTAGGGTCGCGCCTACGATCCACCAAAGATCTGTCTAAGCCTCCACGCCGTGACTTCGATGCCCTTGCCCTATAGCATGGTGTTCGGTAAGGGTCGGAGGTTGCATGCGGGACGTGACCGAGTTCGCGGTGGGCGATATTCTCAAGACGTCGGTTGCCGTGTACTTCAACAACTTGCCGGCGTTCCTTCCGCTGTCGTTGATTGCCTTTGCGCCGTCGTTCGCGGTTGTGTTCTTCGTTGACTCGAGCACTCTCAACAACCCGTTTGTCTTGGACCCGACGGTACAGATCGTCCTGAACGCCGAGTACTGGGCGTTCATGATGGCGGGCATGCGGGAGTCCTTCGTCGACCTGCTCTGCGCAATCTGGTTGCAGGCCGGCCTGGCTTTCGGGGTCGTGAGGCATCTGCGCGGCGGCGATCCGGGCTTCCTGGAGACGTTCCTACAGTCGCTGCGCATGCTGTTTCCCGCGGTGTTGGTCGCCGTGGTCGTGGCTATTGCTACGGGCATCGGGATACTGCTGCTCATCGTCCCGGGCGTCATCATCGGATTGGTCTTGTGGGTCGCGGTGCCGGCGGCCGTCGTGGAACGCAGTGGCCTTCGGGCACTTGGGCGGAGCGCGCAATTGACGAACGGATACAAGGGCCAGATATTCGGCTTGGCATTGATTCTCTTAATATTGCAGATGGTGGCGGTCTCGGTCGTCGTCATGGTGTGGAGCACCGTGATGACCGAGTCCGTCATCGGATTTGTCGTTGTGCAGTTGTGCGGTGTCGTGTTGTCCGGAATCTGGGCCACCGCGGTCTCGGTCACCTATCACGACCTGCGGGTACTCAGGGAAGGTGTGGACACGCGGCTAGTCTCGCAAGTATTCGAATAGCCGGGCCTGGATTGTGCGGGACGCAAGCGGGTTTGCTCCATGCAGCGTGCTCGCCACGGGCACGAAGTACTACTTCCGAAACCTGTCGCTGATCCTGCCGGTCTCGCTCCTCGCCTTTGCGCCTGCTTTCGCGGTCATCGCGATCAGCGTGGACGACGCCTTTCGATTCGATCTCGGCCCCGTCAGGATCGAAGTCAGGTACCGCGAAATGACGAGCCTCGTCTGCGGAATCTGCTTGCAGGCGGGTTTGAGCCTTGGGGCCATTCGCCATCTCGAGGGCGGATACCGGGACTTCGGGGAAGACCTTATCGGGTCCATTCAATCGCTATTCCGCTGTGTCCCTGTGGCGCTGGCCGGCGTTGCCCTCGTCGTTGTGGGGCTTTTGGCGTTCGTCTTTCCGGGCTTGGCGCTGGCGACCATGCTGTGGGTTGCCTTACCCTCGGCCGCCGTGGAGCATCGTGGCCTCGTAGGGGCGTTGCAGAGAAGCTTTGAGCTGACCCGGGGCTACCGGTTGCGGATCCTGTGCCTGCTGATGGTGTTCCTCGCGCTTGGCATAGCCGTGGAGTTCGCGATCTCGCTGGCCTCGTCTTTTCTGGTTCCCGGAGGTCTAGGGTTTCTGGCGGTGGCCAAGCAGATTGGGGCGATCTTGATCTCGGGACTCGTCGGAAGCGTTGCCGCGGTGTCGTACTACGACCTTCGAACCCTCAGGGAGGGTGCCGCCAGCAGGGCGATCACTCAAGCCTTCGAATAGGTCATTCGAGCGACGTTCGATCGCGACGTTGGGCGGCGGCTTCGTGCTTGTCGGCCCGCCGGTCGCCGAGTAGCGCGCGCCGTTCCAAGTGCTCACGCAGCGCCGCGTAGTATTCGTCGAGGAAGGCCTCGTCCTCGACGGTGTCCCGGTCGTTCCAGTCGATCTTGTCCAGGATGCGGTTGAGAACTTCCTTCTTGGTATCGAGTGTCCCTCGGGTCGCCGGTTGTCGTAGCAGCCTCTCGAGCACCTGCAATTCCGCAATGCCGTAGACATCAAGCTGTGCTGGGGTGAACGGGTAGCGCCGGGACGGTGGTTTCGTGGACAGGTCCTTCAGGAGCACCACGGGTTCGGCGCGGACTACCCACGTACCGCCGATCATGTCGCCGATGCGCAACCGGTCCCGGTTGAACAGGGGCAAGAACGTGAAAATGCCCAGCCAGATCAGTGCGGCCAAGGTCATCATGTTGTCCATGCCGCTGCCGCCGAGGTCGGACGGCGGGATCATCATCACCAGCGTGCCCGGCATGAAGACCTCGATCTCGCGCGTGACGTTGCGGGCGGCCACCGCTCTCGGCGAGAGCGCGCCACCGCGGCGATCCACTACGCGCAGTTTGAACACGCGCTTGCCCGGTGTTTGGCCCCGCCAGCGTAGTTCGAACGCCATGAAGAAGGGACAGCGCAGGAGGAAGAAGAAGATGGCGAATAAGGCTAGGGCGAGGTGTCTGGTGACAGGTGTGAGCAAGACGACGAGCAGGACAGCGGCAAGCAGGGCGATGAAGATAATCAGCAGGTCGATCAGCACCGCGCCGGCGCGTGCACCGTGGTTGGCGAGTTCGACCTCGATGGGTACGCCTTCCGGCGTCAGGACCGACCGGCGGGCGGCGTCACTCGCCATGGCGAGGATCCATCGCGACTGTTCGTCCGCTGAATGCGAAATAGGCGAGCCAGAGCACGAGCATGGTGCAGCCGATGGCCATGCGTGCCGTCGTGTCGGTGATGAGTTGCCGACCAAGGCCCTCCAGCAGGGCGGCGACGAACAGCATGAAGACCGCACCGATCACCAGGGTCGTGGCGGTTCGTCCTCTATCCCGCAGCGCCGCCAGACGCGTGCGACGGCCCGGATTGATCATCGCCCCGGCAAGGTGGAACCCCGCACCCCCGCAAAGCACGATGGCCGCGAGTTCGGTTGTGCCATGGATCGCGAGCCATGCGAGGAACTCGGTGGTCAGATCCTGGCCTGCGAAAACGGCGCATAGGGCACCGATTGCGAGTCCGTTGTACAGGAGGAGTAGCACGACGGGTACCCCGAACGCGGCACCTAGCGCGAAGCAGAGCATGCCGACGCGGGCGTTGTGGGTGAAGAGAAAGGTCGCGAATGCCGTCAGTTGATCTGCCGCCTTGGGCTTGTCGAATATCGTCTCGGCGAGGTCCTCACGGGTCGCATCCGGCGTCCGTCCTTGGGCCATGGCGGACGAGACGAATGCCTCGAACCAGGCGGGTTCCTTGGCCGTGACCGCCCATCCCGTCGCGACGCCCACGAGAAGAAGAAAGGTGGCAAGCGCATTGGACCACCGGGTCCGACGCACGGCGGCGGGGAAATCACGGCGCAAGAACCTGGCCAGGACCTGTCCGAGGCCTGCCCGCACGCCGTACACCACGAAATAGGCGCGCAGGCACAGGGACTCCAGGTAGGCAAGCAGGTTGGCATCGAGTGAAATGCTGCGCGCAACGGACAGAGATGACATGCAAGCGCGGTAAAGCGCCGGCGCTCGGGCGAGTTCGTCGGCATTCAGCGAACCTAATCCATGGCGTTCGGCACGAGCGATCAAGGCGTCGAGTTCGCGCCACTTGCCCTCGCGTTCCAGGCGAAACTGGTAGCTCTTCAACAGCGCGCCATAGCCGGGCCGGCGCTTCGCATCCTCTGTGCGCCGCCTCCGCCTACGGCCCCGCCCCACCGGCCTGTCCATGGAACAATCGCCACGGTCGCAAGGCTCCCTTTGGCGATTATTCCTTTGAAGGTCCTCAGTCATGTTCGTCAGATCTGATCCCGCGCCTTGACGGCCAGGTACCGGTTGACGAGCGATGGCCCGAGTCGGCTCGCCGGCGCTTCGACGCAAAGCACGCCGAGGCGGGTGAGTCGAGCGAACACGGCCCGGCGTTCGCGCATCAGGTCGTACGCCACGACTGCTCTCGCGACGTGTTCGATATCGTCCGGACGGCGGGCAAAAGGATCCTCGAGAGAGGTGTCGCTCAGCGCGACGAAGATGATCAGGTGGCGTCGGGCCAGGTAGCCGAGGTTGTCGATCATGAGGTCTGCCGTGACCGTGTCGACGAAATCCGTGGCAACGACGATGAGCGAGCGGCGCGATAGACGACCGCGCAGTTGTGCGAGCGCCAGGGTGAAATTGGTCTCGTTCGTACTGTAGTCGACGGCGGCGAATGCCCGTTGCAGGCGTGCCATGGTGCCCACGCCGCCGGAAGGCGTGACGAACGCGCGGGTTTGGGCATCGAACGCGGCAACCCCCACCTTGTCGCCAGCCTTTAAGGAGACATAGCCTAGGAGCAGCAGGGCACCGATGGCGTGGTCGAGTTTCGGCAAGCCGTCGACCGTCTCGGCCATGAGATGACCGGTATCCAGGGCCAGAACGACGTGGTGGTTGCGCTCGGTCTGGAACTCCTTGCACAACAGCTTGCGATGCCGTGCGGTGTGTTTCCAGTCGATGGTGCGCGTATCGAGTCCCGCGGCGTATTCACGCAGCGCTTCGAATTCGCTTCCGGACCCTTTTTCGATTTGCGGCTTGATGCCCAGCGGCGCGTCGCTGGCCGCGAAGGCAAGTGCATGACGCTTGACCGAAGCGATATTCGGAACCACGGGACAGTCGGCGTCGAGGGCGCGCCGCAGCGTGCGTGCGGCGAATCCGAGTGGGCCAGCCGAGCGTAGCCAGAGTCGCGCCAATCGCACCTTGCCTCGTCGGTACGGGCGGATCTCGATTTCCCTCGCCAGGGTGCCATCCGCTGCCACGCGTCCGGAGTGGGTGTCCAAGGCGGCGGTCGGGCCCTCGATGTCGACGGCGAATTCGACGGTCACGGAGTCGCTGCAGGCGATTCGGACGAGGACGCGATCGGGTTCGCCGACGTGCAGTACCTGGGGAAGTTCGACGGCGGCGTCGATGCGACGACGTACGAGGCTCGCCGCGTCCGCGGCGATGGCAGCCAGCACCACGGCGAACCATGCGGGCCCGATCACCCACCATCCTGGGGTTACGAAGGCGATGATCAGCGCCGCGGGGGCCGCGATGCCGACCGCCACGGCGGCACGTGCGGTGGGATGGATCATTTGGGCACGGGCGTCTGCTCGATGATTTCGGCAACAATCTGGTCCGGGTGCAGCCCCTCGATTTCCGAGCCGGGCGACAGCACGATGCGGTGCCGCAGCGTTGCCGGCGCGAGATACTTGATGTCGTCCGGGATGACGTAGTCCCGACCGTCCAACGCCGCGTAGGCGCGGGCGGCGCTGGCCAGCATGTTGGCGGCACGGGGGGATGCACCGAAGCTTAGACCGGGATGTTCGCGGCTCGCACGGACCAGGTCGACCACGTAGTCCACCAGGTCGTCGACAAGCCGGATGCCCTCGACGAAAGCGCGCATCGCTTCGAGATCGGCCGGGCCCGCCACCGGTTCGATGCCGAACGCTTCCGGGCTCGTCATCGTGGTCCGGCTGCCGTGGGCCCTTACGATGTCGCGCTCGTCGTCGCGTGTCGGGTAGTCGACGATGTGCTTGAACAGGAAGCGGTCGAGTTGCGCCTCGGGCAGGGGATAGGTGCCCTGCTGCTCGATGGGGTTCTGCGTGGCCACGACCATGAACTCGCTGCTCAAGCGGTAGTCCTCGCCGTCGATCGTGACGATGCGCTCCTGCATCGCCTGGAGCAACGCCGCCTGCGTCTTCGGCGGCGTGCGGTTGATCTCGTCGGCGAGCAGGATCTCGGTGAACACCGGCCCCTTGGTCAGCACGAACCGGGAGTCCGCGAAGTTGAAGATGTTGGTCCCGATGACGTCGCCCGGCATCAGGTCCGGGGTGAACTGGATGCGGCCGAAGTCGAGATCGAGGCTCGCCGAGAAACAGCGCGCGATCATGGTCTTGGCGGTTCCCGGTACCCCCTCGATCAGCACGTGGCCGTCGGTGAGCAGCCCGACGAGCAGCAGGTCGAGCGTGGCTTCCTGACCGACCACGGCCTTGTGAACCTCCGCCTTGATGGCTTCAGCGAGCGTCGCGACTCGGTCCGGATCCATGGAACATCTCCTCTATCCAGTCGTAGTAGCGGCGCGCCTTCCCCAGCGGCCGCGTCTCCTCGCTCGGCAGTCGGGCACGGACGCCTCGTCGTTTGGCAATGCCCTCAAGCATGCCACGCAAGTCGATGTCCTGATCGGCTTCGCCGCGCCGCGATTGGGCGCCGATATGGAGTCGACGCGCGGCTTCCTCGAGCGAGGCCCTAGCGTAGCGCTCGGCGATATAGACAGCATGATCCCCGGCAGCGAGGAGGCGTCCGGCGTTGCGCAACAACGTTTCGTGGCCACTGCCGAAAACGGCACCCGTGCGCCCCGAGGGCCGAGGTGTACCGAACCCCACCGCTGCGCGCCAGACGATCATGGCAACGCTTGCCAATACCAGGATCGTGACAGCGAGAAAGGGCGGTGCCATGAGCAGGCGCGGCAGACTCGGCACGATGGCGAAGCCGTGGAGAGTCTCGTCGAAGTGAATGGTCGCATCCGGTGCGGGCGCAAGCCGTTCGATCAAACCCAGCGCCATGCGAGCGTTGTAGCCCCGGTGCAGGCCGTGATTGGCGATGATGTCGGGATCCGCCAAGACGACGATCTGCGACTCGCCGTCGGTCATCTCACCGGCCAGGATGCCGTCCGACCTGGCAACCAGCACCTTCAGTGGCGTACCACTGACCAGTTGAAGGTCGTCCTCGATGGTGGGTGGGCCGATGCCGAGTTGGTCGGTCCAGGGCATCTTGGCTTCGGGACGTATGACACTGGCGGGGAGCACGACGCCGCGCACGACTTTCCCTGCGTCGCTTTTCGGCCGTAACGAAGCTCCCTCGATCCAGCCGCGCGGCCCCGGAAAGACGTCCGAGCGTGCCCATTTGGGCAGTGCGACGAAAACGCGGCGTTTCCTCTCCATGAGCCGTTGGAGGTCCGCGACGGTATGAAGGTCAAGATCCGGCTCTAGGATCAACAGCACATCCTCCGGCGCGATGCTCCGACCGCGGCGGCTGCGATTCACCTGGACGTTGTACCCTGCCTCGCGCAGCAGGCCGGCGAAGCCGGCGTGTCCCACCGCGGACCGCGAATAGCTACTCGTTCCGGTGATCGTGCGGTCTGCCGGGTCGATCACGACCGTCAGGGCGAGGAAGGCACAGAAGGCGGCACCCCCGACCAATATCAACAACGCGACCGTGCGGCGGGTCAGGACTTGATCGCTGGTAACGGGCACCGCCGGTTCTTCGGTGGTCGCTATGCAGGTGCCGGACGGGCAGCGGCGTCGATCTCGACGGCATCGCGCCGACAGTCGTCGAATTGCTCTTGGGTGGCCGATCGACCGCCAAAGCGTACGAGTTCCGAGGCCCGTACCAGCGCATGCAGGCGCCCCGCGTGAGGTCCGACGTGGGCTCGCGCGATTTCCCGCGCGGTCTCGGCCTCGGACGTTGGGCCGTCCGACACGTGCAGGAGCACGAGCACGCCTAGGAGCAGCAAGTGGACAGCTTCGGCAAATCGACCATGTCGTGCCAGGGTGTCCGCCGTCTCAAGCCAATCCCCGGGTACCGGCATCCCGGGCTCGGGGGACGCGTCGTCCAGGTTCTCACCCGCGCGGCGTTTGCGGGGTTTTTGCCCAACCGCATCCAGATTGACCACCATCAGCCACAGCGCCAATGTAGCGGCCCCCAGGACTACCCCTGCCAAGATGAGCCAGGCGAATACGGTCGGAATCCCAACGCCTCCGTTTGGGAGATCAACCGGCGCCGCAATGGGCAATTGGCGCTGGATATCCTGCTCGTGGTAGATCTCATCGAGTACCGCGTCGACATCGTTCGAGGCCGTCGCGGTTGTCGCGACGGCGAGAAGCCCGAGCGCGACGAGACTCGGCACGAACCGTCGGCATTTGGTGGACGCACACGAAAACATCCGCCAATCGTATCGCTTGGCGCGAGGCGGGCGCACGAATTGTCGCCCCCCGCCGGCGGTCGCCTACTGGTTGTAGCCCATGATCGCCTTGACTTCGAGGAATTCCTCGAACCCGTAGCGACCCCACTCCCGTCCGTTACCCGACTGCTTGTAGCCACCGAACGGCGCCTTGTTGTCCACCGGGGCACCGTTCAAGTGGACATTGCCGGTACGGATCCGACGGGCGACGTCGCGAGCACGGTCGCTGGTGCCGGAGACGTAGCCGGACAAGCCGTAGGACGTGTCGTTGGCGATTCTCACGGCTTCATCGTCGTCCTCGTAGCCGATCAGCGACAGCACGGGTCCGAAGATCTCCTCTCGGGCGATGGTCATGTCGTTGGTGACGTGCGAGAAGACGGTCGGGCGAACGTAGTAGCCCGCATTCAGCCCGTCGGGCCGTCCGCGGCCGCCGCACTCGAGTGTGGCGCCTTCCTCGATCCCTTTCTCGATCAACCCTTGGATCTTGTTGAACTGAACCTCGGAGACCACTGGACCGATGGTGGTATCGGCCGCGCCTGGGTCGCCCACCTTGACATTGGCAGCGGCGGACTTGGCAATCTCGGCGGCCTCGTCCATGCGCGAGTTGGGAACCAGCATGCGGGTCGGTGCGTTGCAGGACTGGCCGGAGTTGGTGCACATGCCGAACACGTCACGGGCGATGGAGGCCGCGAAATCGGCGTCGTCCAGGATGATGTTGGCCGATTTGCCCCCGAGTTCCTGGGCCACGCGCTTCACCGTCGGTGCCGCGTTGCGGGCGACCTCGACACCGGCGCGGGTCGAGCCCGTGAAGGACACCATGTCGACGTCCGGGTGGGACGAGATGGCCGCACCCACCGTGGGGCCGTCACCGTTGACCAGGTTGAAGACCCCCGGCGGAACACCGGCTTCGTCCAGCACTTCGGCGAACAGGATGGCGTTGAACGGCGCCACCTCGGACGGTTTCAGAACCATCGTGCAACCCGCTGCCAGCGCCGGCGCGACCTTGCAGGCGATCTGGTTGATCGGCCAGTTCCACGGCGTGATGAGGCCGCAAACGCCGGCAGGTTCGCGAACGATGCGCGACGTGCCGATGTCCTCCTCGAACTCGAAGCGCTTCAGGACGCTCAAGGTCGAAAGAAAATGCCCGAGGCCGGCGGGCGCCTGGGCGCCGTTGGCCAGTGCGGCGGGGGCGCCCATCTCCTCGCTGATGGTGGACGCCACGTGCGGGATGCGCGACTTGTAGACGTCGACGATGCGCTGCAGCAGATCGACGCGTTCCTCCTTCGTGGTCCGGGAGTAGGAGTCGAATGCGGCAACGGCTGCGGCGACGGCACGGTTGACGTCGTCGGCGTTACCGAGCGCAACCTGCCCGATGGGCTCTTCGGTAGCCGGGTTGATCACGTCGAGACGTTCGCCTGACAGGGGTTCCACCCACTCGCCGTTAATGTAGAACTGCGTACGGTGACTCATGTGGTCCTTCCTCAAGGTATCGAATGCAGCCGCGCAACCTATGCGAAATCGAACACGCTTCGCAAGTGCGCGGCTGCGGCGGTGGCGACCACGGGACGCCGCAAGGGCGTCGCCTACGCCGACACGCAGACTTCAATCCGGCAGGCCAAGCACCCGTTTGGCGATGATGTTCAGTTGCACCTCGTTGCTGCCGCCGGCGATCGATCCCGCTTTGCCGGCGAGCCATGCCCGGGTCATGCCGAGTTCGCCGGCCCCGAAGCCGTCGCCTTCCCAGCCGACGCCGCGCGTGCCCATCATCGAGACCTGCAACTCGGCCCGTTCCTTGCGCAGGTTCGCGCCGTAGTACTTGAAGATCGAGGTCTGGGGTCCGGGCGTCGAACCTTGGGATTCCTCCACCGTGCGCCGTTGGGTCAGTCGGAATGCTTCGGCGTCGATATAGTGGCCGGCGATGGATCGACGCAGATCCTCGTTGGCGATGCGGCCGTCATCCTCTCCCGCGAAGCGACGGGCGACGTCGTAGAGTTCCGCGCCGGACTCGCGGTTGGTGCCGCTCGCCAGCATCCCGATGCCGGAGCGTTCATGCTGCAGGAGACGCTTGGCGACGGTCCATCCCTTGTTCAACTCGCCGAGGAGATCCTCCTTCTGCGCGATGGCGTTGTCGAAGAAGGTCTCGCAGAACGGCGATGCGCCCGATATCAACCGGATGGGTCGAACGGTAACGCCGGGTTGGTTCATGGTGAACAGGAGGAAGCTGATGCCCTCGTGTTTCGGCACGTCCGGATCCGTGCGCACCAGGCAGAAGATCCAGTCGGCGTTGTTTGCGCCCGACGTCCAGATCTTCTGGCCGTTGATCACGAAGTGATCGCCGGCATCTTCCGCCCGGGTACGCAGCGATGCCAGATCGGAGCCGGAACTCGGTTCCGAGTACCCCTGGCACCACCAGACTTCGCCCCGCGCGATGCGGGGCAGGTGCCGCGCCTTCTGGTCTTCCGTGCCGTATTCGAGCAGGGTTGGCCCGATCATGGTCGTGCCCATGCCGGACACCGGGGCCCGGATCTCGAGGGCGCGCATCTCCTGGAGCAGCACGACGAACTGATCCTTGTCGAGTCCCGCGCCGCCGTACTCCTCCGGCCAGGTCGGCACGGTGAAGCCGCGCTCGGCGCACCGATCGAGCCAAAGCCGTTGGTCGTCGGTCATCGGCACCTTGGTGCCGCCACCCGGCACTTCGCCGGGTCCCCGGCAACTCGGCGGACAGTTGGCATCCAACCAATCCCGGGCTTCGTTTCTAAACGACATGGGTACCCCCGTTGAACCCGATCCGTCGATTAATCCTAACGCAGGTTGCCCAGGTAGTCGGGTATACGACAAATCTTTGGTGCATCGTAGGGGCGACCCTCGCGCCTTCGATGCCCTGTCGGAGTCGCCCTTCTACTATGCGGCCACGTCAGCGGACTATTAGTCCATCTCGGCGAACGACGACGCCGCCATGCGGGCCGCCCGGAAGATGGCGCGGCCCTTGTTCATGGTCTCCTTCCACTCCAACCGCGCTAACGAGTCGGCGACGATGCCCCCACCGGCCTGGATGTAGAGCCGGCCATCTTTAAGGATCGCGGTGCGGATGGCGATGGCGGTGTCCATGTTGCCGTTCCAGGCGAGGTAGCCCACGGCACCGCCGTAGATACCTCGTTTCACGGGTTCGAATTCGTCGATGATCTCCATGGCGCGGATCTTCGGCGCTCCCGAGAGCGTGCCGACGGGGAGGGTGGCGCGCAGCACGTCCACGGCGGTTCGGCCTTCGGCCAAATCGCCGACGACGTTGGACGACAAGTGCATGACGTGGGAGTAGCGCTCGACGACGAACTGTTCGGTTACCTTGACGCTGCCGATCTCCGAGACCCGGCCGACATCATTGCGGCCGAGGTCGATCAGCATCAGGTGCTCGGCGATCTCCTTGGGATCATTGATGAGTTCCTTCTCCATGGCTTGGTCTTCCGCCTCCGTGCGGCCACGGCGACGGGTGCCGGCCAACGGCCGGTTGACGACTACGCCATCCTCGACGCGGGCAAGTATCTCGGGAGACGAACTGACGATTTGGACGTCGCCCAGGTTCATGAAGTACATGTAGGGGGAGGGGTTCAGGCTGCGTAGCGCGCGGTAGAGGTTGATCGGCGGGCTCACGAATGGAATGGACATCCGCTGCGAGAGCACGACCTGCATGACGTCGCCGGCACGTATGTATTCGCGGATGCGTTCCACGGCAGCCATGAAGTTGGCGCGTCCGAAGGCGGACTCGAAGTCCTCCTCCTCGAGTAGTTCGTTGGCGGTGGCGGTGACGAAGTCGGGAGTCGGGGCCGCCAGTCTGCCGGCCAGGGTCTCGAGCCGTTCCGTGGCTTCGGCGAAGGCGTTCGGTGTCGTGGGATCCGTCAACGAGATGAACTTCAATCGGCTCGACATGTTGTCGAACACCAGGACGTCGGTGGACACCGTCAACAGGATGTCCGGCGTACCGAGGTCGTCCGGCGGCGCGGTGTGCTTGAGCCGCTTTTCCACCGTGCGCACCGTGTCGTAGCCGAAGTAGCCTACCAGGCCACCGAAGAAGCGCGGTAGACCCGGGATGTCGGCAACGTTGTAGCGGCGGCTGAACGCCTCGATGGCCGACAGCGGGTCGTCGGTTCGGAACTGCTCGACGATCTCGCCGTTGTCCTGCACCGTGAAATCGGCCCCGCACACCCGGACCACCGTTCGGGATGGCAGGCCGATGATGGAGTACCGACCCCACTTTTCGCCGCCCTGCGCAGCGGACTCGAGGAGATAGGAGTAGGGCCCGTCGGCGAGCTTCAGGTACGCCGATAACGGCGTCTCGAGGTCAGCCAGAGTCTCGTGCACGACCGGTATGTGTGAATAGCCGGCATCGCGGAGGGCGTCGTAGTCTTGTTGGTTCATGGCAATCGCGCGGTCGGATTAGGGTGGAGGACTCTGAATGCGCCCGCAGATACGCCGGTGCGTCCTGCGGCCCGCGACCGCCAAGCGGTCGCGTTTTATCGCCAGCGCAAATGGAACACGTCGACGCGTTCTGCGCCGCGGGTTCCAGTCGATTGCCTTTGCCGACCCATAACGGCGTAAACCTAAACGAGCGCGTCGAACGAATCAATCACCCTATCCGCGCCCAGGTGGTCCGGGTCCTTGCCATGGTTGTAGCCGTATCGGTACAGCACGATCGGGCACCCCGCCGCCCGGGCGCAGAGTACGTCGGTTTCCGAGTCGCCGACGAACAACGCCTGCGAGGCGGCTTTGCCGACATGTTCGCAGGCGTACCATGCTGGCTCGGGATCGGGCTTGAACCGCTCCGTGGCGCCACGGCCTACGACGACCTGGAAGAAACGTTGTAGGTCGAGGGCGGCAAGCAGACGGTTGCTCAAGTCGGTGGGCTTGTTGGTGACGACCGCAAGGGGCACGCGGTCGGCGAGGACCTGCAGCGTTTCGACGACGGCGGGATAGGGCAGGGAGTAGTCCGCGATATGCGCCGCGTAGTGTTCGACGAGCGTGGCTTGGTGTGCGTCCAGGTCTTCCGGGGTCGGGCAAAGCGAGAGGTGATCGAACGCGGCTTCGAGCATCGCGCGGACGCCGTGCCCGACCCAATGCCGGGTGAGCGACTCGTCGACATCGGGAAGCCCTGCCAGGGACAGGGTGTGATTGAGTGCCCGGGACAGGTCGGGTGCGGTGTCGACCAGGGTGCCGTCGAGGTCGAAGAGATAGGCCGAGTAGCTCACCTAGGCCGGTGCCGCCAGTTCGTCGCGCATGGCTTTGATGACCGAACGGTAGTCATCCACGCGCGAACCGGCACCGGCGGGGACGCCGAAGATCGCCGATCCGGCGACGAAGGTGTCCGCACCGGCCGCTGCCGCGTCGGCGATGTTGTCGACCTTGATGCCCCCGTCGATCTCGAGCCGGATGTTGCCACCGCTGGCATCGATGGCGTCCCGGGCGGCTTGAACCTTGTCGAGTGAGGACGGTATGAAAGCCTGGCCGCCGAAGCCGGGATTGACCGACATGATGAGCACCAGGTCGACGGCGTCGACCAGCGGTTCGAGCAAGGCGATTGACGTACCCGGGTTGAACACCAGCCCGGCCTTGGCACCCCGCTCGCGAATCAGACCGAGGGAACGGTGCGGGTGCTCGCTCGCTTCCGGATGGAACGAGACGATGTCCGCGCCGGCCTCGGTGAAGGCGACGATCAGGGCGTCCACGGGCTTGACCATGAGATGCACGTCGACCGGTGCCGTGACGCCGTGCTTGCGCAGGGACCCGAGCACCAGGGGTCCGACGGAGAGGTTCGGTACGTAGTGGTTGTCCATGACGTCGAAGTGAATCGCGTCGGCGCCCGCGGCGACTACGTCGTCGACCTCCTGGCCGAGCCTGGCGAAGTCGGCGGCAAGGATTGAGGGAGCGATCCAAGGTTCCATGGAAGTTCGGCACCGACTTCGGTGGCGCGCATTCTACGCCGTGATGCGTCGCGCTCGCTTGAGTTCCTCGGGGGCGCCGATGTCGATCCAGGTCCCGTTGAAGATCTCGCCCGTCACCTCGCCGGCGTTCACCGCCTGGAATAGCGGATCGGTGAGCGAAAAAGCCCCTTCGGGGGTGTTGGCGAACAACGATTCCCCGAACACGGCGATCCCGCAGTAGGTTAGGTCGTTGGCGGCGCCGCGCCGGACCCGTGCGACGCCGCCGGTGGTTTCGAGATGAAAGTCCGCACGGTCCTTGTGCGCCGGCGTTGGCGTCAGTACGAGATGCGCCTTGGCGGGATGGACGTCGGTGAGGTTCCGAAACGGGTAGTTGGTCCAGATGTCTCCGTTCATCAGCACGAACGGTCCGGGGAGGAGGTCGGGAAGCGCTTTCTTGATGCCCCCGCCGGTGTCCAGCAGGTCGGGCTCGCGGCTGTAGTGGATTCGGATCCCGAGGTCGGTCCCGGTGCCGAGTGCCCGTTCGATCGCCTCGCCGAGGTGGTGCAGGTTGATGACCACGTCACGGATGCCGGCGCGATGCAGCCAGCGAAGCTGATGCACGATCAACGGCTCGCCGGCGAGGGGAATGAGCGGTTTGGGTATCCGTTCGGTGAGCGGTCGCAGGCGTTCGCCACGACCGGCCGCGAGGATCATCGCCCGCACTGCTAGTCCTCCTCAAGCCGATCGGCCACGCGGGGAAGCAATTCGACGGCGACCCATTTGGCGAATTCGGCGGTCTCCGGGTAGTGGTGGCCCAGTCGCGAGATCCGGTCCAGGACCGGCACGATGTCGCCGAGATGGCTGGATCGCCCCCGGCTCAGGTAGAGACGGGCGAATATGCCGACCGCCTTGAGCTGGCGTTGGATGGCGGTGAGGTCGAAGGCGCGGTTGAACGTGGACTCCGTGCAATCGAGGTCCGCGAGGCCGAAGAAACGCTGCCGCCACGTCGCAATCCGGGATTCATCGAACTCGATGTAGCAGTCACGTAGTAGCGAGGCGATGTCGTAGCAGGCGGGCCCGAAGAGCGCGTCCTGGAAGTCGACGATGCCGACGTTCGCGTCGTTTCTCCAGATGAGGTTGCGGCAATGGTAGTCGCGGTGCACGGTGCGCTGGGGCACGCTCTGGGTCGCCTCGATCAAGGCCTCCTCGACCCCGGCGTAGGCCCGGGGAACATCGACGCCGACGAAGCGTCCAAGTAGCCAATCGGTGAAGATCGCGAGTTCGTCCGCGAAGCGCGTCGTCGTGTAAGGCGGAATGTCCTCGCTGGACACGCACTGCAGCTTGACCAGGTCGTGGACAGCGGCGTCGAGAGCACCGTCGATCTCGCCGGCAGCGTAGGCCGCGGCGAAGTCGCGCTCGCCGAGGTCTTCGAGGAGTAGCATGCCGCGGTCGAAATCGGTCGCGTGTACCTGGGGGGTACGGAGCCCATGTTTCCTGAACAGGTCCGTTAGGCGGGCAAAGCGCGGGTTATCCTCGGTATCCGGCGGTGAGAGCATGGCAACGAAGGTGGATTCGCCAGTCGAGACGCGAAAGAACTGGCGCGTGCTGGCTTCTACCGGCAGGCGGGCCAGTTCGATGAGGTCCGTGTCGAGCGTTCGTTCGACCCAGGCGGCGAGTTCGGCGACGTCTTGGCTCACGCGACGATTGTCGCCAAGAAGGCGCAGGATTGACACCGCGCGGGCGTTCCTGGTGTTCATGGCACCGCTCGCTGTGGGCCAGGAGCTTGCCGAAACGCTTTGGCAGGATGACCCCGCAGTCGGCGCGAACCCGTGGCGCTGCCCGGGTCGATATGCTTCGCCGCCGATGCCGTTCCCGCGCGAACTGGACAGTGCCTCGCTGCCCCTGGTGGCGGCTGCGGAGTCGATGAGTTCGCTGGACTCCCGGGTCGACGCGACCGGCGGCGTGGAGATTCGGCAGGGCAACCGCGTGTTGAAGGCGGGTTTCGCGACGTTCGACGACGCCACGTCGTTGGCCCACGCAACGGGCGACGTGCGCTTCCACGAGCCGGGCTTCAGCGTGCGCGGGACGAGCGCGATCGTGGACTTCGTGGCCCCGCACGCGCGTGTCAACGACGCGGAGTTCGTGCTCACCGATCTTCAACTACGGGGCCGGGCGGATCGGCTCGAGAGGCGGGACGATGTCGTGGAACTCGGCTCGGCTACCGTAACCAGTTGTCCGCCGGGGGGCTCGCCGTGGCAGATCCGCGCCCAGTCGGTTCGCCTCGACATCGACTCGCACGTAGCGACGTCCCGTCACGCTCGCCTACTGCTTGGCCGGGTGCCGATTTTCTACGCGCCCTACCTGCGCTTTCCCGTAAGCGGCTTGCGAACGAGCGGGTTCCTGGTTCCGGACATCTACCAGGGCCGGGACGGCATCGACCTGTCGGTGCCCTACTACCTCAACTTGGCACCCAATTACGACGCGACGCTGACGCCCCGTTGGATCGCGCAGCGTGGTTTCGGCCTCGAAGGCGAGGTACGGCATCGAACCCGACGCGCGGATTCGCTACTCGATGCCGCGTTCCTGTCCGAGGATCGTGAGTACGACGGGGAATTCGCCCGGGACGACACCCGACCCGGGTCGAGCGCCTTCCCGCCATCGGATCGCTGGATGTTCAGGGTCGATCACCGGGGTCGCCGCGGCGGCTTGCGTACCGAGATCGACTACACGGCGGTCAGTGACAACGACTACTTCGTCGCTTTCGCGGTGGAGGAGGGGGTCGCCAGCCGCGTTGCCCTCGAACGCCGGGGGGAACTCGCGTACGCGCGCGGTGGATTTGCCGGCCGACTCCTGGCCCAGGGATTCCAGCGCCTGGAATCCGGTCCGCAATCCTATCGACGCCTTCCCGAGGTCGGAATTTCCTATGCGGGCGCACTCACCGGACCGCTCGGGTGGTCGATGGGTGCGGCAGGCGTGTGGTTCGACTCCCCCAAGGGGACGTCGGTTACCGGGAAGCGTTATCACGTCGATCCCCGGTTGCGACTCGCGCTGAACCGGTCGTGGGGGTTTTTGAGGGTGTCCGGCGGTGTACGCAGTACCCGCTACGATCTCACCAATGTGCCGCCGGGTGTGGACCCGGGGCCGCGCCGTAACCTCGGCGTCGGCGCGCTCGATGCCGGGCTGATCCTCGAGCGCGACGTCGCGCTCTCCAGTGGGGCAGGTACGCAGACATTGGAGCCGCGCCTGTACTACCTGCGGCAGTCGCACACGGAGCAGGAACACCTGCCTACCTTCGACACGGCCGAACTGACGTTCTCGTATCGGCAGCTGTTTCGGGACAACCGGTACGCGGGCCTCGACCGGATCGAGGATGCCAACCGCGTGTCACTGGGTGTGGTCTCGCGGCTCTTGGACGCCAGGGGTAGCCAAGTGTTGACGGCTAGGCTTGGGGCCATGGTCCACCTTGATGAGCCCCGGATCCTGCAGGGCGGACCCACGCGGATAGAGCCGGACGTGGTCGGGGAGTTGGTGGGTCGAATGGGAAAGGTAGGCATCGTCTCGAGGCTTGCGTGGGACACCGGCGGGAACGAACTGGGCGAACTCGGCACGGGACTGACCTACCGCCGGGACGCGCACCGCGTCCTCAACCTCGCCTACCGGCGCCGTTTCCCAGACGTCGACCAAACCGATTTCTCGTTTCACTGGCCAATCCCGGGAATGGGCGATCGGTTGAGCGCATTCGGTCGATGGAACCATGACTGGCGTCACGGTCAAAACATCGAGTCCTTTGCGGGATTCGCCTACGCGAATTGCTGTCTGGCGGTGAAGCTTCTCTGGCATCGAAGCATCGATGCACCGCGCAATCTGCCGGACCGGGTCAGGGGCAGCCACGAGGGCCTGATGGTGCAGATCTCGCTCAAGGGTTTGGGCGGATTCGGCTCGAAGGTTGATTCTCGGCTGGTTCGTGGCATAAAGGGCTACCGTCCGGGGGATCCTTAAGGCGCCGCCCGAGAGGACATGCTTCAAGAATCGCAAGAAACAGGCGAAAAAACAGGCGGAACAACATGAAGGGAAAGATGACTCGTCCAAGCACAACCCTTGTGGCAGCGATGATTGTTGCCGTCGTTGCGGGGGTCTCCGCCGGCGCGGCGGAGCGAGGGACCCTCGACAGCATCGTCGCCATCGTGAACGATGACGTGGTGCTCGCGAGCGAGTACGGCGACCGCCTCGCGGAGTGGATGTCTCGACTGGACGAGTCGGAGAGGAACGATCCGCTCCTGGCCAGCACGGTGCGTAGCCAGGTTCTCGAGCAACTCATCTCCGAGAGCATTCAGCTCCAGGAGGCGGAACTGCGAGGAATCGAGGTGGACGACGAAACGCTGACTCGCGCCGTCGCGGAGTTCGCCCGTCAGAACAACATGACCTTGGAGGAGTTCATCGCCGACGTGGCGGCGCAAGGCAGTTCCTACCGGGCGCTGCGTGAACGGATTCGCCGCGACATCATGATCGAGCGTGTTCAACGAGTCGTCGTCAATCGACGGGTCTTCATCGCCGAGCGCGACATCGACGAACTGCTTGCGTCGCCGTTCTTCGAGGAGGCGATCTCGGACGAGTACCGCCTCGGACACATACTCTTGGAAGTCACGCCGGACATGACGACCGCGCAGATCGAAGCGGTGCGCGAGAAGGCGGACGGTCTCGTTGCCGAACTGCGCGAGGGCGCCGACTTTGCGGCGACGGCGACCGAACATTCCTCTGCGCCCACGGCTGACGGGGGTGGTGATTTGGGTTGGCGCAAGGAGAGCCGGATTCCGAGGCGCTTCGCCGAAGACGTCGTCGACCTGGAAATCGGTGCCGTTGCGGATCCCGTTGAGGACTCCTCCGGGTTCCACATCGTAAAAATGATCGACCGGCGGGGTGCCTCGCAGCAACGGGTGGAGCAGACCCTCGTCCGGCACATACTCCTGTCGCCGTCCGCCATCCGCTCGGACGAACAAACGCTGGCCGCCATGGAGGAGATTCGGAGTCGAATCGTCGCCGGCGAGGACTTCGCCGAATTGGCGAGGGAGTATTCCGAGGATCCGGGCACGCGACTGGCGGGCGGGGACCTGGGCTGGACCACGACCGAAGATCTCGATCCCGCGTTCCAGAGGATGATGAACCTAACGGGGGTCGACGAACTCTCCGAACCGTTCGAGAGTTCCTTCGGCTGGCACATCCTGGAAGTTCAGGGTCGACGCCAGCAGGACATTAGCGAAGAGGCCCGACGCAACTACGCCGCGCAGATGCTTTTGGAGAAGCGCTTCAACGAACGCCTCGACGAGTGGTTGACGGAGATCCGCGACGAGGCGTTCGTCGAGCGACGGGCGAACGTTTCCGGGCAACAAGGTAATCCGGCCCCGTTCGGCGGCTGACCGTTCGCCGTTGTCTGGTTGTGCCATGCGGCCGCAGAGCGGGCCATGCGGGATAGGCCCCGGGCCCACGGCGTCGCGCGTTCAGCGAAGCAGCGGGCCTTCGGCCAGCACTTCCTCACCGACACGTCCGCGGTCGACCGCATATTCGCGGTGCTCGACATCGACGCGTCGGATCACGTTCTCGAGATCGGGCCCGGTGCGGGTGCGCTCACGATGCGGCTCGGCCAGGAGGCCGGGTCCGTCGTTGCCGTCGAAGTGGACCGCGACCTCGCGTCCTCGCTCCGGGCTCGACTCCCCGGTGTCGAGATCGTCTGCGCCGACGCACTCAAGGCGGACCTTGCCGGGCTGCTCGACCGTGCCGGCCAGCGTCGGTGCCGGGTGGTCGGGAACCTGCCCTACAACATCGTGAGCCCCCTGCTTGGTCGGCTGTTCGAATTGCACGCCCGGGACATGCACTTCATGGTGCAGGCAGAAGTGGCGCGACGGCTCGCGGCGGCACCCGGATCCAAGACCTACGGGCGGCTCTCCGTCGTCGCACAGTGGCGTTGCCGTGTCGAATTGCTCTTCGAGGTAGGGCCGGGAAGCTTCTCGCCGCCACCGAAGGTTCGTTCGGCCTTCGTGCGACTCCAGCCGCGACCGCGCTCGGATCGGCTGGATTGCGATGCCGCCGTGCTGCAACGCGTGGTACGCGTGGCGTTTGCACAGCGCCGTAAAACGCTGGCTAATGCCTTAGAATCTCTTCGCGTCGATTGGAGTGCGCTGCACATCGACCCGAGGGACAGACCGGAGAACCTGAGCGTCGCCGACTTCGTTGCCATCGCCAATGGTCTGACCGCGAACATCGAACGACCGAGTTGACCCGTGAACGGATTTGAAGTCAGCGTCGAGCCACGCTACATCCTTGCCGAGTCGGACCCCGCCAAGTCCCGGTTCGTGTTCGCCTACACCATTACCATCGCCAACCACGGCGAAGAAGCCGCGCAACTCCTCAACCGGTATTGGCTGATCACCGATGGCGATGGCAAACGGCAGGAAGTCCGCGGCCCGGGTGTGGTCGGCAATCAGCCGCGCATTGCGCCGGGCGAGGCATTTCGCTACACGAGCGCCTGCGTATTGGAGACCGCCGTGGGGTCCATGGAAGGCCATTACGAGTTCGTGGGCGACGGCGGTGAGCGCTTCAATGTCCCCATCGCGACGTTCTCGCTGGCCGTTCCAGACGCCGTGCATTGAACGGCCAAGGCCGACATTCCCCGACCGACGACCGACCGGCCTGCGGTTCCACCTACTTGGTGGGCGACATCCAGGGGTGTTTCGAGAGTCTCGAGGCACTGCTTGCCGAAGTCGGCTTTGGCGACGCCGACCGGCTCTGGTGCGTCGGCGACCTCGTCAACCGGGGGCCGGACTCGCTCGGGGTATTGCGCTTTGCGCGCAGTTTGGACGAGCGGTTTACCTGCGTGCTCGGCAACCACGACCTGCACTTTCTCGCCATGGTCTACGGCGGCCACCCGCACCGTGCCACCGATACGATGGCCGATCTGCTCGCTGCCCCGGACTGCCCCGACTTGGCGGACTGGTTGCGGCATCAGCCCTTGTTCATCGACCGCGGCGACTGGGTGGTCGTTCACGCCGGCATTCCACACATCTGGACGACGACGATGGCCCGCGACAATGCCCGCGAAGTGGAAGCCGTGATACGGGGACCGGGTCACGCCGGGTTCTTCCGGGCGATGTACGGCAACGAACCCGCGCTCTGGCGTGACGATCTGGCAGGAATGGATCGGCATCGCGCGATCGTCAACTACTTCACCAGGATGCGCCTCGTCGACGTCGAGGGACGCCTGGAGTTCAGCCACAAGGGTACGCTGGACGATCTGCCCCCAGGCTACGCGCCTTGGTTCTCATATCCGACCGAAATCGACGGGACACTCTATTTCGGCCACTGGGCGGCGCTGGACGGCGCGACGGGGCGGCCGCGGGTCATCGGCTTGGATACCGGCTGCGTCTGGGGACGGACGATGACCGCTGTTCGCCTCGAGGACGGGGCGATGTTCAGCGTCTCCGCTGCCGAGGGTTGTCCATGACAGGCCCTTCTTGGATAGACTTGGGTGGGGGTGCGACGACGTATCTCGTCGGCGGCGCAGTTCGCGACGAGTTGCTGGGGAGAGAGCCTAGCGAGTTCGATTGGGTCGTCGTGGGCGCCATGGCGGACCGGATGCTTGCTCACGGTTTCAACCAGGTGGGTCGCGACTTCCCGGTTTTTCTCGAGCCGAAATCCGGTCAGCAATACGCCCTCGCGCGCACCGAACGTCGAACCGGGCCGGGCCACGCCGACTTCGTCTGCCATGCCGCCCCGGACGTCACCCTGGAGGAGGACTTGGCGCGCCGGGATCTGACGATCAACGCCATGGCGCGGGACAAGAGCGGCACCTTGATCGACCCGTGGAACGGCCAAAGCGACATCGCCGACCGGGTGCTACGCCACGTGTCGCCGGCGTTCGCGGAGGATCCGCTGCGGGTATTCCGGGTGGCTCGATTCGCGGCCCAACTGTCCGGTTTCAGCATTGCTGGAGACACCTTGGCGTTAATGCGATCGATGGTCGACGAACTGTCGGCGCTTTCCGGCGAACGCGTTTTCACGGAACTCCACAAGGCCGCCGGTTCGGCACGACCCGGGCGGTTCTTCGAGACCCTCCTCGCCATTGGCGAACATCACTGGTTCCGGGACATCGACCTCCAGGCGACCGCGGATCTGTTTGCAACGGATGTGTTCGCAGATGCGCCGACGGCCCTGGTGGGCATGGGCTGGGTCAACGTCGCCGGGGCCGTGCAGCGGTTGTATCGAGACCTCCGGGCACCGCGCCAGATCCTCCGGGGCGCGGTTGCGCTGGCCCGCCATGGCGCGATGTTGGTCCGACCAGACCCCGACGCACAGGCCCTATTCGGGGCACTGGCAGGCATCGACGCATTCCGACAGAACGATGTTACCGGGATCGTGCTCGACAGTGCCGAAGCATGCAGCGGCCAGTCGGTGGCGGATAGACGGCAACTGGTCGAAGAACTGCGGGTTCTGCGCGTCGATGCGGTGCCGGGTCCGGACTACGGCGCTGCGCTCCGCCGTCGCCGCATCGCGTGGATCGAGTCTCGGCCCCGTCCGTAGGGGGGTGGGCGTGTCCCGTCCCGGCGCGCCCTTTGGGCGCGTTTCGAGAATGCTTGCGCATTCTCGTGCCAACCCACTGACGTCTTGCGGGGCCTCAGCACGGGCGACGGCGCGGCGATGGCGTCGCCGCTACGGCCCGTGGCATGGAACGTCCGTAGGGGGTGGGCGTGTCCCGTCCCGTGGCTGGGTGTGTCGTTCAAGGCACCACGGGGTCGAGTTCGACCAAGGGCCACCGGGCACGCGTTGCGACTTCCAAGCCCTCGCGCCGACCGGCACCGAGCCGGATCGCGCCTGCGTAGGCGATCATGGCACCGTTGTCGGTACACAGCGCAGGCGGTGGATAGATCACCCGAGGCAGGGCCGCCTCCAAACGCTCCCGTAGCCGGCGGTTGGCGGCAACCCCGCCGGCGATGACCAATTCGCCGAGTCCCGTGTGTTCGACGGTGCGTCGGCACTTGATGACCAAGGTGTCGACCACGGCCTCCTCGAACGCCCGGGCGATGTCGGCAATATCCTTGTCGGTAAGCGGCGCGTGTTGGCGCACCGTATTGAGGGTGAAGGTCTTCAGCCCCGAAAAGCTCATATCGAGGCCGGGCCGGTCGGTCATGGGTCTCGGGAAGCGGAACCGTGCCGGGTCGCCTTGCTCGGCCACCGCGGCCACAGCCGGTCCTCCCGGGTAGCCGAGCCCGAGCATCTTTGCCGCCTTGTCGAATGCTTCACCGGCGGCGTCGTCCAGGCTCTCGCCGAGTAGCTCGTAGGATCCGATGCCGTGGACGCGGAATATCTGTGTATGCCCGCCGGACACGAGCAGGGCGGCGAAGGGCAACGCGGGCGGCAATGTCTCGGCGCCCTCGATCAACGGCGCGAGCAGGTGCGCTTCCAAGTGATGCACCCCGATCGCGGGTATGTCGAGTCCGTAGGCCAGCGCGCGGCCGAAAGTCGCACCCACCATGAGCGCACCGATAAGGCCAGGCCCCGCGGTATAGGCCACGCCATCGAGGTCGGCGGTCGAACGACTGGCCTTGTCGAGCAGTTCGCCCACTAGCGGGACGATCTTGCGGATATGGTCCCGCGAGGCCAGTTCGGGTACCACGCCCCCGTAACGGGCATGCAAGGGCACCTGGCTGTAGATCGACTGCGCGAGCAAGCCGTCCGCCGTGTCGTACAAGGCAACGCCGGTTTCGTCGCAGGAAGTCTCAATGCCGAGAACGAGCATCCCGTGGCAGTTGGATATGGACCGGCCGCCTAAACTACCCGGATTCGGATCCAACCGACAGGCATGCCGGGCAGCCGAACGACAAGATCATCGCCCACGCGTGGAACACATCCACAACCCGGTGAATCGCATGAACAAATCCGTGGGGGCGACCCTTGCGGTCGCCCGCACCGCACATACCCGCCCTGCCTGGTAACGGGACGGGACAAGCCCGTCCCCTACGGTCCTTGAACCTTGCGGGTCAGCGCCCCGGCTCCGGGACCTAGGCCGCAACGATCAGGTGGGCGATCACCAGTGCGACGAGCAACGGCACCGAAGAGACGACGGCGACTGCCCACCCCGTTACGAAGGATCTCAGTAGTCCGAGCATGAGGCGAGCGTAATCTCATCGGGTGTTCCACTCAACATGTGGGTGATCGTCCAGGGTATTCGCGCCGATTCGGCTATCGTGCCGACCGTGAAGCGCGACACCAAATGGCTCGACGGATGGCGGAAAGCCATATTGGTCGGCCTGATTGGGATCATCCTATATAACGCCTGGCTCTGGTGGGAATGGTGGCAGGCCACGAACCAGGCTGGCTTGTGGTCGGCAAGCGTTGGCCCCGTCGTACTTCGGAGGTCCCAGTCTGTGCATCGCGCCGGGCTGCACGGTGGCGGGCGGCACCGGTTGGTTGGCAACCACCGGCGCGATGCGTAGAATGCGCCTCCGGTTTGCAGCAGGCTATCCATGCCATCCGTTAAAGTCAGAGAAAACGAACCGTTCGACGTGGCCTTGCGCCGTTTCAAGCGGTCGTGTGAAAAGGCCGGTGTATTGTCCGAGGTTCGTCGTCGGACGTACTACGAGAAGCCCACCGCCGTTCGCAAGCGCAAGGCGGCCGCCGCCGTGAAGCGTCACATCAAGAAACTGCAGCGCGAAGCGCGGCGGTTCGAAAAGGCGTTCTAGCGAACGAAACCGCCAGTCGGGCGACGCACTCGCCAGCCCGGGATCATCGACGCGCTACCAATCGGACGATTGTTCCATGAGCGATCTGCAAGACCGTATCGAAGCCGCTACCAAGGATGCCATGCGCGCCCGCGACAGGGAACGCGTCAAGGCGCTCCGCCTCGTCAACGCCGAACTCAAGCAGGCCGCGATCGACGGCCGCAAAACACTGGGTGACGCCGACGTGGTCGGCGTCCTGGCGCGGATGCAGAAGCAGCGCCGGGACTCGCAAGGACAGTTCGAGACGGCCGGCCGGGAGGATCTCGCCGCCATCGAGCGGTTCGAGATCGAAGTGATCGAGGAGTTCCTGCCCAGGGCAATGTCGGCGAGCGAGATCGAAGAGGCCGTGGCCGCGGCGGTGGTGGCTACCGGCGCAACCGGCATGAAGGACATGGGCCGGGTCATGGGCGCTTTGAAAGGCGAACTGACCGGCCGCGCCGACATGGGTGCCGTTAGCCAGGTGGTTCGGGCGGCCCTTCAGGGCTGAATTGCTGGGGCCGCAAAGAACCTCAGCGACACGCGAAACCGGTCGAGTCCTATAGCGTCCCTCCCCGCGCGGGTCTATCCTTTGTGGGCAATGGCAGGCCGGATTCCTGAATCTTTCATCAACGACTTGCTGGGTCGGGTCGACATCGTCGACGTGGTTGGCCCCCGGGTCCAACTCAAGAAGTCCGGCCGCAACCACAAGGGCCTGTGCCCTTTTCACGACGAGAAAACGCCGTCGTTCAACGTCAACGAGGATCGCCAGACCTATCACTGCTTCGGTTGCGAAGCCCACGGTACGGCGATCGGATTCCTGATGGAGTACGACAGCCAGACGTTTCCGGAAGCCATCGAGACGTTGGCATCCATGGTGGGCATGGAGGTGCCCCGGGAGGCGGGTCGTGGACCGAAGGTGGATACCGAACTCTACGACGTGCTCAATGCCGCGGCGCGGCAGTTCCAGCGCTGGCTGCGGGGTGACGAGGCGGGGTCCGCAGTTGCATACCTCAAGGAGCGCGGTCTCTCGGGCGAAGTCGTCCGGGATTTCGGCATCGGCTTGGCACCCTCCGGCTGGGAACGGTTGAAGACGGCGTTGACCTCCTTCGGCGAGCAGAAGTTGATCGACGCCGGCTTGCTCGTCCGCCAGGAGGGTGGCCGAGGTCGGGTCTACGACCGGTTCCGCGAGCGCATCGTGTTCCCGATCCGGAATACGCGCGGTCGGGTGATCGGTTTCGGCGGTCGGGTCTATGGCGACGGTCAGCCGAAGTACATCAATTCCCCCGAAACGGAGGTGTTCCGCAAGGGACGGGAACTCTACGGGCTCTACGAGGCCCGGCGCGCGCAGCGCGGCCTGCAAAGCGTAGTTGTCGTGGAGGGATACATGGACGTTGTTGCGCTGGCGCAACACGGGGTCACCAACGCCGTCGCCACCCTCGGTACCGCGATCGGCGAGTCTCATTTCGAAACGCTGTATCGGCACGTGAACCTTGTCGTGTGCTGCTTCGACGGCGATGAAGCGGGCCGGGGAGCGGCGTGGAAGGCTGTCGATGCGGCGTTCCCGGTGTTGTCCGAAACGCGGCAGCTCAAGTTCGTGTTCCTGCCGGAAGGAGAGGACCCGGACACGGTTGTCCGGGAGAAGGGAGCGGAGCACTTCCGTACTCTGCTCGACGACGCCGTGCCGGTCGGCGAGTACTTCCTCGATCACCTGCAGGAGGGCCTCGATCTCGATCAGGCTGACGGACGCGCATTGCTTGCCGAACTCGCGGCGCCTCACATTCGGCGGCTGCCCCGGGGTGCATTGCAGGAAATCCTCATCAACGATCTGGCCAGTCGGGTTCGAATGGACGCATCCGTGGTCGCCGGGGCAGCTGGCGGGGCGCGGGAACGAGTTCCCATTCGAGACCCCCGTGCGAACGAAAGACACGGGATCGGGAATAAACCATTGCTCAAGTACGTAGTCCAATACCCACAACTGATCGATGGTATGGACGCGACGGTGCGAGCAGAGCTTGCGGATCCCACCGACGCCAGCTTGCTGGCCGACGTAGTGAGACATCTCGTCGACGAGCCAGGTATGAACACCGGCACGTTGATAGGGTGTTTCGTGGGTCGAGCCGGATACGACGACTTGGCTGCCTTGGCGGAGGAGGAAACGCTCTTGGCCAAGGAAGCGATTGTCCTCGACCTGGAGAAACGTGCCCGTCGGTACGTCTTCAAACGGCAGGAGGCAGCGCTCGCACGCAGGGCGGTGGAAAGCGGTAGCGTGGACGACGCAAAACGACTGTCGGACGCGAAGGTCCGACAAGCGCTATAATACGCCGTTTTTTCATCCCCGAAGGCCGGTTCCGGTCGATCCAAACCATCCAACCCACGAGGTGATATGGCCACAGAAACGGAACAGCAACAGTCTCGCCTGAAAGAGCTGATTGCGAAGGGCAAGGAACAGGGGTTTCTGACCTACTCGGAGGTCAACGACCACCTGCCCGACGACATCAGCGACTCCGAGCAGATCGAAGACATCATCAGCATGATCAACGACATGGGGATCACGGTCTACGAGTCGGCCGAAGCTGCCCCGGACGCTGACGAACTGCTGAACGCCGGTGACAACACCGCCGACGAATTGGCTGCCGAAGAGGCTGCGGCGGCCCTGGCGGCGGTCGAGACGGAAGCGGGGCGGACGACGGATCCCGTGCGCATGTACATGCGCGAGATGGGCACCGTGGAACTGCTGACCCGCGAGGGCGAAATCGCCATTGCGAAACGGATCGAGGAAGGCATCCGCCACGTGCTGGCGGCGGCAGCCTATTTTCCAGGAACCGTCGAATACGTTCTCACCAACTACAACGAACTCAGCAAGGAAGGCAAGCTGGCGGACATCCTGGTGGGTTACCTCGATCCGGCGGATCACGTACCGCCTGCGGCTCAGGTCGATTTGACCGCCGCCGCGGACGACAAGGACGACAAGGACGACAACACCGAGGAACGCAAGGGCCCCGATCCGGTGGAGGCCAAGCGGCGTTTCACGGCATTGAGGCGTGCCTACAACAAGTCGCGACGTAGCTTGGCCGCTGCGGACGACCCGAAGGATCCGGCCGTCGTTGCGGATCTGGCCAAGGCGTCGGCTGCGTTTTCCTTCTTCAAACTGGTGCCGAAACACTACGATGCCGTGGTCGCCATGCCCCGTGAGGCATTGCAGACGATTCGGCGTCAGGAACGCATCATGATGAACGCCTGCGTTCAGGCGGGCATGACGCGACGCGAGTTTCTTGCCGCCTATACCGGCAACGAGACATCC
>JAGWBM010000003.1:36438-42868 GCA_021295895.1 Pseudomonadales bacterium
GACTACAGCAGGCGGTTGGCGGCGGCGAAGGACGAGATCCGCCGTGCCCAGCGCAAGCTGGCGAGGGTGACCGGGGGCACCGGCCTCACGGTGGGCGAGGTCAAGGAGATCAATCGCCGCATGTCGCTCGGCAAGGCCAAGGCCGAACGGGCCAAGAAGGACATGGTGGAGGCCAACCTGCGCTTGGTGATCTCGATCGCGAAGAAGTACACCAACCGCGGCCTGCAGTTCCTCGACTTGATCCAGGAGGGCAACATCGGCCTCATGAAGGCGGTGGACAAGTTCGAGTACCGCCGGGGTTACAAGTTCTCGACCTACGCGACGTGGTGGATTCGCCAGGCGATCACCCGATCCATCGCCGACCAGGCGCGGACGATCCGCATTCCGGTCCACATGATCGAGACCATCAACAAGCTCAAGCGGATCTCCCGTCAGATGCTCCAGGAAATGGGCCGCGAACCGACGCCGGAGGAACTTGGCGAGCGCATGGAGATGCCGGAGGACAAGGTTCGCCGCGTACTGAAGATCGCCAAGGAACCGGTATCGATGGAGACCCCGGTCGGTGACGACGAGGACTCGCACTTGGGTGACTTCATCGAGGACCTGACCATCGGTTCACCGGCGGAACTTGCCACGGGCGAAGGCTTGCGCGAAGCGACCCGCATGGTCCTTGGCGGCCTGACGGCGCGCGAGGCGAAGGTGTTGCGCATGCGCTTCGGGATCGACATGAACACCGACCACACCCTCGAGGAAGTCGGCAAGCAGTTCGACGTGACCCGGGAACGGATCCGCCAGATCGAGGCGAAGGCATTGCGCAAGTTGCGCCACCCGAGCCGAAGTGACCACTTGAAGAGCTTCCTCGACGAGTGGACGGAGCCCAACCGACACTAGTCCGGCGACGCCGGCGTTCAGCGGACAATCGTCGGGGCGACTCTGTCGCACCCGTTAGGGCGCGCGGTCGCCCGCCGGTAGGCGTTTGCGCGGTGCGCTCGTAGGGGCGACGCTTGTCGTCGCCCGCATTCTGCCGTCGCCCGCAGTCTGTGTCGTCATCCGTAGTCCTGCCCTTCGCGGTCAAACGAGCGCGGGACGGGACAAGCCCGTCCCCTACGCGTCCGTGCGGCGCATGGTCGCGGGCGGTCGCGCATTGGTGGGCCCACCAGGACTCGAACCTGGGACCAATGGATTCACGGTCTCCCGGCGTTTCCGCCGGGCGTGGACTATCTCACCACCCTCGCCGCCGTGTCATCGGCGGCGGTCGGGTGCGGGACGCTCAAGCCTGTCATCAAGGACACTCGGCGCGGTGCCAGTGGCACTTGGCCAGTCCCCAGGTAGTCTCTGCACCTTCCGGCGGTGTACCGCCGGCTTGGCTCAGGATTGCCGTGGTCGCCACGACCGACGGTTTCCCTGAATTCATCCCGTTCATCTTCCGGCTTTCGCCGCAAGCGCACCATCCGGGGTTCGCACGATTCACGGACCCCGTTTCGATGAGTCCACTGCTCTAACCAACTGAGCTATAGGCCCGTCGGCGGGAGTGTAGGGGCCGCGGCCGACGGCGTCCATAGCGCATGGGCGCGTCTCCTCGGTCGTCGGATTGCTCGCCGACGAAGCCGCCGGAAGCCTGTCCGCCTGTGTCCGTCTTGGCGGAACGACGGGCTGCTACACTGGCTGAATGCCAACGCTGCAACCCAACGGAGACGGTCCTGAAGCGAACCACCATGCAGCTTCTTGCCGCTGCGCCTGCCATGACCGCTGAGCCGGGCTTGGCGGAAGAGGATCGTGGGACGGCGTGAGCAGCACGGCGCGCGAATCCCGGTGGCATAGCGTCGCGAGTGCGCTCCTCGAGTTCCGAGTTCCCGCTAGCGCGACGATCATCCTCGTGGCGCTGGGGTCGATCTTCGTCCTGTCCTCGCAGAGTGCGTCGAGTTGGCCAACGTACATCCTCGCTGCCTACGTACTGGCCGGCGCCGCAAGGTGGCGGAGCCTGTTCCTTGACCGGGGTTTTCTGCTCGTCGTCGTCCTGCTTGCCTACATTCCCCTCAGCAGCCTTTGGTCGACGCCATGGGATGCGAGGGATGCGTTCAGCCAGGTGGTGCGCGCGCTCCTCGTGTTCACGTTCGTGGTGTGTGTTGCCGAGTCCGTTCAGGTGGATTGGTTTCTGCGTCGACTCATGCAGACGATGGCGGTGTTCGGCGCGTTGGCGGCTGTCGTGGCGCTTGCCCGCTTTTTCATCGAGGCGCCCGGTGACGGGCGATTGAACGGGCTCGGGCAGTTGGATACCCATGTGATGGCAGCCATGGTGTACGCCGTCGCCGCTGTTTGCGGCTTGGCGTGGCTGGTCGGCCGCGACGACCGATCTTTCATGCGTTGGATTTCAGGCGTATGCGTGGCGATGCTCGTCGTTGCGGTGGTCCTGACCGGATCCCGGAATGCCCTGGTATGCATGGCTTTCGGGCTAGGCTGCCTGCTCCTCGCACACCGGATGGCCACGGCGCGAGGTTTCATCCTTGCCGCGGGATCGCTTGCCGTGGGACTGCTGATCGTGCTCTTGGCGGCGTATTGGCTGGTGCCCGGCGCTGGCGAGGTGATCCTTCCTCGCGGCGACAGCTTCCGTCCCGCGATCTGGTTGGACTACGTGGCTCGCATCCGTGCCGACGGGATGTGGTTTGGTCTCGGCGTTTTGACGCCCGACCTGATCCAGGTGGGCGGCTACGATGTGCAGCACCAACACAACCTCTACCTTGCCGTTACCCACCAATCGGGGTTGCTCGGGCTCGCCTTGATGGCGACCGTAATCGCGCTCACGGCGCACACGCTGTTTCGCAATACTCGCGAAGCCGAGGCGAAGTTTGGAATCGCGATCTGGGCTATGGCCCTACCGTGTTACCTGCTCGATGGTCACGAACTGATCGACAAGATCGGCTGGACTTGGCTGTTGTTCTGGTTACCGGTCGCCACCGCCCTCGGCATTCGCGCCCGCCTCGGACTTGAAGACGCGCGGCGATTTGGCGAGCGGGTCGCCTAGCGCCGCATAGCCCAACGCCCTTGGGGACATGCCGGCTGCCTGGACATCGGGACGGGACAAGCCCGTCCGCTACGCGGTGACGCGTAGGCCCGCGGCCTCGCCGAGTACTTCGATCGTGGCCTGGGCGGCACGGTCCCACGAGAACGAGCGACTTCGACGCCGCGCGTTCGCTGCTAACCGTCGGTGTGCCGCGGCGTCGTTCGCGAGCTTGAGAAATGCCCGGGCAATGCTCGCGGGATTGCCCGGGTCGACCAGAATCCCCGCATCCCCGGCGATCTCGGCCATCGCGCCCGTCCCGGACGCGATGACGGGCTTGCCGTGGTGCATCGCTTCGACCAGCGGAATGCCGAACCCCTCGTAGAACGAGGCGAGCACCAGTGCCGTGCACGACCGATACACGCCCGACAGCCGCTCGGCCGAGAGGGGTCCCAGGTCGACAATGCCGTCGACGGCCCCGCTGGCGCCGAGCCCGGAGTCGCCCCATCCAGAGGGTCCCACGAGGACGAGGTGGTGATTCAACCCGGCAGCCAATGCCCGGCGGAAGCCCTCGACCGTGCCCCGCAGGTTCTTGCGTGGCTCCTTGGTGCCGACGAACAGGAAGTACGGCCTCGGGTAGGTAAACGGCACCGCGGGCGGCAGGTCCCGGCAGCCATTGTGGATCGTCGTGACGTCGCGTCGGCCGCAGTACTCGACGATACGGTTGGCCGTGTCTGCCGACACGGCGACGACGCGCTGGGCCCTGGCCAGGGCGGGGGGCATCAATGCCGTATCGAGCAGTCGGTTCAGGGGCTTCATGGTTTCGGGCGCCACGCGCCAGACCATGTCGTGGATCGTGACCACGGCGGGCGTGTGCCGGAGCGCCAGCGGCAGGTGATGACGTGGGGAGAAGAAGACGTCTACCTCATCTTGCTCGGCCCAGCGCGCGAACGCGACATTCGCGGTCAAGAAGCCGCTCAGTCGGCGCGGCGGGCCGCTGCGCAACGTACCCGACACGTCGATGGTTCGTTCGGGCCTGCGGTCCAAGTAGATGAACATCTCGTGGTCGACGGCGAAGCGGGACAGGATCTCCCGCGTGTAGACGCCGATTCCCGAGAATGGATGCCGCAGCGGTCGACCATCGACGGCGATCCGCACGCCTAGCCCCGGTTTCTCAGGAGGGAGGCATAGATGTCCGCGTAGCGCTCGCCCATCAGACGTCCACTGAACAACCGTTCGAACCGGTCTCGGGCACCGGTTCCCAGCTTCTGCGCCAGTCCGGGGTTGCTGTGCAAGGTCTCCATGGCCTCCCGGAACGCCGTGGGCGATTGGGGTTCGACGACGAGGCCTGTCTCCCCGTGGACATTCACATGACTCGTTCCCGAGCCGACCTCCGCGGTGATCAGCGGCTTGCCCGCCATGGCCCCCTCGAGGAGTGCGACCCCGAAGGCCTCGGCACGCAGGTAGGACGGCGCCACCACGGCCCGACACTGCTTGAGCAGTGACACCTTCGTCGGGTCCGGTAGGTGTCCCGTAAAGGTAACGTTGCTCAAGCCGAGGCGGCGGCATTGATTCCGCAGTTCCCCCTCAAGAGGCCCGGAGCCAACGATCACAGCACGGTAGGACGCACCCTGCATGGCTTGGAGCAGGATGTGCAGGCACTTGTAGTAGCGCAGTACGCCGATGAACAGGAAAAACTCCGACCCGTACTTGGCGTGGGCCTCGGCGAGTGCGCCGTTCGCACTCGGGTAGGACCCTTCGTCAAGTCCGATTGGCACGACGGTCACACGGTCCCCCAAACCCTTGAGAACCCTCGACGACGCCAAGTAGTTCGGTGACGTGCAAACGATCCGGTCTACGGACCGGAGGAATCGCATCATCAGTGGGTAATACACCCAACCGAGCACGCGCTGGCGGACGACATCGGAGTGGTATGTCGTAACAGTTGGTACGCCGACTCGGGCCGAGAAATGCATCACGTCGGCCAGGGGCCACGGAAAGTGGTAGTGCACGACGTCCGCCCAGCGCAGCAGGCGCCGGAACATGGCGAACGCTTCGATGGATAGGCTGCAGGAGGCGATCTCGCCGGTCCGGCGCGACCGGTACACGACCGTCTCGTCCCGCCGCACGACGCGTGGTTCGATCGTCTTGCTTGTGCAAAGCACCCGGCTCTCGACGCCATGCGCTGCCGTGTTGAGACAGATCTGACGAATCGTCTCTTCGAGACCGCCTTGGGTTTCGGGGAAGTAGCTACGGTAGACGTGGAGCACACGCACTTTGACTCAGTCCTCCATGAGCGCCTTGTGCCGCGTTCGACCGTGCTGCCTGGCCAGGTGTCGTTCTTCTTCGCCGAGATCTGCCCGGGGTCGGGGGATCATCTCGAAGTGCCGGTAGGTGTCGGTGCCCTTGACGAGGATGGCGCGATCGCCCCTCGCCTTGGTCTGACGCACGTCGGTGGCGCAGTACCGCAACACCATGCCGATGCGGCGGTCCACGGTAAGATTGGGCTCGGAACCGTGGATCACGCGGACGTGGTGCAGGGACATTTCGCCGGCTGCCAGGGGCGCGAGCACGGTCTTGGACTCGTTCACGTCGGTCTTGACCACCTGGCCCCGGCTTAGGAGATTGTGATCGCCGTAGGTGTCGTCCTGTTCGAAAAGGGGTCCCTTGTGGCTGCCGCGCACGAAGCGCATCGGACCGGTCTCGGGACCGGCTTCCGACAAGGCTACCCACGCGCTGGCGACATGATGCGGTTCCAGCCCCCAGTAGGTCGCGTCCTGGTGGAAGGAAACGAAGCCGGGACCGGGCTCCTTGATGAACCAGTCCATGGACCAGAGCAGCACGTCGGGCCCCAACACGGCGGATATCGGCTCCACGATTCGCGAATCGTGAACCAGGTCCCAGGCCCACGCGTGGGTAATGGGCAACCCCTGCCGGGCGGATCGCTCGGTGCCGGGTTCCGCACCCGCTTCGGCTTCTTCCAATCGCTTGCGCAGGTCGGCGGCCTCCTCGGTCGAGAATGCGCGGAGCGGGAACAGGAAACCGTTCTCGTTGAACGAGGTGATCTGTGCCTGGGTCAACCCGGTCATGGATTCCGCCCGAGTCCGTACGGTCTGCCCCAGCCTAACCCCTCGGCGGCGGTTGTCATCGGGCGGTACTCGCAGCCGATCCAGCCATCGTAGCCGAGGTGATCGCAGACGTCGAAGAGGTAGGCCAGGTTGACTTCGCCGTATTGCGGTTCGTGGCGTCCCGGGACGCTCGAGAACTGGATGTGGCCGATGACGTCTAGGTTGTCGGCGATGCCGCGCGCCAGGTTCCCCTCCATGATCTGGCGGTGGTAGAGATCGTATTGAAGTCGGACGTTGTCGCGACCGATCGATTGGATCAACCGGCGGGTCTGCGCGGTCCGGGTGAGGAAATACCCGGGCGTGT
>JAGWBM010000063.1:0-10427 GCA_021295895.1 Pseudomonadales bacterium
CACCGACGTCGTGCACCCGGCCCCGCCGCACGGAGTCGGCTACCGCAACCCTCGACCAAGGCATCACAGGTTGTGCGTCTTCCACGCTTCGTCCACGGCGCCGGTCCCCAAAACAACCGGAGGCGCGGTGGTCGAAGGGTGGGAAACGCATCTCGGAATTGAAAGGGGCGATGTTCGGATACGAAGCGCCGAACCCGGCATTTCGCCCCTCGGCCATTCCGACCGCGACACCGACACCAACCTCGGCCACACGGCATTGAAAAGGGGATGTTCCCCGAGGAGGCGACTCGCACAAACCAACGCGACTCCCGATTCAAATGGGGCGATGTTCCTTCCGACGGCATCGATCGGACCTCGACCTTGAGACAGGCGCGTTGGAGACAACAGGGGGGCAACTCTGGATTGTTTTGACACACGACTGTGTTGGAATTGGCGCTCACGCGCCAAATCCGACACACTTCCAGAGTTGACCGCAGAGCGCAGATCGCCACTTTCGAGGATGGCAGCATGGCGAACCCACCAACCACCCTACTGGTCGTACTCGATGGCTGGGGGGTGGGTAGCGGTGCCGACGACAACGCCATCCATCGCGCCCGCACCCCCACCTGGGATCGACTTTGGGGGAGCGCTTCGAGAACAACGCTGTCCGCATCGGGAACCCGGGTCGGTTTGCCGGACGGTCAGATGGGCAACTCGGAAGTTGGTCACCTGAACCTCGGTGCGGGTCGGACCGTCTACCAGGACCTGACGCGCATCGACCGAGCCATCGCGGACGGTTCGTTCGCCGCCAACCCGGTGATCAACGCCGCGATTGCGGCGACGTTGGCGCGGGGTAGCACCCTCCACGTTTTCGGCCTGCTGTCGCCGGGTGGGGTGCACAGTCACGAGGATCACCTCGCCGCGTTCGTCGAATTGTCGCTCAAGCGGGGAGCAAGGATTCGCGTGCACGCATTTCTCGACGGTCGCGATGTGCCGCCCAAGAGTGCGATGAGGACGCTCGCGAGCTTCGAGGAACGCTTTCCGGGCACGGTCGCGTCGGTCACGGGACGCTACTTCGGCATGGATCGGGACGCGCGGTGGGAACGCACGGAGCGCGCGTACAGGCTCGTGGCGAAGGGGGATGCGCCGTATCGTTTCGAGACGCCCACCCAAGCCTTGAAGGCGGCCTACACCCGCGGCGAAACCGACGAGTTCGTGCAACCCACCGCCATCCGTGCTGCCGACGCGCCGCCGTTATCCATCGAGGACGGCGATGTGGGCATGTTCATGAATTTCCGCGCCGACCGGGCCCGGCAACTGGTGCGTGCACTGACGGCGGATGATTTCGATGCATTTGCTCGACCGTCGACGGCGGCGTTCGAGATGTTCGCGACCCTGACCCGCTACGCGGACGACATCGAACTGCCCGCGGCGTTCGCGCCCGTCGACTTGAAGGAGACCATCGGCGAGTGCTGGTCCGTGTCGGGCTTGTCCCAATTGCGCATTGCCGAGACGGAAAAGTACGCGCACGTGACCTATTTCTACTCCGGTGGCCGGGAGCGGCCGTTTCCAGGCGAGGACCGAATACTTGTGCCCTCGCCGAAGGTGGCAACCTACGACTTGACGCCCGCGATGAGCGCTCGGGAGGTCACGGACCGGTTGGTGGACGCGATCGAAACCAGTCGCTACGACGCTATTGTCTGCAACTTCGCGAACGGCGACATGGTTGGACACACCGGCGTTTTCGATGCGGCGGTTACCGCCGTCGAAACGATCGACGAGTGCTTGGCAAGGGTAGTCGAAGCGCTCCACCGAACGGCTTCCCAGTGCCTCGTCACAGCCGACCACGGCAACGTCGAACGCCTGGTCGATCGCGAGACGAACCAGCCCCATACCGCCCACACGTCGGAGCCGGTCCCGCTCGTCTACGTCGGTCCGCGTTCCCTGCGCTTGGCCGACGGGGGCACGCTTGCGGATGTCGCGCCCACCCTGCTCGAACTCATGGACATTCGGCAGCCGGCCGCGATGACGGGACGTTCCCTGGTTGACACGGCGGTCGACGGTGCCCTCGCCGCAGCCCGGTGAGGCGATGGGTCGAAGCGTGGCGCGGACTGCCGTTCGGTCGCGGGACTTGCGCGGGGTAGCGGTCGCGGGCGCGCTGTTGCTCTGCGTCGGCATCGTCCACACCGCCGAGGATGCCCACGGCGAGTTGGAGGAGATACTCAACCGTTTGAACGCGCTTGACGCGTGGCTCGATGAAGCCGGCGAACGCATCGCCAGGGGCCAACGCGAGTTAGCCGCCGCGGACCGTCGCATCGCGGCTGCCAACCAGCGAATCCGGGAACTGGACAACAGAATCGAGAGGGGCCGCGGCGAGCTCGGCAGCCTCGCTGTCGAACGGGAACGACTGGATGAAACGCGCCGCGCGCAGGCAGGGAAGGTTGCGGATCATCTGCGCGACGCCTGGCGATTCATGGAACGGGATCCGTTGCAGGCCCTCCTCAACCTGGAGGATCCGCGGATGCTCGACCGGATGGTTCGCTATCACGCCGCCTTCGCGAAGGCACGTAAAGTCCTGGTGGACCGGCTTCGCGGGACCCTCGAGGAACTTGAGCGAAACCAACGTGAACAGGACCAGGAAAGGGTTGCGCTGGAAGCGTCGCGCGAGGCGGTCAATTCGGATCGAGCCGAGTTGCTTGGCGATCGCGCCGAGCGCCAGGACCTGATCAAGCGCCTGAACGCGGAACTGGCGACGCGATCCAAGGAGCGCGAGCGACTGACGCGCGACCGTAAACGGCTCGAGTCCTTGATCGCCGAACTCGCTCGGGCAAGCCGTCGGGTAAAGAGCGGGTTGGACGCCGCCGGTCGCCAGGGCGACCTGGCATGGCCGGTGCAGGGGCAGCTTGTGCGGCGCTTCGGTGAACCCCGGGCCGGCGGGCGACTGCGTTGGCAGGGTGTGACGTTCGAAGCGCCTGCGGGGAGCGAGGTTCGGGCGGTCGCGGCTGGGGTTGTCGTCTTCGCAGACTGGCTGCGCGGTTTCGGAATGTTGGCGATCGTCGACCACGGCGACGGCTGGATGTCGCTCTACGGTTCCGTCGACGCCATCTACAAACGTCGCGGGGATCCGGTCGAATCGGATGAAGTCATCGCAACGGTGGGCCAGAGCGGTGGCGAAATGGAGGTCGGCCTCTACTTCGAGATGCGCCATAACGAAGAGCCCAAGGACCCGTTGGCTTGGCTCCGATCCGACTCGCGGAAGCGGCGTACCCGGTGAACGTTCTCGGCGCACTCTTTCCGGGCATCTGCCTGCTCTGTCGACGCCGGTCTGGATGCGATGTGGATCTCTGCCGGGAATGCGAGGCCGCGTTTGGACGAAACGAACCGGCCTGTCCCGTGTGTGCCGAACCCGCTCCGCCGGGATCGACGGCCGGGGAGATCTGCGGGTCCTGCATCGTCGCGCCGCCGCCGTGGACGGTGACGGTGGCACCGTTCACCTACGCTCCGCCGCTCAGCCGCGTGGTCGAGGGGCTGAAGTCGGGCAACGGGCTGCGAGAGGCCCGGATACTCGGCGGCATGCTATCCCCGGCGATTGAGGCGCGCTATCGCGACGGTGTTGTGCCGGACGCGTTGATCGCCATGCCCCTGACGCGTCGGCGGCGCCGCCAACGCGGCTACAACCAGGCGGAGTTGCTGGCGGCAGTGGTCGGTCGGGCGATCGATCGGCCGGTTCTAAATGGCAGGCTGATACGCACCCGCGACGCACCACCCCAACGCACACTGCCGCGGAGCGCACGGTTGCGGAACGTAAGCGGCGCATTCGATGTGCGTCGGACGCTCGCGCAACGCGTCTTCGCAAGTACGACCGGAGCCATGCCAAGGCGCGTTGCGCTCGTAGACGACGTGACCACCACCGGTGCCACGGTGCGCGCGGCGACCCAGGCGTTGCGGGACGCACAAGTTGCGGAGGTCCATGTCTGGGTTGTAGCGAAGACATCCACCGCCCGCGTAGCCATCAGCGCGTGAACGGCGTCAATGAACGGTATTCGCTCAAGTGAGCGTCAACGCACGTTCCAAGGCGGCAAACCCCTCGCCTTGACTCCTATCGAGTGCTGCCCATACTCGCTCTACGAAATCGATCAAGCCTGCGCTCATGCACCGGGGAAGCAGCAACGCCGCCAAGGTGCGGGAACTCATGCGGCGCCTCGGCGAAGAGGCGCGGGGGGCTGGGCGGGTCTATCTCGTGGGTGGCGCTTCGGCCGTGGTAATGGGTTGGCGCGAGACCACCGTGGACGTGGACCTGAAGCTGGACCCGGAACCCCCGGGGGTGTTCGAGGCCATCGCCCGGGCGAAAGACGCGCTGGACATCAACGTGGAGTTGGCTGCACCGGACGAGTTCATCCCCGCGCTGCCCGATTGGCAGGCTCGTAGCCCTTTCATCAGTCGCTACGGCGCTGTTGGCTTCTTCCACTACGACTTCTACGCCCAGGCCCTGGCGAAGATCGAGCGTGGGCACGACTTGGATCGCCGGGACATCGCGGCGATGCACGCTCACGGACTTATCGATCCCGAACGCCTGACGACGTTGCTGGACATCATCGAACCGGGCTTGTTGCGATATCCGGCTATCGAGCCTGAAGTGTTCAAGGCCAAGGTCCAGGCTGCGGTGGCGGGTTTGGGTGGTACGCCATGACCACGGTTCCCGACGAACTCCCGGGTGCGGATCTGGTCGTCGCCGGAATCGAGGACCTGCGGCGGGGCGAGTTCACCGTCGAGGCGCTCCTGGTCGCGGTCGGCGCCCACCGTCTGCGAGAGGCCGGGCTGCCGGTGCCGGAGGCGTCTGGATGGCCCCGGGAACCGGAACACGCCCTCTACGACGCCATTGGACGATCCGGGGTCGAGGATTCCCATGCCCGCTACAACTCGCTGATTCGACGCCTGGTGAGCTTCGAACGCGCCCTTGAACGTCGTCACACGACGCGGCCGGGCTGGCTGTGGGGCGCTCACTAAGCGAGCGGCAGGGGAGAGACAGGCGGCTTTTGCGTTGGCCACCTTGCGCTGGCAGAGTCTCCTGATGGGACGCTGGCCGGCACGAACACTTGCGGGCATCGCGATAGCGTGGACGTCGACGGGTGCTGGCGAGCCACTGCAGGTCGCTGCGGCGTCGAACTTCCAGGGCGCGCTAGAAGTACTGAAGGCGGATTTCCACGGTGAGATCGTGGCTACCTACGGCTCATCGGGCCTCCTCTACGCGCAACTCGTCCAAGGGCGTCGCTTCGACGTTTTCCTTTCCGCCGACGCCGCCCGGCCCCGAGCATTGGTGAATCGAGCCCGGGCACATTCGCCGATCGCCTACGCGACCGGACGACTCGTGCTGGTCGTCAACCACGGAAAACCCGGAGTGGATTGGTTCGCAGCCGACAGGCGTGTGGCGCTGGCCAATCCCGAGACCGCGCCGTACGGCCGCGCGGCGGCCGAGACCATGCGCCGCCTGGGTGCCGCGTCGAAACGGGTCAACGCCCTGAACGTTGCCCAGGCGTTCCACTTCGCGGCCAGCGGAGCGGTGGATGGCGCGTTCGCGGCCCTCGCCCAGGTGGTGGCCCAAGACATCTCCCCCGACCGCTATTGGTTGGTTCCTGAACATCTGCACACGCCCATCGAACAGGTTGGAGTTGTCGTCGCCGGGCCCAACCAGCGGGTTGCCCGGGAGTTCATGGACTACCTTGGCAGTGAACGGGCGCGCAAGGTGATCCGGAAGGCCGGTTACCGGTGATGGCGGTCACTTCCGACATCGTGCAAGCGGCGTGGGTGACCGGGTTGCTGGCCTTGACCACCACGGCCATCCTGTTGGTCGCCTCGCCACCGTTGTCCTGGTGGATTGCCCGAACCGGTTCCAAGTGGCGAGCGCCGGTGGAGGCCCTCGTGGCGCTACCGCTGGTGCTGCCCCCGACGGTGTTGGGTTTCTACCTCCTGCTTGCCATGGCGCCGAGCGGGCCTTTCGGCGCGATCGCGGAGGCAGTCGCGGGTACGCCCCTCGCATTCACGTTCGCCGGGCTGGTGATCGGTTCGATCATCTATTCCCTGCCGTTCGTCACCGGACCCCTGGCATCGGCATTCCGTACAACCGACGGCCACCTTCTGGAAGCGGCAGCCAGCCTGGGAGTGGCACCCGTGGCCCGTTTCCTGCGCCTGGTACTCCCCATGCACCGCAAAGCGCTCGTCGCTGCCGGCGTACTTGGATTCGCGCACACAGTTGGGGAATTCGGCATCGTGCTGATGATCGGCGGCAACATTCCTGGTGAAACCAGGGTGTTGTCGATCGCGCTGTTCGACCGAGTCGAGATGCTCGACTACGTGGGGGCGCATGTAATCGCCGCCTCGCTACTCGTGTTTTCGCTCGTGGTGTTGACATTCACCTATCGTTGGCTGCGCCTCCCATGAAACAAACGCCAAAGCGAGCCCCGCGACCGTGGCGTTTGTTCGATGGACAGGTCGGTGTGGACAGGTCGGCGTGGCTGGGCCGGCGGTGCACCCCGGCCGGCTATGGGGCGCTTCCGTGAGGTTCAAGGCACAGGGTGAACTCGCCCGAAACACCGGGTTTCGGTTGCGGGCCGACCTCGACATGGACCTCGATGGCGTTGCGGCCCTGGTGGGCGCATCCGGTTCGGGCAAGTCGACCTTACTGCGCGTGATCGCGGGGTTCGAACCCGACGCGCCGGTGACCGTCGAGATCGACGCGGATACTTGGCAAGGTTCCGCCGCGAATCTCGCCGCGCACCTTCGGCCGGTCGGTACCGTGTTCCAGGAAGCCAGGTTGTTCCCGCACCTCGATGCGCGCAGCAACTTGACCTTCGCCGCGCATGCCAAGCGATCGGGAGTACGGCTCGGACTCGATGAAGTCGTGGACTTCCTGGACTTGGAGCCCTTGCTTGGGCAATACCCGCGGGAACTCTCGGGCGGTCAGCGGCAACGCGTCGCGCTTGGGCGGACGCTGCTCTCACCGGCCAAGCTCTGGCTGTTCGACGAACCGATGTCGGCCCTGGATTCGGCATCGAGACGTGAGATCGCGCCTTACCTCGCGCGCCTGTGCCGTCGCCACGACGTACCCATCATCTACGTGTCCCACACGCTGTCAGAGGTGCTGACCATGGCGGACCAGGTCATGGTGGCGGTCGACGGCGACGTGTCGCGGGTGGACTCGGTCGGGGATTTCTCCACGTCGTTCTCGACGCCGTCGCTAGGGGACGAAGCGGGAGCGGTGGTCAGCTGTCGGTTCAAGACCTACGACCCGCGCTATCGGCTGTCTGAGCTGGGCTTCGGCCCGTCATCGCTTTTTGTACGAGGAGACCTATCCTCGGCGGGGCCGCTGATCCTCCTCCACATCCCGGCTCGCGACGTCAGTCTGGCCACGACTCCCATTGACCGGTTGAGTATCCTCAACCGCGTCGACGGCGTCGTCGACGCGATCGACGACCAGGGCGACTCCGCCATGGCAAGGGTCCGGTGCGGCGATGGTCAATTCCTGCTCGCCCGTGTCACGCGTCGCTCGGTCGACGAATTGGGGCTGGCGGCGGGAGTCGACGTGCAGGCGTTGATCAAGTCGGTGGCCGTCCGTACCGGCGCGCCCTGACACGGTCGTGCCGCGATTGAGTGCCCGGCCCGGGGCCGGACCGCGGACCCCCAAGGAAAACCGAATCGTCGGGGACGGGCTTGTCCCGTCCCGTTGCCAAGGAAACCCGGGGCATTGAGGACGGGCGACCGCGCGCGCCCTTTCGGGGCGTTCGGGTCGCCCCTGTACGACCGATTTGACGATGCGATTCAACGGTTGTGGATTCGTACCATCCAAGGACGCTCAACCAGACTGTACGGCCAGCTGGTTGTCGACGAGGTTGGCGTATTGGCGAAGGAAGTAGGGCGCATGCTCGGGTGGACACGTTTTCAGGTCGTCGAAAAACGCCTGGCGGCCGCGCGGACTGGTGTCGGTCAAGTCCGCGTCGGACTCGCCGAGGCGCGCGCGGGCGTAGTGATGCGTGGGGTAGGCGACGAGGTTCGAGACGATCTGGATGTCGAGGTGACGGGCCAGTTCGTCGGCGTCGCCGAAGTTCCCGTCGATGGGTGGCGAGAAGTGCAGGTGGATGCGTCCCTTGAAGCCACGCATGCCCGCTTCGATGCTCTCGATGTCGTCCCCGGGACGTTTGTGGTAGCGACCATCCTTGGCCGTGAAATACAGTTCGCGGGCCTTGTTGGGCGCGCAGGGATCGATCTCGTAGGTGATTGAAACGGGGACAAGGCGCACAAGCTTCAGCCAGTCGGTCACTGCACGGGCGTCGCCGCGATACGCGAGTTGTAGCATCTTCAGGAGCGCGGGTTCGGTGCGGTCCATGCCGTCCTTGGATCGACCTTCGCGTTGCGCGATCCACACGGACTCGCCGGCTTCAAGTGTCTGGCGCATGTAGGCCGACGTCTGTCGCATGGCCTGGAGTTGCGCTTTCGCGCCGATCACGTCGCGGGCAACGAGAAAAGCCTTGTTGAGCCGCATCAGGTGGCTGAGGAAGCCCGTGCCCAGCAGATTGTCACCAATGGCGATCTGCGTCGTGGGGTGCCCTTGCAGCCAGATGGCGTAGTTCAGCAGGGTCGGGTCCAGGGCGATGTCGCGGTGGTTCGAGATGAACAGGTAGGAGGAGGTCGGATCCAGGTCGTCCAATCCGCTCACGGTCATTCCGTCGGAGGTGCGCTCCAGTAGGGCTTTCAGGTAACCCGACATCAGGCGCTGTAGATCGGCGACCGAGCGAAGCCGCTTGGCCTTGCGGCGGATGAGTACGCGCAGCGCGGGGTAGCCGAGAGCGCGCACTTGACTCGGCAACCCCGGTGCCGCGAACCGGCCGGCGAACGCGATGAACGCGCGGTCGTAGGACAGGCGTGCAATCGCGGGACCGACCTCGTCGTCCTGGTATGGACGGATATCGTCGAATGTGTCCACGACGGCAACAACCACGAAGTACTAAGCCAACGGTTTGATTAGTAAAGAAATATCCGCACGACTTCAAGCGATTTTCGAGCTCCTAAGCGGGTAAACTAGCGGGCCACGTTTCAAACGACAGACTGACAGGCTGGACGCCAATGGCACTCGGAATCAAGCCGTTCACCCAGGGTCTGCACGACGTTGGCAACCACTGCTACGCGTGGGTCCAACCGGACGGCGGATGGGGCTGGAGCAACGCCGGATTGGTCGTGGACGGCGAGGAGAGTCTGCTCGTGGACACCTTGTTCGACCTAAGACTCACCCGTGCGATGCTCGAGGGCATGCGCGCGGCGGAGCCGAAGGCAACGGGGGCATTCGACAAGCTGGTGAACACCCATGCCAACGCCGATCACTGCAATGGCAACGAACTCGTCGCCGAGGCCGAGATCATCGCTTCGAGTGCTACCGCCCGGGAACTCGCCGCCGAGCCACCAGATCGGTTGGCGGCCATCATGCGCCAGGCGCCGAACATGGGGGAAACGGGGGAATTCCTCATCGATTGCTTCAGCGCCTTCGACTTCGAGGGCATCACCCCCACGTTGCCCACTACCACTTTCGACGGCGAGCGCGAGGTCCGGGTGGGGGACAAGACCGTCGTGCTGAAGGAAGTCGGACCCTGCCATACGCAGGGCGACATCCTTGCCTACGTGCCGGGAGACGAGTTGATCTACACCGGTGACATCCTGTTCGTCGAAGGGCACCCGATCCTCTGGGTGGGGCCAGTCGGGAACTGGATTGCCGCCTGCGACTACATGCTCGGTCTTCCGGTCACCACGGTGGTCCCGGGTCACGGGCCGATTACCGACAAACGTGGGGTGCAGGCGGTGCGGGACTACTTGATGTACATCCGTGACGAGGCGAAAGCGCGTTACGATGCAGGCTTGTCGGCCTACGACGCGGCGATGGACATTTCGCTTGCCGACTATGACTCCTGGGGTGATGCGGAACGCATCGCGGTGAACGTGGCAACCCTCTATCGGGAGTTCGGCACAACCCCGGGTCCGGCCAACCCGTTGGGCGCGTTCGAAGCCATGGCGAAGATTCGCAAGGTGCGCGCCGGGAACCTGCGCCACGGAAGCGATCCGTAGGCGCCGCCCTTGCGGCGGCCCGTTCTGGATCGGACGAAGTCCCCGTCGTGTCAGGGCGACCGCAAACCTCGCCTCGACGATGGGTCCCGACGGCTCGTTTTACCGCGTGGCTGCGGCGCGACGGTCGAAAAGGTCCAGCTTGGCCTTCCGCAGACCGCCGATGGTTCCCGGTTCGGCCGAGATTTCGAGAGCCAGGTCGGTCTCGGTGTCGTAGCGAGGCCACACTGGCAACCCGTCGCCGTTGGGGTTTCCGGTCTTGGCGAAGTTCGTCCAATAGCCGAGCATCAGCCGGGCCACCGCCTTGTCGCCCTCGCGCGGGTCGATGGGTCTTCCGCCGTCGC
>JAGWBM010000063.1:10587-10983 GCA_021295895.1 Pseudomonadales bacterium
GAGCATTTGCTGGGCCGCGGTCCTGGTGCCGGCGGCGAGGTCGCCGGCGTAGGCTTCGAGAACGGCCGGGGCCAAGTCGCCCCAGGTCTCGGCGATGTTCGCCCGGAACGCGTCCTCGTCGACCTCCGGCAAGGCCGGAAACAGCGTGGTGCCCTCGTCCGCGTTGGATCCCAGGAGGATGGGTACGCGGTTGTGTTCGCCGGCTTCGACCAGCGCCGACATGCCTGCGGGGAACGCGTGACCGTCGATGTAGACGATCCGACCCTCCGGATTCCACGACGCTTCGGCGATCTTCGCGTAGAGCGTTTCGGCGGGCATGACGCGTAGCGCGGCGATGTCGAGGCCGCCGAGCGCCTCGCCGAGCGCCTCGCCGACGGCGTGACCCGAGGGACCCGC
>JAGWBM010000063.1:11053-11418 GCA_021295895.1 Pseudomonadales bacterium
GCCATCAGGTAGCAGACACTCCAGGAGCCGGCGGATTCGCCGAACACGGTGACGTTGCCGGGATCGCCTCCGAAGGCGGCGATGTTGTCCCGGACCCATTCGAGTGCCGCCACCTGGTCGAGGATGCCGTAGTTACCGGAGACCCCATGCGGGGACTCGGCGGAGAGTTCCGGATGCGCGAGGAATCCCAGCACACCGAGTCGGTAGTTGATGCTGACCGCGACGATTCCCTCGCCGGTAAGCGCGTCACCGTCGTACATCGGCAGGTGGCCGTGTCCGATCTGCAGCCCACCGCCGTGTATCCACACCATGACCGGCAGTGCGTCACCCGCCCGGGCGCGAGTCCAGACGTTGAGATACAAGCA